>NZ_KV821602.1:0-15669 GCF_001815685.1 Neisseria sp. HMSC056A03
GCGGGTGTGGTTTCTTCTGTAATCGCTTAAGTTTAGAGGCCAATAGCTCAATTGGTAGAGTATCGGTCTCCAAAACCGAGGGTTGGGGGTTCGAGACCCTCTTGGCCTGCCAAATAAAAAATTAACCGGCCTTGTGCCGGTTAATTTTTTTGTACTTAAGTTTTAAGATTATTTGGAATTAATTAATGGATCAATGCCACTATCTAAAATGAAGGCGGGTGGGGTATTGATAAGTGAGTAAAGATGACAGAACATCCGTCTGGACGCAAAGAAGACCATCAGAAAAAGGAAGTTGTGGTAAGTAATAAGCCGGCTCCTAAAAAGAAAGAAGGTCTGTTTGCATATTTTAAGAGCTCTTGGACTGAGTTCAAGAAGGTAGTTTGGCCGAGTCGCGATGAAGCGGTCAAAATGACTGTATTCGTGATTATCTTCGTTGCAGTTTTAGCAGCTTTCATTTATGCGGCAGATACAATTATTTCATGGTTGTTTTTTGATGTTTTATTAAATAGGAAAGGGTAAAGATGTCAAAGCGTTGGTATGTGGTACAGGCCTATTCCGGTTTCGAGAAAAATGTTCAAAAAACATTGAAAGAGCGCATTGCTCGTGAAAACATGGAAGAATATTTCGGTCAGATTCTCGTTCCTGTAGAGGAAGTGGTAGATATCAAGAATGGCCGAAAAACCATCAGTGAGCGTAAATTCTATCCAGGCTATGTGTTGGTTGAAATGGAAATGACCGATGATTCATGGCACTTGGTTAAGAGCACCCCTCGAGTAAATGGTTTTGTAGGTGGTAGCGGAAATCGTCCAATCCCAATTTCTCAAAAAGATGCAGATGCTATTTTGCAACAAGCCAAAACAGGTGTTGAGAAGCCAAAACCAAAAGTTGAATTTGAGGTTGGTCAGCAGGTTCGTGTGAATGAAGGTCCATTTGCTGATTTCAATGGAATTGTTGATGAAGTTAACTACGAGCGTAATAGATTGCGTGTTTCAGTTCAGATTTTTGGTCGTGAAACACCGGTTGAATTAGAGTTCGGTCAGGTTGAAAAGATTTAAGTGGTTTAATTCGCTTGAAATTTTTTTTTAAAGCGGATATAATCGCAAATTCTGTTTGGGAAGCGGAATGGTTCCGCGTTATACCCGTTTTTAGGAGTCCTTAAATGGCAAAGAAAATTATCGGCTACATCAAACTGCAAATTCCTGCAGGTAAAGCCAATCCATCTCCCCCAGTTGGTCCTGCTTTGGGTCAACGTGGTTTGAACATCATGGAATTCTGTAAAGCATTTAATGCTGCAACCCAAGGTATGGAACCTGGGTTGCCAATTCCAGTCGTGATCACTGCATTTGCAGATAAATCATTCACTTTTGTGATGAAAACTCCACCAGCTTCTATCTTGTTGAAAAAAGCTGCTGGTCTGCAAAAAGGTAGTTCTAATCCTTTGACTAACAAAGTGGGTAAATTGACCCGCGCTCAGTTGGAAGAAATTGCTAAAACTAAAGAGCCTGATTTGACTGCTGCTGACTTGGATGCTGCTGTCCGTACTATCGCCGGCTCTGCTCGCTCAATGGGCTTGGATGTGGAGGGTGTTGTATAATGGCTAAAGTATCTAAACGCTTGAAAGCTCTGCGCTCTTCTGTTGAAGCTAACAAATTGTACGCAATCGATGAAGCAATTGCTTTGGTTAAAAAAGCTGCTACTGCTAAATTTGATGAGTCTGTTGACGTATCTTTCAATCTGGGCGTTGATCCTCGTAAATCTGACCAAGTTATTCGTGGTTCAGTCGTTCTGCCTAAAGGTACCGGTAAAACAACTCGCGTAGCTGTGTTTACTCAAGGTGCAAATGCAGATGCTGCTAAAGAAGCTGGTGCAGATATTGTCGGCTTTGAAGATCTGGCCGCTGAAATCAAAGCTGGTAACCTGAACTTTGACGTTGTTATTGCTTCTCCTGATGCAATGCGTATCGTTGGTCAATTGGGTACCATCTTGGGTCCTCGTGGTCTGATGCCAAACCCTAAAGTAGGTACTGTTACTCCTAACGTTGCTGAAGCAGTTAAAAATGCAAAAGCAGGTCAAGTACAATACCGTACAGATAAAGCCGGTATCGTTCATGCAACTATCGGTCGTGCTTCTTTCGCTGAAGCTGACTTGAAAGAAAACTTCAATGCGTTGCTGGATGCTATCGTTAAAGCTAAACCTGCTGCTGCTAAAGGTCAGTACCTGAAAAAAGTTGCTGTATCCAGCACTATGGGTTTGGGTGTTCGCGTTGATACTGCAAGCGTGAATAACTAAGAAATTTTCAGGTGATCCGGTTTTCTGGATTGCCTGAATTTGGGCTACTTAAAATTAAGTAGATGTCCAAGACCGTAGGGATCGTAAGATTTAATCGTAACTGCCCTACGCAGACGGTAGTCCTGAAACACATTGCAAGATTGCTTGTAAGATGTCTTTTTAGGTTACCGCGCTGGTGGGATATCATTTCGGTATCCTGTTTATAAACAGTGGGAGGTAGACCTTGAGTCTCAATATTGAAACCAAGAAAGTGGCCGTAGAGGAAATTAGCGCAGCAATTGCTAACGCTCAAACTCTCGTAGTCGCTGAATATCGCGGTATCAGTGTTTCCAGCATGACTGAGCTTCGTGCGAATGCACGTAAAGAAAGCGTTTACTTGCGCGTTCTGAAAAATACTCTGGCTCGTCGCGCAGTAGAGGGTACTTCATTCGCAGGTTTGGCCGATCAAATGGTTGGTCCATTGGTTTACGCTGCTTCTGAAGATGCTGTTGCTGCTGCTAAAGTGCTGCACCAATTCGCGAAAAAAGATGACAAAATTATCGTTAAAGCCGGTTCTTACAATGGCGAAGTGATGAATCCTGCTCAGGTTGCTGAGTTGGCTTCTATTCCAAGCCGCGAAGAGCTGTTGTCCAAACTGTTGTTCGTTATGCAAGCTCCTGTATCAGGCTTTGCACGTGGTTTGGCTGCTTTGGCAGAGAAGAAAGCTGGCGAAGAAGCCGCTTAATCGATTTTGTTTCATTTAATCAATTATTTTTAATACAATATTTGGAGTATAAATAGCATGGCTATTACTAAAGAAGACATTTTGGAAGCCGTTGGTTCTTTGACCGTAATGGAATTGAACGACCTGGTTAAAGCTTTTGAAGAAAAATTTGGCGTTTCTGCTGCTGCAGTTGCAGTTGCAGGCCCTGCAGGTGCTGGTGCGGCTGCTGCTGAAGAAAAAACTGAATTCGACGTAGTATTGGCTTCTGCCGGTGATCAAAAAGTTGGCGTGATTAAAGTTGTCCGCGCTATCACTGGCCTGGGTCTGAAAGAAGCTAAAGACATCGTTGACGGTGCACCTAAAACTCTGAAAGAAGGTGTTTCTAAAGCTGAAGCTGAAGACATCCAAAAACAATTGGAAGAAGCCGGCGCTAAAGTCGAAATCAAATAATTTGATGCTTCCTATGAAGGCTGGCAGTTTTCTGCCAGCCTTATTTTGCTTCTTGAAATAAGCATCAGGCATTGTTTACATTTATTTGCATAATCTTTATAAAATCATTGCAAATAAATGTAAATATCAGGTTGATGCATGCCGTTGTTTCAGACGGCCTATTATTTAAAATTGCTTTTCGGAGTGTATATGAGCTATTCGTTTACCGAGAAAAAACGTATCCGTAAGAGTTTTGCAAAGCGAGAGAATGTCTTAGATGTTCCTTTCCTGCTGGCAACCCAAATTGATTCTTATGCGAAATTTTTGCAGCTGGAAAATGCTTTTGACCAACGCACTGATGATGGTCTGCAAGCAGCATTTAATTCTATTTTCCCGATTGTGAGTCATAACGGTTATGCGCGCTTGGAGTTTGTGCATTACACATTGGGCGAGCCTTTATTCGATATTCCTGAATGTCAATTGCGCGGCATTACTTACGCGGCTCCATTGCGTGCCCGTATCCGTTTAGTGATTTTGGATAAAGAAGCATCTAAGCCGACTGTAAAAGAAGTTCGTGAAAACGAAGTGTATATGGGTGAAATCCCATTGATGACGCCAAGTGGCTCTTTTGTCATCAATGGTACTGAGCGTGTGATTGTTTCCCAGCTGCACCGTTCTCCAGGCGTGTTCTTTGAGCATGACCGTGGTAAAACACATTCTTCCGGTAAGCTGTTGTTCTCTGCTCGTATTATTCCTTACCGTGGTTCATGGTTGGATTTTGAATTTGATCCAAAAGATTTGTTGTATTTCCGTATCGACCGTCGCCGTAAAATGCCAGTTACGATTTTGTTGAAAGCTTTGGGCTACAATAATGAGCAAATCTTGGATATTTTCTACGACAAAGAAACTTTCTATTTGTCTTCAAACGGTGTTCAAACTGATCTGATTGCAGGCCGTCTGAAAGGTGAAACTGCCAAAGTTGATATCTTGGATAAAGAAGGCAATGTACTGGTTGCTAAAGGTAAACGCATTACTGCGAAAAATATCCGTGATATTACCAATGCAGGCTTGACTCGTTTGGATGTGGAGCCAGAAAGCCTGATAGGCAAAGCATTGGCTGCTGACCTGATTGATCCGGAAACCGGCGAAGTATTGGCTTCTGCTAACGATGAAATTACAGAAGAACTGTTGGCCAAGCTTGATATCCATGGCGTAAAAGAAATTACGACCCTTTATATCAATGAATTGGATCAAGGCGGCTACATCTCCAGCACTCTGCGTACTGATGAGACTGCTGATCAGCAAGCAGCACGTGTTGCGATTTACCGCATGATGCGCCCGGGCGAACCGCCTACCGAAGAGGCAGTCGAGCAATTGTTTAACCGCTTGTTCTTCAGTGAAGACAGTTACGATTTGTCTCGCGTAGGCCGTATGAAATTCAATACGCGGACTTATGAACAAAAATTGTCTGAAGTACAACAGCAGTCTTGGTATGGTCGTTTGTTGAATGAAACTTCCGCAGGCGCCGCCGAAAAAGGCGGTTATGTTCTGAGCGTCGAAGATATTGTTGCCTCAATTGCTACTTTGGTTGAATTACGTAACGGTCATGGCGAAGTGGACGATATTGACCACTTGGGCAACCGTCGTGTGCGTTCGGTAGGTGAGTTGACTGAAAACCAATTCCGCAGCGGTTTGGCTCGCGTGGAACGTGCAGTTAAAGAGCGTTTGAACCAAGCAGAATCTGAGAACTTGATGCCGCATGACTTGATCAATGCAAAACCTGTTTCTGCCGCGATTAAAGAATTCTTTGGCTCCAGCCAATTGAGCCAATTTATGGATCAGACTAACCCATTGTCTGAAGTAACCCATAAACGCCGTGTATCTGCATTGGGCCCTGGTGGTTTGACTCGCGAACGTGCGGGCTTTGAGGTGCGAGACGTACATCCGACCCACTATGGCCGTGTATGTCCTATTGAAACACCTGAAGGTCCAAACATTGGTTTGATCAACTCATTGTCCGTTTATGCGCGTACCAATGATTATGGTTTCTTGGAAACTCCTTACCGCCGCGTTATCGACGGCAAAGTAACTGAGGAAATCGATTACTTGTCTGCCATTGAAGAAGGCCGCTATGTGATTGCACAGGCGAATGCTGATTTGGACAAAGACGGTAATTTGATTGGCGACTTGGTTACTTGTCGTGAAAAAGGCGAAACCATTATGGCAACGCCTGACCGTGTTCAATATATGGACGTGGCAACCGGTCAAGTGGTATCCGTTGCAGCATCTCTGATTCCATTCTTGGAACATGATGACGCGAACCGTGCATTGATGGGTGCCAACATGCAACGTCAGGCCGTACCGTGCCTGCGTCCTGAGAAACCGATGGTTGGTACCGGTATCGAGCGCTCTGTTGCCGTTGACTCTGCAACTGCAATCGTTGCCCGCCGTGGTGGTGTGGTTGAGTATGTAGACGCCAACCGCGTTGTGGTTCGTGTTCATGATGATGAAGCGACTGCCGGTGAAGTGGGTGTCGATATTTACAACTTGGTTAAATTTACCCGTTCCAACCAATCTACCAACATCAACCAACGTCCGGCTGTAAAAGCAGGCGATGTGTTGCAACGTGGTGACTTGGTAGCCGACGGTGCATCTACCGACTTGGGCGAGTTAGCTTTGGGTCAAAACATGACCATCGCCTTCATGCCATGGAACGGTTACAACTATGAAGACTCGATTCTGATTTCAGAAAAAGTGGCTGCGGACGATCGTTACACTTCGATTCACATTGAAGAATTGAACGTTGTTGCACGTGATACTAAACTGGGTGCGGAAGATATTACCCGCGATATTCCGAACTTGTCCGAACGTATGCAAAACCGTTTGGATGAATCCGGTATCGTATATATCGGTGCAGAAGTAGAAGCCGGTGATGTCTTGGTAGGTAAAGTAACACCTAAAGGCGAAACCCAACTGACTCCTGAAGAAAAACTGCTGCGTGCCATCTTCGGTGAAAAAGCGTCTGACGTAAAAGATACTTCATTGCGTATGCCTACCGGCATGAGCGGTACCGTTATCGACGTTCAAGTCTTCACTCGTGAAGGTATCCAACGCGACAAACGTGCTCAATCCATTATTGATTCTGAATTGAAACGTTACCGTCAAGATTTGGGCGATCAATTGCGTATTTTCGATAATGATGCATTCGACCGTATCGAACGTATGATTGTGGGTCAAAAAGCCAATGGTGGTCCGATGAAGCTGGCTAAAGGCAGCGAAATTACTACCGAATATTTGGCAAGCCTGTCCAGCAAACATGATTGGTTTGACATCCGTCTGGCTGATGAAGATTTGGCCAAACAGTTGGAACTGATTAAATTGAGCCTGCAACAAAAACGCGAAGAAGCGGATGAGTTGTATGAGATCAAAAAGAAAAAACTGACCCAAGGCGACGAGCTGCAACCGGGCGTACAAAAAATGGTAAAAGTATTTATCGCCATCAAACGCCGTCTGCAAGCCGGTGACAAAATGGCGGGTCGCCACGGTAACAAAGGTGTGGTATCACGCATTCTGCCGGTGGAAGACATGCCTTATATGGCTGACGGCCGTCCGGTAGACATCGTACTGAACCCATTGGGCGTACCTTCCCGTATGAACATCGGTCAGATTTTGGAAGTTCACTTGGGTTGGGCGGCAAAAGGTATCGGCGAACGCATCGACCGCATGCTGAAAGAGCAACGCAAAGCCAGCGAGCTGCGTGAATTCTTGAACAAGCTCTACAACGGTAGCGGCAAGAAAGAAGATTTGGACAGCCTGACAGATGAAGAAATCATCGAGTTGGCTTCCAACCTGCGTAAAGGTGCATCTTTCGCTTCTCCTGTATTCGACGGTGCGAAAGAGTCTGAAATCCGCGAAATGTTGAACTTGGCTTACCCAAGCGAAGATCCTGAGGTTGAGAAACTGGGCTTCAATGACAGTAAAACTCAAATCACGCTGTATGACGGCCGTTCAGGTGAAGCATTTGACCGCAAGGTTACAGTCGGTGTGATGCACTATCTGAAACTGCACCACTTGGTTGACGAAAAAATGCACGCCCGTTCTACCGGTCCATACAGTCTGGTTACCCAGCAGCCTCTGGGCGGTAAAGCTCAGTTCGGTGGCCAACGTTTCGGTGAGATGGAGGTTTGGGCATTGGAAGCATACGGCGCGGCATACACGCTACAAGAGATGCTGACTGTGAAGTCTGACGACGTGAACGGCCGTACCAAAATGTACGAAAACATCGTCAAAGGCGAACACAAAATCGATGCCGGTATGCCTGAATCCTTCAACGTATTGGTTAAAGAGATTCGCTCACTGGGCTTGGATATCGATTTGGAACGCTACTAAACAGAAGTTTTCAGACGGCCATTCAAGGTCGTCTGAAAAAACGGTTTCAGAATAAGAATGAAGCAATCGGCATTTAGGCCGTCTGAAATCGAAAGTACCGTTTCCCAATATCGAAAATCCGCCATGCGGTAAAAATACTTCTTTCAAGGAGCAAAAATGAATTTGTTGAACTTATTTAATCCGTTGCAAACTGCCGGCATGGAAGAAGAGTTTGATGCCATCAAAATCGGTATTGCCTCTCCCGAAACCATCCGCTCATGGTCTTATGGCGAAGTTAAAAAACCTGAAACCATCAACTACCGTACGTTCAAACCTGAGCGCGACGGTTTGTTCTGCGCCAAAATCTTTGGCCCGGTCAAAGACTATGAATGTTTGTGCGGTAAATACAAACGCTTGAAATTTAAAGGCGTAACCTGTGAAAAATGTGGCGTAGAAGTGACCTTGTCTAAAGTACGCCGCGAACGCATGGGCCACATTGAATTGGCTGCACCTGTTGCCCACATTTGGTTCTTGAAATCCCTGCCTTCCCGCTTGGGTATGGTATTGGACATGACTTTGCGCGATATCGAACGCGTATTGTACTTTGAAGCATTTGTGGTAACCGATCCCGGCATGACTCCGTTGCAACGTCGTCAATTGCTGACTGAAGACGATTACTACAACAAGCTGGACGAATACGGCGACGACTTCGATGCCAAAATGGGTGCAGAAGGTATCCGCGAATTGTTGCGTACCTTGGATATTACCGGTGAAATCGAAATCCTGCGTCAAGAGCTGGAATCTACCGGTTCTGACACCAAAATCAAAAAAATCGCCAAACGTTTGAAAGTATTGGAAGCCTTCCACCGTTCCGGTATGAAACTGGAATGGATGATTATGGACGTGCTGCCGGTATTGCCTCCTGATTTACGTCCGTTGGTTCCATTGGATGGCGGTCGTTTTGCCACTTCCGATTTGAACGATTTGTACCGCCGCGTTATCAACCGTAACAACCGTTTGAAACGTCTGTTGGAACTGCATGCGCCTGACATCATCGTTCGTAACGAAAAACGTATGTTGCAAGAAGCAGTTGACTCTCTGTTGGATAACGGCCGTCGCGGTAAAGCCATGACCGGCGCCAACAAACGTCCGCTGAAATCATTGGCAGATATGATTAAAGGTAAAGGCGGTCGCTTCCGTCAAAACCTGCTGGGTAAACGTGTGGACTACTCCGGTCGTTCCGTGATTACCGTAGGCCCATACCTGCGTCTGCACCAATGCGGTTTGCCGAAAAAAATGGCTTTGGAACTGTTCAAACCATTCATTTTCCACAAATTGGAAAAACAAGGCTTGGCTTCTACCGTTAAAGCTGCAAAAAAATTGGTAGAACAAGAAGTACCTGAAGTATGGGATATCTTGGAAGAAGTCATCCGCGAACATCCGATTATGCTGAACCGTGCGCCAACCCTGCACCGTTTAGGTATTCAAGCGTTCGAACCTATCCTGATCGAAGGTAAAGCAATTCAGTTGCACCCATTGGTGTGTGCCGCATTTAACGCCGACTTTGACGGTGACCAAATGGCTGTACACGTTCCATTGAGTTTGGAAGCGCAAATGGAAGCGCGCACCCTGATGCTGGCTTCAAACAACGTATTGTCTCCAGCCAACGGCGAACCAATCATCGTACCTTCTCAAGATATTGTATTGGGTCTGTACTACATGACCCGCGACCGTATCAATGCCAAAGGCGAAGGCAGCCTGTTTGCCGATGTGAAAGAAGTGCATCGTGCATACCATACCAAACAGGTTGAGCTGGGTACGAAAATTACCGTACGTCTGCGTGAATGGGTGAAAAACGAAGCAGGTGAGTTTGAGCCTGTCGTTAACCGTTACGAAACAACCGTCGGCCGTGCATTGTTGAGCGAAATCTTGCCTAAAGGCCTACCATTCGAGTACATCAACAAAGCGCTGAAGAAAAAAGAAATTTCTAAACTGATTAACGCATCATTCCGTCTGTGCGGCCTGCGTGAAACAGTTATTTTCGCCGACCACCTGATGTATACCGGTTTCGGTTTTGCGGCAAAAGGCGGTATTTCCATTGCGGTTGACGATATGGAAATTCCGAAAGAAAAAGCAGCCTTGCTGGCTGAGGCTAATGCTGAAGTTAAAGAAATCGAAGACCAATACCGTCAAGGTTTGGTAACCAACGGCGAACGTTACAACAAAGTGGTCGATATTTGGGGTCGTGCCGGCGATAAGATCGCTAAAGCGATGATGGACAACCTGTCCAAACAAAAAGTCATCGACCGTGACGGCAACGAAGTTGATCAAGAGTCCTTCAACTCTATTTACATGATGGCTGACTCTGGTGCCCGTGGTTCTGCAGCTCAGATTAAACAGTTGTCCGGTATGCGTGGTTTGATGGCGAAACCTGACGGCTCCATTATTGAAACGCCTATTACCTCTAACTTCCGCGAAGGCCTGACCGTATTGCAATACTTTATTGCGACCCACGGTGCGCGTAAGGGTTTGGCGGATACCGCATTGAAAACTGCAAACTCCGGTTACCTGACCCGTCGTTTGGTAGACGTAACCCAAGACTTGGTGGTTGTTGAAGACGATTGCGGTACTTCAGACGGCTTTGTGATGAAGGCAGTGGTACAAGGCGGTGACGTAATTGAAGCTTTGCGTGAGCGTATTTTGGGCCGCGTTACTGCTTCTGATGTTGTCGATCCTTCGACTGGAGAGACTTTGGTTGAAGCCGGTACGTTGTTGACCGAGAAACTGGTAGATATGATCGACCAATCCGGTGTCGATGAAGTCAAAGTCCGTACGCCGATTACTTGTAAAACCCGTCATGGCCTGTGTGCACACTGCTATGGTCGCGATTTGGCACGCGGTAAACTGGTTAATGCCGGTGAGGCAGTTGGTGTGATTGCTGCACAATCCATTGGTGAGCCAGGTACTCAGCTGACCATGCGTACGTTCCACATCGGTGGTGCGGCATCTCGTGCGGCGGCAGCCAGCCAAGTAGAAGCCAAATCCAACGGTACAGCGCGTTTCAGCAGCCAAATGCGTTACGTTGCCAACAACAAAGGCGAGTTGGTTGTCATCGGCCGTTCTTGTGAAGTAGTGATTCATGACGATATCGGTCGCGAACGTGAACGTCACAAAGTACCTTACGGTGCAATCCTGCTGGTACAAGACGGCGAAGCCATTAAAGCCGGTCAAACCTTGGCAACTTGGGATCCGCATACCCGTCCGATGATCACCGAACACGCAGGTATGGTGAAATTCGAAAACGTGGAAGAGGGTGTTACCGTTGCGAAACAAACGGATGATGTAACTGGTTTGTCTACTCTGGTAGTGATTGACGGTAAACGTCGTTCCTCTAGTGCTTCTAAACTGTTACGTCCGACTGTTAAACTGTTGGATGAAAACGGTCTGGAAATTTGCATCCCAGGTACCACTACCCCTGTTTCTATGGCATTCCCGGTCGGTGCGGTGATTACCATCCGTGAAGGTCAGGAAGTCGGTAAGGGTAATGTATTGGCGCGTATTCCACAAGCGTCTTCTAAAACCCGCGATATTACCGGTGGTCTTCCACGCGTAGCCGAATTGTTTGAAGCACGCGTGCCGAAAGATGCAGGTATGTTGGCAGAAATTACCGGTACCGTTTCCTTCGGTAAAGAAACCAAAGGTAAACAGCGCCTGATTATTACCGACGTAGACGGTGTAGCATACGAAACCCTGATTTCTAAAGAGAAACAGATTCTGGTACACGATGGTCAAGTGGTAAACCGCGGTGAAACCATCGTAGACGGTGCCGTAGACCCACACGACATTCTGCGTCTGCAAGGTATCGAAGCATTGGCCCGCTACATTGTTCAAGAGGTACAAGAGGTTTACCGCCTGCAAGGTGTGAAGATTTCCGATAAACACATCGAAGTCATCATCCGTCAAATGCTGCGTCGAGTGAACATTGTTGATTCAGGTGATACAGAGTTCATTACTGGTGAGCAAGTTGAGCGTGGCGATGTGATGCTTGCCAATGAAAAAGCCATGGCTGAAGACAAAGAGCCGGCACGTTACGAAAACGTGTTGCTGGGTATTACCAAAGCCTCTTTGTCTACAGACAGCTTCATTTCTGCGGCATCGTTCCAAGAAACAACCCGCGTCTTGACAGAGGCCGCTATTATGGGCAAACAAGACGAGCTGCGCGGTTTGAAAGAGAACGTGATTGTCGGTCGTTTGATTCCTGCCGGTACAGGTTTGACCTACCACCGCAGCCGCCACCAACAATGGCAGCAAGCTGATCAAGAAATTTCTGAAACCGAAGCTTCAAACGAATAATCTCTCGGGATTATTGTGAAAATAAAACCGCAAGCCAGTCTTGCGGTTTTATTTTTTAGAAGACTTAAAAGAGAGTGGAGTTTAAGGCCGTCTGAATAAATAAGGAAAGCAATGGAGAAAATAAGTAGAGAGCTAAATTGCAGACTTATTTAAAATGACAAAGGCCGTCTGAATGTTTCAGACGGCCTTTGTTTCCAAAATTTAGACATAAATTGGAAAACACCAAACTTTATCAGTCATTTGCTTGACTAAACCCTTGCAATAAAAATATAATTCCAATCTTGTCGACATGGTGTCGGCAAGTATTTAACTCAACAGGACGAGAAAATATGCCAACTATTAACCAATTGGTACGCAAAGGCCGTCAAAAGCCTGTGTACGTAAACAAAGTGCCTGCGCTGGAAGCTTGCCCGCAAAAACGTGGCGTGTGCACCCGTGTATACACAACTACCCCTAAAAAACCTAACTCTGCATTGCGTAAAGTATGTAAAGTTCGCCTGACCAATGGTTTTGAAGTCATTTCATACATCGGTGGTGAAGGCCACAACCTGCAAGAGCACAGCGTCGTATTGATTCGCGGCGGTCGTGTAAAAGACTTGCCAGGTGTACGTTACCACACTGTACGCGGTTCTTTGGATACTGCAGGTGTTAAAGACCGTAAGCAAGCCCGTTCTAAATACGGTGCTAAGCGTCCTAAATAATTATCGGGACTCAAATAGGCACGTCGGCCGCCTAAGCTGAACAACGGCCGAGTAAGTGAATACTCAATTTGGTATTCATGGGAATTGACCCAACTGAATAGATTAAAGGAAATTAAAATGCCAAGACGTAGAGAAGTCCCTAAGCGTGACGTACTGCCAGATCCTAAATTCGGCAGCGTTGAGCTGACTAAATTCATGAACGTATTGATGATTGACGGTAAAAAATCTGTTGCAGAACGTATCGTTTACGGTGCACTGGAACAAATCGAGAAAAAAACCGGCAAAGCAGCAATCGAAGTATTCAACGAAGCCATTGCAAACGCCAAACCTATCGTGGAAGTGAAAAGCCGCCGTGTAGGTGGTGCAAACTACCAAGTTCCTGTTGAGGTTCGTCCTTCACGCCGTTTGGCTCTTGCAATGCGCTGGGTTCGCGATGCGGCCCGCAAACGTGGTGAGAAATCCATGGACCTGCGTTTGGCAGGCGAGTTGATTGATGCGTCCGAAGGTCGCGGCGGTGCGTTGAAAAAACGTGAAGAAGTACACCGCATGGCTGAAGCCAACAAAGCATTCTCTCACTTCCGTTTCTAATTTTGAAAGGCTAATAAAATGGCTCGTAAGACCCCGATCAGCCTGTACCGCAACATCGGTATTTCCGCCCATATCGACGCGGGTAAAACCACTACTACAGAACGTATTTTGTTCTATACCGGTTTGACCCACAAATTGGGCGAGGTGCATGACGGTGCGGCTACTACCGACTACATGGAACAAGAGCAAGAGCGTGGTATTACCATTACCTCTGCTGCCGTAACTTCCTACTGGTCCGGTATGGCGAAACAATTCCCCGAACACCGTTTTAACATCATCGACACCCCGGGACACGTTGACTTTACCGTAGAGGTGGAGCGCTCTATGCGTGTATTGGATGGTGCAGTAATGGTTTACTGTGCGGTGGGCGGTGTTCAGCCACAATCTGAAACCGTATGGCGTCAAGCCAACAAATACCAAGTGCCACGCTTGGCGTTTGTAAATAAAATGGACCGTCAAGGTGCCAACTTCTTCCGCGTTGTTGAGCAAATGAAAACCCGTTTGCGCGCAAACCCTGTGCCTATCGTAATTCCGGTTGGCGCAGAAGACAGCTTCAGTGGCGTTGTTGACCTGCTGAAAATGAAATCTATCATCTGGAACGAAGCTGATAAAGGTACAACCTTTACCTATGGCGATATTCCTGCTGAGTTGGTTGAAACTGCTGAAGAATGGCGTCAAAACATGATTGAAGCTGCAGCAGAAGCCAGCGAAGAATTGATGGATAAATACTTGGGCGGCGACGAGCTGACTGAAGAAGAAATCGTAGGCGGATTGCGTCAACGTACTCTGGCAGGCGAAATCCAACCTATGTTGTGTGGTTCTGCATTTAAAAACAAAGGTGTTCAACGTATGTTGGACGCAGTTGTAGAATTGCTGCCAGCTCCTACCGATATTCCTCCGGTTCAAGGTGTTAATCCTAACACTGAAGAAGCCGACAGCCGTCAAGCCAGCGATGAAGAGAAATTCTCTGCATTGGCGTTCAAAATGTTGAACGACAAATACGTTGGTCAGCTGACTTTCATCCGCGTTTACTCTGGTGTCGTGAAGTCCGGTGATACCGTATTGAACTCTGTAAAAGGCACTCGTGAACGTATCGGTCGTCTGGTGCAAATGACTGCCGCAGACCGTACTGAAATCGAAGAAGTACGCGCTGGTGATATTGCAGCTGCAATCGGTCTGAAAGACGTTACCACTGGTGAAACCCTGTGTGCTGAAAACGCACCAATCATCTTGGAACGCATGGAATTCCCTGAGCCGGTAATCCATATTGCTGTTGAGCCAAAAACCAAAGCCGACCAAGAGAAAATGGGTATTGCCCTGAACCGTCTGGCTAAAGAAGACCCTTCTTTCCGTGTTCGTACGGACGAAGAATCCGGTCAAACCATTATTTCCGGTATGGGTGAGCTGCACTTGGAAATTATTGTTGACCGTATGAAACGCGAATTCGGTGTGGAAGCGAACATCGGTGCGCCTCAAGTGGCTTACCGCGAAACCATTCGCAAAGAAGTCGAAGCCGAATACAAACACGCCAAACAATCTGGTGGTAAAGGTCAATACGGTCACGTTGTGATCAAAATGGAACCTATGGAGCCGGGTGGTGCAGGCTACGAATTTATCGACGAAATTAAAGGTGGTGTGATTCCTCGTGAATTCATTCCGTCTGTCGATAAAGGTATCCGCGATACCCTGCCTAACGGTATCGTTGCAGGCTATCCAGTAGTTGACGTACGCGTACGTTTGATCTTCGGTTCTTCACACGACGTTGACTCCTCTCAACTGGCCTTCGAATTGGCTGCTTCTCAAGCCTTCAAAGAAGGTATGCGTAAAGCCAATCCTGCTCTGCTTGAGCCGATCATGGCAGTTGAAGTGGAAACCCCTGAAGAATACATGGGTGACGTAATGGGCGATTTGAACCGTCGTCGTGGCGTTGTATTGGGTATGGATGATGACGGTATCGGCGGTAAAAAAGTCCGTGCCGAAGTACCTCTGGCAGAAATGTTCGGTTATTCTACCGACCTGCGTTCTGCAACCCAAGGTCGCGCTACTTACTCCATGGAGTTCAAAAAATATGCTGAAGCTCCTGCTCACGTAGCTGCTGCTGTAACTGAAGCCCGCAAAGGCTAATCAGAAAAGGCCGTCTGAAACTGAAAATAAATTTTCAGATGGCCATTGTTCTTTAATCGATCTTTATATGTAAAGGAATTAGTTCATGGCTAAGGAAAAATTTGAACGTAGCAA
>NZ_KV821603.1:0-734 GCF_001815685.1 Neisseria sp. HMSC056A03
GACTTCACAATCATCAGCCGATAACGGCGTCTTGCTGTCCCAAACGTCCAACGTGCCAATTACGGTAGCGTTTGATTCAGGCTGTCTAAATTCCTCTTTGCTATCAAGCCACCCACGCGGCAGGGATAGCACGTCCTCAATTTGAGCCGCCGCGCCATTGCCTATATTCCGATAACCGTTAAGCCACTGATTGACCTGTGCCGGTGCTTTTTCTATGGCTCGGGCAAACTCTGCTTGACTGCCATTAAACCGTTTTTCAATCAATTCTTTCACTTTATCAAGTCTGCTCATTTTCTTACTCCCAGCTAAATCAATTAGTTATATTTTAAAGCAACGCTATATATAACAATGCTACTATTTTGCTTGCTTTTTGAAAATAGCTTTGCTAAACTATCGCTACGTTGAATATAGCAAGGTTGAAATATGAACTTAATTGAATATTGCGCTATTCGCGGGAATCAATCTTACTTAGCAAAAAAGACTGGTATTGCACCAGCATTTATTAATCAGATTGCGCGAGGCGTCAGAAGTGTGCCGGTTCAGTCAGCGGCAGCGATTGAAAAGGCTACAAACGGGGCAGTAACACGGCAAGAGATGTTCCCTGATGATTGGGAAAAGATTTGGCCTGAATTGGCAAAAAAGCAGCGAAAAAGTGAATAACCAAAAGAAAGGAAAGGAAAAAAATGAAGAAGCAGAACAGAAACCGCCTGTCAAAGAAAGACAGACGGCTGATT
>NZ_KV821604.1:0-404 GCF_001815685.1 Neisseria sp. HMSC056A03
TTGGCTTGTGCTTATAAGTACAAACGACAGAAAACTTGCCTTGAGCTGTCGAAATCTGCCTAACGCCGTCTTCCTTACACTCCCCACCTGAGTTATATTCGGACTTTTTAACTTTAAATATATTCACATATTTAGATTGCCAGTCTTTGTTTTCTCCCCCCCATAAATCATGATTAAAATAACCCTGACAAAGCCCCTCAAAACTATAATGTTGAGTGAATTTAATCCCCTGAATAGATTCTCCCCACTGATTTTTAAATTGGGAGAAAAATTTTTTACAGACAGCCGATGGATTATCAGAAATTAAAGTAGTAGAACCGTTATTAATCGAATAAACTATGTTATAGTCATTTTCGCCATGCGATCCATCACCGCCGGAGCTACCACCACCACCGGAGCTACCA
>NZ_KV821605.1:0-337 GCF_001815685.1 Neisseria sp. HMSC056A03
AACACAATCTGAACTCATCGACCAAATCAAAGACAGGCTTTTTATCCTGTCTGACTATGCTTTATCTCAACGCTGGCAAGTAGAGCCGACCCGAATCAGCCAATACCGGCGCGACCGTCTGCGACTTCCTATCCGTTTTATTGAGGACATTGCCGAACAAATCGGCATTGACACGCTATCACTTATAAAAATGCTTGATACGGCGCGACTTACTAAGCAAAACAAGGACGCCTCCAAAATCTTATTCTGGCGACCAAACGAAAAAATCAGACGCTATCCGCCACCGTGGGTAGAGCGAAAACACTTTTTCAGGCGGAAACGCTAGTTCGCATAATTT
>NZ_KV821606.1:0-223 GCF_001815685.1 Neisseria sp. HMSC056A03
CGCCTTCGGGCGGCTGTGTGTTGAAACGGATTCGGAATAAGCTCCCCTGCTCCTGTCGGCAACCAGCCGCCTTCGGGCGGCTGTGTGTTGAAACCGTCAACAATGTTGTCTAGACGACAACAGGAAAGAGCCAGCCGCCTTCGGGCGGCTGTGTGTTGGAAACGTCGGTTGAGGCCATTTGTGTCTCGATGGCGAGCCAGCCGCCTTCGGGCGGCTGTGTGTT
>NZ_KV821606.1:323-541 GCF_001815685.1 Neisseria sp. HMSC056A03
CTTCGGGCGGCTGTGTGTTGAAACAAAACCCTAACAGTTTTGACATCAACAAAAACAACCAGCCGCCTTCGGGCGGCTGTGTGTTGAAACCACGGTTAAAGAGGTCAATCTCACGTTTGATCACAACCAGCCGCCTTCGGGCGGCTGTGTGTTGAAACGTCAGTCCCCCCGTGTTACTAGCGGGGGGATGTTCCAGCCGCCTTCGGGCGGCTGTGTGT
>NZ_KV821606.1:641-856 GCF_001815685.1 Neisseria sp. HMSC056A03
CTTCGGGCGGCTGTGTGTTGAAACATAGTAAAACCCTCTCATTAAAAAACATCAACCCCAGCCGCCTTCGGGCGGCTGTGTGTTGAAACCATAATATGCGCTAAACCCATCGCTCCTTTTGTTCCAGCCGCCTTCGGGCGGCTGTGTGTTGAAACTATGAAAGATGCTGGCTGATGGGCGATGAAGATCCAGCCGCCTTCGGGCGGCTGTGTGTT
>NZ_KV821606.1:956-1175 GCF_001815685.1 Neisseria sp. HMSC056A03
CCTTCGGGCGGCTGTGTGTTGAAACTTTTTGTGTCAGCATAAAGTCATTAGCATTAACCCAGCCGCCTTCGGGCGGCTGTGTGTTGAAACTTTTTCATTTTGATTCTGTTTATTTTGACTGTTCCCAGCCGCCTTCGGGCGGCTGTGTGTTGAAACCGCAAGCGCGGAACGCGCTCTTCCTTGTCTAAATACCCAGCCGCCTTCGGGCGGCTGTGTGTT
>NZ_KV821606.1:1275-1562 GCF_001815685.1 Neisseria sp. HMSC056A03
GCCTTCGGGCGGCTGTGTGTTGAAACTATGTCTCCTTTTACGGCTTGATAGGCTTCATATGCCCAGCCGCCTTCGGGCGGCTGTGTGTTGAAACGCCCCTACATAAGTTACAAACGACAAACCAAACGCCCAGCCGCCTTCGGGCGGCTGTGTGTTGAAACTGTTGATTGATACCCAAAGCAAATAATGTAAAACCAGCCGCCTTCGGGCGGCTGTGTGTTGAAACCGGCTTTGGGCACGGAATATAAAATCAGTCTTGACCAGCCGCCTTCGGGCGGCTGTGTGTT
>NZ_KV821606.1:1662-1948 GCF_001815685.1 Neisseria sp. HMSC056A03
CCGCCTTCGGGCGGCTGTGTGTTGAAACTTCGGCTGATTTGTATAGGCCGTACACGCTTTTACCAGCCGCCTTCGGGCGGCTGTGTGTTGAAACCGACGATCGTATTAATTGGAGTAGTGCTTTTTCCCAGCCGCCTTCGGGCGGCTGTGTGTTGAAACTATGACTTCGAAGAAGCTGTTAACGCAGGCTTGGCCAGCCGCCTTCGGGCGGCTGTGTGTTGAAAACGGACGAAGCATAAACCAGTTTCAGGGGTTCGGCGCCAGCCGCCTTCGGGCGGCTGTGTGT
>NZ_KV821606.1:2048-2269 GCF_001815685.1 Neisseria sp. HMSC056A03
CGCCTTCGGGCGGCTGTGTGTTGAAACAACCAATAAAACCACCAAAAAAGGCCAAATGCCCCCAGCCGCCTTCGGGCGGCTGTGTGTTGAAACCGTGCCTATGCTTTGCATTATACCGCCTTATTTGCCAGCCGCCTTCGGGCGGCTGTGTGTTGAAAACTCTTGCAATGCCTTGATGTAGTCGTAATAAACGCCAGCCGCCTTCGGGCGGCTGTGTGTTG
>NZ_KV821606.1:2369-2850 GCF_001815685.1 Neisseria sp. HMSC056A03
GCCTTCGGGCGGCTGTGTGTTGAAACAGGGGCGTTTATTTACCGTTTATTTACCGTTTAAGCCCCAGCCGCCTTCGGGCGGCTGTGTGTTGAAACCATCACGAAGTTCCACTTACGCTTACCGTTTTGCCAGCCGCCTTCGGGCGGCTGTGTGTTGAAAACCATTTGCCTCCAACTTAGGCACAATTTTTTTGGCCAGCCGCCTTCGGGCGGCTGTGTGTTGAAAACCGATACACACCCTTTTGCGCTATTACAACACATCCAGCCGCCTTCGGGCGGCTGTGTGTTGAAACCGAGTATCTGATTACGGCCTTGCACAACGCTGGCCCAGCCGCCTTCGGGCGGCTGTGTGTTGAAACCGGAACTGGTGGTGGTGGTGGAAGCTCAGGCCCAGCCGCCTTCGGGCGGCTGTGTGTTGAAACTAAAACGCCTGAGCTTGTAGAGTGGCTCCATGTCCCAGCCGCCTTCGGGCGGCTGTGTGT
>NZ_KV821606.1:2950-3171 GCF_001815685.1 Neisseria sp. HMSC056A03
CGCCTTCGGGCGGCTGTGTGTTGAAACCACAATGCGGATTTCGCGGGTAAATTCGAGGCCGCCAGCCGCCTTCGGGCGGCTGTGTGTTGAAAACCATTTAAATCAATTACCTGAACCAACCACCCCGCCAGCCGCCTTCGGGCGGCTGTGTGTTGAAAACCGGCAGCCTGAATCGACAATAGCGGCAAGATTAACCAGCCGCCTTCGGGCGGCTGTGTGTT
>NZ_KV821606.1:3271-3686 GCF_001815685.1 Neisseria sp. HMSC056A03
GCCTTCGGGCGGCTGTGTGTTGAAACATAAAACGCCTTTGGGTGTGCGTATGCGCTATTCCCAGCCGCCTTCGGGCGGCTGTGTGTTGAAACTTAGTCTTGGCGGCAAAAGTCCTCAAAATTTGATCCAGCCGCCTTCGGGCGGCTGTGTGTTGAAACTAATCCCATAGGTTGATTGTTTTGATTGTTTGGTCCAGCCGCCTTCGGGCGGCTGTGTGTTGAAACTGTAGGTATGGCTTTGCTGTCCGTTTATGTTGTCCAGCCGCCTTCGGGCGGCTGTGTGTTGAAACCGGGAAGAGCCGCGATAATTGGGACGGCGGCAGCCCAGCCGCCTTCGGGCGGCTGTGTGTTGAAACTTATGGGTTGGTCTGATGTTTGGTCGCGGTCGGCCCAGCCGCCTTCGGGCGGCTGTGTGT
>NZ_KV821606.1:3786-4005 GCF_001815685.1 Neisseria sp. HMSC056A03
CGCCTTCGGGCGGCTGTGTGTTGAAACGGTGGCGGTATCGCCTGATTTGTTGACGATGTGCCCAGCCGCCTTCGGGCGGCTGTGTGTTGAAACTATCCAGTATCTCCGGAAAGCCATGCAGAATAATCCAGCCGCCTTCGGGCGGCTGTGTGTTGAAACCGTACCGCTACCGCCAAAACGCCTTGTCGGTAACCAGCCGCCTTCGGGCGGCTGTGTGTT
>NZ_KV821606.1:4105-4325 GCF_001815685.1 Neisseria sp. HMSC056A03
CGCCTTCGGGCGGCTGTGTGTTGAAACACAAAGAGGCAGAATTGGTTATGTCTGACCTTGACCCAGCCGCCTTCGGGCGGCTGTGTGTTGAAACCGAAGTCACTTGAGGAATTTTAATGTCATCGAACCCAGCCGCCTTCGGGCGGCTGTGTGTTGAAACTCTTATAAATCATGGTATTACTCAATGCGCCCGCCCAGCCGCCTTCGGGCGGCTGTGTGT
>NZ_KV821606.1:4425-4782 GCF_001815685.1 Neisseria sp. HMSC056A03
CGCCTTCGGGCGGCTGTGTGTTGAAACAAATATTCTGAGGTAAGATCAGCAAGCCTCTTCCCAGCCGCCTTCGGGCGGCTGTGTGTTGAAACCAGCGTTACGACTTGGTCGCGCTTTAAATGCTGGTCCAGCCGCCTTCGGGCGGCTGTGTGTTGAAACCGGAATTTGTAGGCCGTCTGAAAAATAAAGGGAAGCCAGCCGCCTTCGGGCGGCTGTGTGTTGGAAACTGTAGTCGCTACCGCTTTTAACTAAACAATCACCGCCAGCCGCCTTCGGGCGGCTGTGTGTTGAAAACCGAACAATAAAGGAGGATTTGAACAATTAATAAAGCCAGCCGCCTTCGGGCGGCTGTGTGTT
>NZ_KV821606.1:4882-5169 GCF_001815685.1 Neisseria sp. HMSC056A03
GCCTTCGGGCGGCTGTGTGTTGAAACAGGAGCGCAGCGCAATTTGTAGCCTATATAGGATCCAGCCGCCTTCGGGCGGCTGTGTGTTGAAACCAAACCTCTTGTCTAATTTTATGCGAACTGGACACCAGCCGCCTTCGGGCGGCTGTGTGTTGAAACCGCTTCTAAACAATATGGGCAACTGTTAGCGAATCCCAGCCGCCTTCGGGCGGCTGTGTGTTGAAACCAAACGCCAGTCTCTCTGTTGTATCCCATCTGCTCCCAGCCGCCTTCGGGCGGCTGTGTGTT
>NZ_KV821606.1:5269-5621 GCF_001815685.1 Neisseria sp. HMSC056A03
TTCGGGCGGCTGTGTGTTGAAACAGAACAACGCCACCGCCTGCGATATAAAAAATTTCCAGCCGCCTTCGGGCGGCTGTGTGTTGAAACGGCAAAAGATTTAAGCGGAAACAAAAAGGCGACCCCAGCCGCCTTCGGGCGGCTGTGTGTTGAAACCATTCATTGCCGGGTCATCTCGCTGGCAGTTGTTCCAGCCGCCTTCGGGCGGCTGTGTGTTGAAACTTTTTTGGTGGAATGCAGACGTAAAGAAAGCCTACCAGCCGCCTTCGGGCGGCTGTGTGTTGAAACCGGATATACACGAAGAGCAAAAAGCAATTGATGATCAGCCGCCTTCGGGCGGCTGTGTGTTGAAA
>NZ_KV821606.1:5721-19191 GCF_001815685.1 Neisseria sp. HMSC056A03
GCCTTCGGGCGGCTGTGTGTTGAAACAGGGTAAACCAACCCTGCGGGCGGTGGGTAAACTTCCAGCCGCCTTCGGGCGGCTGTGTGTTGAAACTAATACAACCAATAGTATTGAATACGATGGTCGATCAGCCGCCTTCAGGCGGCTATGTGTTGAAACGCCTTCTGGAATAGGTAGGTTAGGAATAATTTTCCAGCCGCCTTCAGGCGGCTGTGTGCTGAAACTCTAGTAACTACGAACTCTATGACGACCTATTCCGTCAGCCGCCTTTGGGTGGCTGTATGTTCAAATATCGTCCAAGCAGGCTACTCTTCTTGGTGCGCAGGAAATTGCCTGCCAGACGGGAAAGTTGCATGATTTAGGGAAATATTCAGAAGCCTTTAACCGTCAATTACACGGCGGACTGTCAGTTGATCATGCTACTGTTGGAGCCAAAATTGCAAAAACGCTTGCGTTAGAGTGGAGGTCAAAGTATAACCTGTTGTTATCTTACTTAGGCTAGATAACTTTATTAATGAATTAAAAGGCAAAAATAATGGAAATCAAACAAACCAATTCAACTATCAAATCTCGTGCTGCGGTAGCATTCGCCCCAAATCAACCCTTACAAATTGTGGAAATCGATGTAGAAATGCCACGCAAAGGCGAGGTGTTAATTCGTAATACTCACACTGGCGTGTGCCATACTGATGCATTTACGTTATCAGGAAGCGATCCTGAAGGTGTATTCCCTGTGGTGCTTGGACATGAAGGTGCGGGTGTAGTCGTTGCTGTGGGTGAAGGTGTGTCGAGCGTAAAACCAGGTGATCACGTCATTCCTCTTTATACCGCTGAATGTGGCGAATGTGAGTTTTGCCGTTCAGGTAAAACCAACTTATGTGTCTCAGTGCGTGATACACAAGGTAAAGGCTTAATGCCGGACGGCACGACGCGTTTTTCTTATCAAGGCCAGCCGATCTATCACTATATGGGTTGTTCGACTTTCAGTGAATACTCAGTTGTTGCCGAAGTTTCACTGGCGAAAATCAATCCTGAAGCCAACCATGAACAAGTATGTTTGCTTGGCTGCGGCGTTACCACAGGTATTGGTGCGGTACATAATACGGCAAAAGTACAAGAAGGCGACTCTGTTGCCGTGTTTGGCTTGGGAGCGATTGGTTTGGCTGTGGTGCAAGGTGCGCGTCAAGCCAAAGCGGGCCGCATTATTGCCATTGATACCAATCCTTCAAAATTCGAGCTGGCGAAACAGTTTGGTGCAACTGACTGTTTGAACCCGAACGATTACGATAAACCGATCAAAGATGTGTTGTTAGACATCAATAAATGGGGCATTGACCATACCTTTGAATGTATCGGCAACGTAAACGTAATGCGCCAGGCATTAGAAAGTGCGCACCGTGGCTGGGGACAATCTATTATCATCGGCGTAGCGGGTGCAGGCCAAGAAATTTCAACTCGTCCGTTCCAGTTGGTCACAGGTCGTGTTTGGAAAGGTACGGCGTTTGGTGGCGTTAAAGGCCGCTCTGAACTTCCGAAAATGGTGGAAGATTCAATGAAAGGCGACATCGAGTTAGAACCGTTTGTGACCCACACAATGACACTCGATCAAATCAATGAAGCCTTTGAGTTGATGCACGAAGGCAAATCGATCCGCGCTGTTATTCATTACTAAGGTACGCGATGAAACTGATTGAACAACATCAAATTTTTGGTGGTTCGCAACAAGTTTGGGTACACCATGCCCAAACGCTTCAATGCGAAATGAAATTTGCCGTCTATTTGCCGGATAATCAGGAGAATCGATCGCTTGGTGTGATTTATTGGCTTTCCGGCTTGACGTGTACGGAACAAAATTTCATTACCAAATCAGGCTTTCAACGTTATGCGGCAGAACATCAAGTGATTGTGGTTGCTCCTGATACCAGTCCTCGCGGAGAGCAAGTGCCAAACGATGATGCTTACGATTTAGGGCAGGGTGCGGGCTTTTATCTTAATGCGACCGAGCAGCCTTGGGCGACGAATTATCAAATGTATGATTATATTTTGAATGAGTTGCCTGGCTTGATTGAGGAAAAATTTCCTACCAACGGCAAACGTTCCATTATGGGGCATTCAATGGGCGGGCACGGCGCATTGGTATTGGCACTGCGAAACCGAGAACGTTATCAAAGTGTTTCTGCCTTTTCACCCATTTTGTCGCCAAGCCTTGTTCCTTGGGGGGAGAAAGCCTTTTCTGCCTATTTAGGAAAGGATCGCGAAAAATGGCAGCAATATGATGCCAACTCGCTCATTCAACAAGGCTATAAAGTACAAGGTATGCGTATTGATCAGGGCTTGGAAGATGAGTTTTTGCCAACACAATTGCGTACCGAAGATTTTATCGAAACCTGTCGTGCGGCAAATCAACCGGCCGATGTGCGCTTCCACAAAGGCTACGATCATAGCTATTACTTCATCGCCAGTTTTATTGGTGAGCATATTGCGTATCATGCGGCATTTTTGAAGTAAGCCAAAGAAGTGATTCGTGAATTGACCAAACGTTGGTATGAACGTTAATTTTTCATGTTAACGAAAATAAAAGGCATCAGATTGATGCCTTTTATTTTTATAAATAATAATAAAAGTACTATTAAAATTAGCTACTTCCTAGAATCAGCATGAGGAGGCCTTTGCAAAACCTCCTTGCTTACTCTACTTAAATATCTCCCCATTCTAATCCGAATCGCTGTAAATATTTCCTCAATCGGTCGCTGTCATTGACTTTTGCTCTTTCTGTTCGGGAGACGTTGAACAATGCACGGCCGGCGGCGGCCATGTTGGGGTGTTTGCGGCATTCGTCGATGACGTGTTGCAGTTGTAGTTTGTCGAATAAATCCAATGTGTCCCAATCGACTTTATCGGGGTAGTCTTGTGTTTTTTCAGACGGCCTTTTATGTAGGAGGCCGTCTGAAAAGGGTTCTTCCGACCATAACCATTTGAGGCGTTTGATTTCGGCTTGGACTTGTTCTACCTGTATTCTGCCTTGCGGCGCGAGTGTGGCCAGGCGCATGATGCTGGCAGCGAGGTCGCGGAAATTGCCGCGCCATGGTGCTTGGTTGGAGTGGGCGAAGTCGAGGTAGGCGGCCAGGGCTTCTTTGTTGAAGCGGGTGGTTCGGCCGAGTTCTTGCGAGGCTAGGGCGAGCTGGTGTTCGACGTTGGGCTCGATGTCTTCGCGGCGGTTGGCGAGTGCGGGTAGTGGGTAATTCCAGATGTTGATGCGGGCGAACAGGTCTTCGCGGAAGCGTCCGGCGCGGATTTCGTGGCGTAGATCGCGGTTGGTGCCGGCGATGAGTTGGAAGTCGCTTTTGACTTCGCTGTCGCTGCCGACGGGATAAAAGTGTTTTTCTTCAATGGCTTTGAGCAGCATAGCTTGCTCGTCTAAACCCAATTCTCCGATTTCGTCTAAAAACAATACGCCGCCGTCGGCAGTTTTCAGATAGCCTTCACGTTTTTCTGCGGCGCCTGTAAAGGCGCCTTTTTTGTGTCCGAACAGGGCAGATGCTGCACCATCTCCGCGAAGAGTGGCGCAGTTTACATCGACAAATGTGCCTTTTATCAGATGGCGCGCTTTTTTCAATTCAAAAATCCTGCGTGCCAGCATGGATTTGCCAGCGCCTGTGGGGCCGGAAAGCAGAATGGGGGAGGGAGAGTTGAGTGCAACTTGTTCGATTTCGGCAATCATGCGGTTGAAGGCGGAGTTTTGGGTGGAAATACCGCTTTTCAGGTAGCGCACTGCGTCATCGCGTACGGCGGCAAGGCGTTCTGCCAGTACGTCGTAACGAGCCAAGTCTAAATCGATGATTTCATAACTGCCAACATTGCCGTTCCCCATACTGCGTCTTTGATTTTTGGGCGGAGCGGTTTGTAACAGTACACTGGGGATTTGACGCGATTCTACCAATAAGAACAGGCAGATTTGGGCAACGTGCGTACCTGTGGTGATGTGGGTGAGATAGGTTTCTTCTTCTGTATCAAATGGATAGCTCGCCGCCCAATCGTGCAGTTTGGTATAAACCTCGGAGAAGTCCCACGGGTTTGCCAGCTCCATAGGTACGAGATTGACGGCTGTGTGCGGCGACACTTGCTGAATATCGGCTTTTACATGATCTGCCAGTTCGCGGTATTTCTCCGCATAAAACAGCTCCATGCGGTCAAGATGAAAATCTTGACGCTGATTCATGGCGACATTCGGCCGCCATTTCAACCAACGCTCTTGGTTGAAACCTTTATCCAGCACTGTACCGAGAAAGCTGATGGCGACTTGTTTTTTGGGGTGGGTATTCATGTTCAGACGGCCTTCAAATTATTTTTTCCAATACAAATTTGCCGTTTACTTAACTGCAAGTGTTTGTCCAAATCATCGAATCTCATCATATATCCTTTTATATTTTATTTTCTATATAACTATCTATAAATATATTTTTTAGTATTCTACGCTTCTTGCTGATAAAAGCTACTTCAAAATATATTTTCTTTATATTCAATTAATTAAAAATTATTTTTATAAAAATTTTATTCTTGGCACGCTGTTGGCTTTATTGTGAGTGTAACGATACAGCAGATGCTTCGGGAAATACAGTTACCGGAGAAAAATTTTCCGTAAATTTAGTTGCTGTGTGGTTACAGGGCGAATGCCAACAAGACTACATTTGGATTAACAGGTTCGAATCCTGTCTCGTCTGATAGACGTTGAACGTCTTGTTTATTTAGTCGCCCACCCTTTTCCAATATGGCAGGCAAATGCCTAGGGAAACTACAACATGGATATCCTTATGTCGCAGGTTCAAGTCCTGTCTCTGTTGTTCCAAATAGCAGAGTAGCTCAGTTGGTAGAGCCAAGGCATGTTTCCCTGAAAAACTTGTTGCGTGCCATATTACTTTATACGGCAGTAGGCTGATGCTTGAAGAGAGCACATTAACCTTTCACGTTAAAACCGTTTCTCTTCATGTTTATCTGCTACGCTGCCCACATTTGAGGCCGTCTGAAATATTCGGACGAGCTGATATAAAAACTGTTTTCGGTACAGACGGCAAATGCCGGAGGAATTACAGCCTGTAACGCTCGAGGTCGCGGGTTCGAATCCCGTCTCTGCCGCCAACTATGGCAGAGTAGCTCAGAGGATAGAGCGCGTAAAAATTTCTCCACTCTTCGTTGCCAGATGTGCCGCCCCTTATGGGCGAATGCCATTAGGATTACATTCCTTTTCTGCTAAAACCTGAATGATCCTAGTAAATCTAGTCGCCCTACGGCAGTAGGCGGATGCCCGGAAGAGAATACATTAGCTTTCAGTTAAAAACGCTTCTCTTCATCTTTAGCCGCCACACTGCCACCCATTCAAGGCTGTCTGAAAAACAAAGCTAAAACAAGTTCAGACGGCCTCAAACCAACAATATGAAAGAAGATGAAAATGGCTAATACTAACTTGTTTCAATCGATTAAAAACTGTTTTACTAAAACCGATACCTATAATGAAGCAGGCGGCATCGCCTACACGCTGACACCCAAACAACAGCTGGCACAGCTTGCCGCTACCGGTTGTCTGAACAATACCTACTATGCCGATGCACAAAGTCAGCTTGACCAAGTGTTGAAATTGGCAGAAAGCCTGGATGCCGAGTTCATCGCCAAAACTGCCGTATATGCCCGTCAAAAAGGTTTTATGAAAGATATGCCTGCGCTGTTACTTGCTGTGTTGGCGCAAAAAGATGTGAACATGCTCGCCCGCGTATTCGACCAAGTGGTGGACAACGGTAAAATGTTGCGTAACTTCGCACAAATTATCCGCAGTGGCGCAGTCGGTAGAAAATCCTTCGGCAACCGTCCGAAAAAACTGATGCAGACTTGGCTTTTGACCGCCACCGAAAAACAACTGTTGAACGCCGCCATCGGCAATTCGCCGTCGCTGGCAGACGTGGTCAAAATGGTGCATCCCAAACCGCGTGAAGAATGGCGTGCCGCATGGTTTGCATGGCTGATCGGCAAACCGTACGACCGCGAAGCATTGCCGCCCATTACCCGCGCTTTTGAAGACTAC
The DNA here is from genome assembly GCF_001815685.1 of Neisseria sp. HMSC056A03. Lineage (NCBI taxonomy): Bacteria > Pseudomonadati > Pseudomonadota > Betaproteobacteria > Neisseriales > Neisseriaceae > Neisseria > Neisseria sp. HMSC056A03. The sequence goes on from NZ_KV821606.1 coordinate 11,795, forward strand.
AAACAAAGCCGAGAAGGCGAATTGCCCAATGTTCCTTTCCAAATGCTTACAGCTTTAGACTTGAACAGCGGCAACTGGGCGCAAATCGCCCGCAACGGCTCATGGCAGCAGGTTCGTCAAAACCTGAACACTTTCCTGCGCCACGAAGTATTTGAGAAAAGCAAAAACATCAAAATGGTGGCAGAAAAACTGCGTGACGAAACCGCCATCGCCCGCGCCCGTGTGCTGCCTTACCAGTTGCTGACCGCGTATCAGGTGACATCCGAACAGATGCCGTTTGAAATCCGCGAAGCCCTGCAAGACGCGATGGAAACCGCCGTACAAAACGTACCGGCAATCCAAGGCAAAGTCGTGGTTTGTCCGGACGTCTCCGGCTCTATGCACAGTCCGGCTACCGGCTATCGCGGCAGTGCGTCCACCAAAACCCGTTGCATCGATATTGCCGCGCTTGTGTCCGCCGCCATGTTGCGCACCAATCCGCAAGCCCGCGTGATACCGTTTGAACAAATCACGGTAAACGTCAAGCTCAATCCGCGCGACAGCATCATGACCAACGCCGAAAAACTCGCCAATGTCGGCGGCGGCGGAACGGCTTGCAGCGCACCGCTTGCCATGTTGAACCGTGAAAAAGCTGACGTGGATTTGGTTGTCATCGTGTCAGACAACGAAAGTTGGGCAGATGACAGCCAACGATGGGGCGCAACAACCAGCCTGATGAAAGAATGGGACATCCTGAAAAAACGCTGTCCCGAAGCCAAACTCGTTTGCCTGGATATCCAGCCTTACACTACGGCTCAAGCACGAAACCGTCAGGATATCTTGAACATCGGCGGCTTCTCCGACCAAGTATTCTCCCTGATTGGTTCCTTTGCCGAACGAGGTATGGGTACAGATTTCTGGGTAGAAGAGATTGAGAAAACGCCGTTGGCAGCGGTGAACTGAAGCTAAGGCCGTCTGAAAAAAGTAGAAATATATTTCAGACGGCCTATTGATTCAGGGCAAGCTGAGAAAAAGAATAAGGAAACAAAATGCAAAAATTTATCTTAATCCGCGGTCATCAAGGTTCGGGAAAATCGACGTTTGCCGAACAAAAAGCCGCCGAATTTAAAGCGAAGTACCGTGATGCCGAAATCGTCCGCATCGAAAACGACTTGTTCATGACCGATGAAAACGGCGTGTACCGCTGGTCGGGCGAGGCGGTGGATAAGGCGCAGAAACGCGGTAATGCCTTGATGACCGAAACCTTGAAAATCGGACGACAAAATCCGAACCGCAACATTTTAATCATCCATTCCAACACCAACCAAAAGGCTTCGCGTTGCCGCCATTTGTTGGATTTGGCGAAAAAAAGCGGTTTTGAAACAGAAATCTACCGTATGCACAATTTCTATCCCAACCTGCACGGCGTGAAAGAGCATGACGTATTGGCGGCGTATATCAAGCTGAACCAAAACCGTGTAGCAAACGAAATCCACGTTAAAGCCGTACAACCCGCCAGCGCGGAACAACTGGAAAAAATCAAGCAAATGCAGGCTTTCGAGCAGCAACCCTTATCGTTTGACGAAGCGCAGCAAACCTTCGTCTCCGAAAATTATCTGCAACACGGCGGCCGCAACTTTACTGCCAAAGCATCCAAGCGTTATCCCGAATTACGCGTGTTGAAATACGCACGCAGCGTGTTCTATAACAACCGTTTTGATGATGCTTTGCTGGAAATGCGCGGTTTGATTATCGACGCGCATAATCGAATCATCGTGCGCCCGTTTAAAAAAGTGTTCAATTATTCGGAACGTATTGCCAAAGGCAGCCGTTACCCGATCCGAATCGGCGATGAGAGATTGGTGGACGCGGTAGTAAAAGTGAACGGCTTCCTCGGTTGCTGCACTTTCGTCTCACTTTCAGACGACCATCCGTCCCATGGCGCGGCGTTTGACGAAAAAGTGCTGTATTCGACCACCGGTTCGCTTGATAGCGCGTTCGCGGACATGACCGCCGCACACTGCGCGCAATACGAAACTCTGTTCCGCGCTTATCCGAACCACACTTTTTTGTTTGAAGTCACAGACGCGAAAGACGTGCACATCATCCGCGAAGAATTGGGCGAAACCTTAATCGGCTGCATCGACGTGGCGACAGGCCGTCAGTTTAGCGAAGCCGAACTGGACGAAATCGGCAAACAATACGGCGTCCGCCGCCCTGAAACGCTGAAAAACATCACGTTCGGCGAGCTGAAAACCCTTCTGAAAAACGTGAAACACGAAGGCTTTATGGTATTTGATGCGCAAAACGGCGAAATGCTGTTCAAACTCAAATCGCCGTATTACCTGATTTCCAAGTTTTTAGGACGAAGCAACGAGGGCAATATCGGCCGCAAGCTCGACAAACGCCATGTTGATGAAGAATTTTACCCTTTAATCGACTACATCCACGAGCATCAGGAAACATTCAATGCTATGTCGGAATTGGATAAGATTGCGTTTATTCAAGCGTTTTTGAAGCAGTTGTAAGGCCGTCTGAAAAAATGCTATATGCTTGTGTTAGTATAGCGCTGGCGGATGGAGTGTTTCATCTGCCATACTTTTAGTGAATAAGGAAAAACAATGAAAAAAACAAGTATCGTTAGGAAACTGATGCTCGCCATTGCTATGCTTCCGTTAGCTGTTCAAACTGCGCAGGCTGAGGAGTTTGGGTCTTTCGGTGCTCCGCCTAAAGGCTTCAAAGTCGGCTATCAAACCGCGCAAAATGGTGTGACATTGATAGAACTTGTGCCGCAGAAACAGACTGTGGAAGACTGGACGCAAATGGTCACGCTGCAATCCATGGCAGGTATGAAACCGGGTGTTGAGCAGTTTTTCGGCAATCTTTCAGCCTCATGGCAGAATGCCTGTCCGCAAAGTAGTGTCAACCCAATAACGGCAGGTGAAGAAAACGGCTATCCATTCGCTTTGGTGATGTTGTTTTGCGCCAACAATCCGCAAACCAGCAAACCTGAATTTACTTGGATAAAAGCCGTACAGGGTAACGAAGCTTTGTACGTGAAGCAATATGCTTTCCGTTACGAGCCGACGAAGGCCGAGTTGACCAATGCCGTCATGCATTTGCGCAATTTACGCGTCTGCGACAACAGAGCAGGACATCCTTGCAATAAAAAAGGAAAATAAGCATTTAAATATTTTCAGACGGCCTTACCGGTTTTGCTAAAGCGAAACGTAACAAGGCCGTCTGAAAATATATGGAGCAACACGTATTTATTTTCCGCGCTCGTACGCTTCGATTTCGCCAACTTTAGGTGCATAGCCGCTGTTTGTGTCGTGGCGCAAGTCCAACCAAATATCGACCAATGCCCAAGCGGCCGGAGCTGCGATGACGTTTTGCCCCATACATAAAACCTGCGCATCATAGTTTTCCACCGAGCCGCGGAGGGTGAGCAAATCGTGCGCTGTCGCCGCCCGTATGCCGCGCACTTTATTGGCGGCGATTGCCGTACCCACGCCGGTACCGCAAATCAACAGCGCACGGTCGGCGCGCCCTGCCGCGACTTCTTCGGCCGCGGCAAACGAGAGTTGCGGATAGCTTCCTTCGGGTGAGGATAAATCGACCAAGTTGCTGACGCGCGGGTCGTTTTGAAGATACGCTTTGAGTGTGTCTTTTAATATTGCGCCGTTGGCCGGCGCGGCAATAACCAAACGCATAAAAACTCCTTGAAGAATACAATAAACATTGTTTAGCATACGCCCGCGCGTGATACGATTCAAGCTTGCAACGCAGAGAGCACGGCATGAGCAAAACCTACTTCACATCAGACCTACATTTTTCACATAAAAATATTGCCAAATTCTGCCCGCAATTTCGACCGTTCGATAACGTGGAGCAGATGGATGAATTTTTAATCCAAACGTGGAATGAAACCGTTACGCCTGAAGATACGGTGTACAACCTGGGCGATTTTTCCTTTGCCCAAGACCATAAGCAGATAGAGCGCGTTTTGTCGCGGTTGAACGGGCAACATCACTTGATTTACGGCAATCATGATCATGTGATTCGGCAGCATGCCGATTTTTTCCGCAGCCAAACCAAGCATGACGACCATCCGCTGCTGTCGTCCATACGGCCGTATTTAAAACTCAAATTGCCGGAAATTAAGAATATGCTGGTTCTTTTTCACTATCCGATTCAGGAATGGGACGGCTGCTATCAGGGCTGGTATCACTTGTACGGCCATTTGCATGACAGGGTGGCGGCAATCAAAGGGCGTGCTTTAAATGTCGGATTTGATTTGCACGGCCGTTTTTTGACGGCGCAAGACGTCGATAAGTTTTTGTGTGATTTGCCTAAAATTTCGTATTTTGGCGAAGTAGGGTTGAAGGCCAAATCGCCGGAAGAAGCGGCAGAGCTGGTGTCTTGGAAACTGGCGCAGTTAAATCAGGTATAATTTCAGACGGCCTTTGCGGATTTCCGGCAAAGGCCGTCTGAATATCAATTTCCCATTTTTGAGTGATACATGGAAAACCTTTTGGCTTACTTACTACAAAAAATCAGCCTCCCCAATCAATCCGGCAAGGACAAGTCATGAGCGGTAAGCCTTTGAAGTATCCTGTATCCGCTTTGGTTGTTTTGCATGATAAAGACGGCAATATCCTGCTGATTGAACGCACGGCGCCGCAAGGTTTTTGGCAGTCGGTTACCGGCAGCTTGGAAGAGGGCGAGCGTATCGAAGAAACCGCATGGCGCGAAGTGTGGGAAGAAACCGGTATCCGCCTTGCAGACGGCCAGCTGGAAAACTGGCACGACAGCACCGTTTATGAAATCTATCATCACTGGCGCCATCGCTATCCCAAAGGCGTTTTTGAAAACCGCGAACACATCTTCTCCGCCCAAATTCCGCGTGATACGCCCATCATGCTGCAACCGGACGAACACGTTGCCTACGGTTGGTTTGGTGCGGAAGAAGCGGCAGAAAAAGTGTTTTCGCCTTCCAATAAACGCGCAATTTTAGAATTGGTCAAAAGGCTGAATGCCAAAAAGGCCGTCTGAATACGACAGTTTCACATTTTCAGACGGCCTTGGGTTTGTTATACTTTCGCCGTTTGACTCTCTTTAAAATCAAAGGAAACCATCATGGCAGACTTCAACAAAATCCTGACCCCGGGTGACGTGGACGGCGGCATCATCAACGTTGTCAACGAAATCCCTGCGGGCAGCAACCACAAAATCGAGTGGAACCGCAAACTGGCCGCGTTCCAACTCGACCGCGTTGAACCGGCAATTTTCGCCAAACCGACCAACTACGGCTTCATTCCGCAAACTTTGGACGAAGACGGCGACGAATTGGACGTATTGCTGGTTACCGAGCAGCCTTTGGCAACCGGTATTTTTCTGGAAGCACGCGTTATCGGCGTGATGAAATTCGTTGACGACGGCGAAGTGGACGACAAAATCGTTTGCGTTCCGGCCGACGACCGCAACAACGGCAACGCCTACAAAACTTTGGCCGATTTGCCGCAACAACTGATCAAACAAATCGAGTTCCACTTCAACCACTACAAAGACCTGAAAAAAGCAGGTACCACTAAAGTTGAATCTTGGGGCGATGTAGAAGAAGCGAAACAAGTCATCAAAGAATCTATCGAACGTTGGAACAAACAAGCCTAATCGGTTTGTCCCGTTCAATATCAAGGCCGTCTGAAAGCAAAGTTCAGACGGCCTTTTTATATATCAACCGAAGGACAGGCTTGGAAGACGAATAATCGTTTTGCGCGTAACCGGTTGCCCCAACGGTTGCGGTCGCGCTATGCTGGCGTAAATCGGTTTGGTTGGCAAAGCCATCGGCCTCTACAACCTTTACGCAGGTGGCAACCGCGAAGGCACACGTATTCCGCGCCTGTTTAAAGAAAACATTACCGAACCTGAAATCCTTGAAATTATCGAAGGCTGGGTGGTAGAGTGGTCTCGAAACCGTTTGGATGCTGAAGGTTTTGGCGATTTCGCCATCCGTACAGGTATCGTCAAACCCGTATTGGATGCTCCACGAGACTTTTGGGCATAACGCATACAGGTAGAGCCAACAAGTCTGTCATCAGAAAACAGAGAGAAAAGTAAAAGCTATACTCTGCGAAGCAGGAAAAATTCATGAATGTTCAGGATATATTAGTACTGGCATTAGTTCGAGAAGTAGTCGTGTAACATATTTATATTGTATCGTTATTATCTCTAAAAAATAAATTCTTTGAAAGTCATAAAAGCAATTGTTGAAGATACAAAAAAAGTAATTTATAATCAGCAGACTAGAAATAAAAAGGTACTTAAAATATGAGAAAATTACTTCCTGTATCATTTGCTGTACTTGCTCTATTTTCTGCTGGTTGTGAAGCCAATAATAATGAAAAAAAAGCACAAATTCAACACTCTAACTTGAAAGATAGAAAGAATATGATTAACTTAAATCTGATGTTAAATGAAATTCTAAAAACCCGTATTACAGATATTGCAAGCCAGCGTGCAGATGTTAGTAATATTGTTTCACAATATCTTCATTCGGGACTAACTAAAAATGAAATTATCAATTTAATTACTAATGAGTTTGAGGTTCTGGAAAATTCAGATGATAATTTACTTATTCATTATCAAAGAGGCGAAGGTTATTTAGGTAATAGACGTGATTTATACATTAGCCTGTTTTTTAATAAAAGTGGGCAATTACTAAAAAATGTTTCTTATCTAGATAAGAGCAATAATCTATAAAACTACAAGGAAATTGATCATGTCAGAGAAAATAGAAGTTGGTTATAGAAAGCTTGGTAGTTTGGGATACGATTATCATCATATGTTTCTGCTTTATACTGATAAAACGGGGAAGCAGTATACCATTAGTGGTTGGACAGATGAAGAAAATACAAACCCAAATTTACCCCTTGGTAATATAAGAGTCATTGCGGGTATGCCATATGATAGCAATAACCCAGATTCTTCTACTAGACACCCAGGACAAAAACAATACCGTGAGTTAATCACGGAAGCATCTGATTTATCTGGGAAATGGGCAGAAATGGTGAGGAATGCCCAAAGCAAAGACAATATTTATCCTTATGATTTTTTGCGTCAGAACTCCAATACTATTGCAGCTACCGTATTACGTGAAGCTAGGCTTAAAGAACCTGAAAAAGATGGTTATGGTTTGGGTGATCATCTTGCTCCTGGTTCTGAAAATAAATTGAATAAAAATCTTGTCCCTAAAGATCCTAACAAAGCAGGGGTTTTAGACCTTTTGGATTTGAGTGCACAAAATAATCAAACAGATAATCTTCAATATGCCGAGCAATCTGCAGCCGATAAACTCCAAGCCCTAATTCAAGGCTTTAAAAACGACAAAGATGGTACGTTCACAGCCAAAGCATTGG
>NZ_KV821607.1:0-61910 GCF_001815685.1 Neisseria sp. HMSC056A03
CCGTCTGAATTGCTCTTTCAGACGGCCTTTGTTTATGGTTTCTATTTATCCAATACGTTGAAGGACAATTTCTAGGACAAATTTACTGCCCACATAGGCAAAAATCAGACTAACAAATCCGACAATAGTCCAAACGGCAGCTTTTTTGCCGCGCCATGCGGTCATGCTGTGTTTCAGCAATAATGCACCATAAATCAGCCACGACATAATACTGAAGATGGTTTTATGCGTGAAGGTCATCGGCTTGCCGAAAATGGTTTCTGCAAAAAACGTACCGCTGATAACGGAATAGGTCAATAAAACGAATCCTGCCCACATACCTTGGAACATCAGTTTTTCCAAACTCAATAATGGCGGTAAGAAGCTGACCAATGCAGAAAAACGGCGTTTGTGCAGATTGCGGTCGAGCAAAAGGATTAGGATGGCAAATAAGGTAACGATGCCAAATAATCCGTATGCGAGCAATGATGATGCGATGTGCGACAGCGGCAATAAGTCTACGATTTGACGGCCTGAAAAATCACCCGGGAAAAGGAAACCCAACAATAAGGTCAATGCGGCACAGGGATACAATAAGAGTTGCACCCCGCGCAGACAGTAAAAGAAGCTGCCCAGGCAGTACATCATCAACATCAGCCAAACTATCAGACTGAGCGAATAACCAAAACCGGTAATCAATACCCTATCCTGCAATACCGGGAACATCAATGCTGCACCATGTACCAATAATGCGCCGCTCAAAATCAGCAACTCGGTTTTCAGCGGGTAAGACTTATTATTGTGCTTTTTATGTTGCACCCAGGAAAATGCGCCCAATCCGGCATACACCAGCATAAGGCAGATTAAGACAATCGGCATAAATATCTTTCTCAATAGACGTGTGAACACTAGATGGGCAGCCGGCAGGGTTTCAGACGGCCTTGCTGTGCGTATTTGTGTTCTTGAAGCATAACTTCGGACTATCGTGTAAAATAATCCGAATTTTATTTTAACAAAGAATGCCCTGTATTGGGCAGCTATTCTCATTATCAAGGATAAGTATGTTAGACAACCTGACCAACCGCTTCAGCAAGGTACTTAAAAATATTCGCGGCCAATCAACGCTGACCGAAGACAATATCAAAGAAGCCTTGCGCGAGGTTCGTCTTGCCCTGCTGGAAGCCGACGTTGCATTGCCCGTCGTTAAAGAATTCGTCAATACAGTCAAAGAACAGGCCCTTGGCCAAGAAGTCGTCGGCAGCCTGACGCCTGACCAAGCCTTTATTGGTGTGGTCAACCAAGCCTTAGTCGAATTGATGGGCAAGGAAAACAAAACGCTGGATTTATCGGTTTCACCGCCTGCCATCGTTTTGATGGCCGGTTTGCAGGGTGCCGGTAAGACAACAACCGTCGGCAAACTCGCCCGCCTGCTGAAAAACGATCAGAAGAAAAAAGTCTTGGTGGTATCTACCGACGTTTACCGCCCTGCCGCGATTGAACAGCTGCGCCTGTTGGCCGAACAGGTCGGCGTGGACTTTTTTCCATCCGACACCAACCAAAAACCGGTTGAGATTGCAACTACCGCCGTTGATTACGCTAAAAAACATTTTTACGATGTCTTGATGGTCGATACCGCTGGCCGCCTGGCAATCGATGAAGAGATGATGAACGAAATCAAAGCGCTTCATGCGGCGGTCAACCCGGTTGAAACTTTGTTCGTTATTGATGCCATGCTGGGTCAGGATGCGGTAAATACCGCTCAGGCATTTAATGAAGCCCTACCGCTGACCGGTGTCGTATTGACCAAGATGGACGGCGACTCGCGCGGCGGTGCGGCATTGTCCGTACGCCATGTGACCGGCAAACCAATTAAATTTATTGGTGTCGGCGAGAAAATCAACGGCCTCGAACCTTTCCACCCCGACCGTCTTGCCAGCCGTATCCTCGGCATGGGCGACGTATTGACCCTGATTGAAGACGTTCAAAAAGGCATTGATGAAGAAGCCGCCGCCAAAATGGCGAAAAAGCTGCAAAAAGGCAAAGGCTTTGACCTCAATGACTTTAAAGAACAAATTCAGCAAATGCGCAATATGGGCGGCTTGGAAAACCTGATGTCGAAAATGCCGGGCGAACTGGGTCAAATATCGAAACAAATCCCCGAAGGCACGGCTGAAAAAGCGATGGGCAAAGTAGAAGCCATCATCAACTCGATGACTCCTAAAGAACGCGCCAACCCTGCCCTGCTCAAAGCCAGCCGCAAACGCCGTATTGCAATGGGTGCGGGTACGACCGTGCAGGAAGTGAACAAATTGCTCAAACAGTTTGAACAAATGCAACAAATGATGAAGATGTTCAGCGGCAACGGCTTGGGCAAACTGATGCGCTTGGCCAAAGGCATGAAGGGGATGAAAGGCATGTTCCCAGGTTTGTAAGCCAACTTAACAGAAAACGCCGTCTGAAAAGTTTCAGACGGCGTTTTGTTTTGTATTCAAATTTAAAACCATGAGGCTTTAGCAACCATCTATTCTATAACGTCTAATATGAAAGGCCGTCTGAAATATCTTATTTTCAGACGGCCTTTGCTCATTCAGCCTTCAACTTATTGCGGCTTTTTCTGCTCTTCACGTACTTTGTCCACCAACTGGTCAATCGTGGTCATGCCGGACTGCCAGTCTTTAAATTCAACTTGGTATTTGCCGCCGACGATAACGGTCGGTGTGCCGCTGATTTGGAATTTATTGGTCAATTCTTCCATTTGAGCCGCACGCGCTTGACTTTCGGGCGCTTCAAATGCAGCCAATACTTTTTTGCCATCAAATGCAGTTTGCTCTGACAACCATTTTTTCAGGGTATCGGTATCGGCCAGATTGATTTTTTGATTAACCATTGCATCGAAAATATGGCTGTTGGCTTTATCTGATTCGCCAGCCATTTCCACTGCGGCGGCCAAACGTGCCAAAGGTTTCATTTCGTCGCCCCAAATCACATGCTCGCGACGCAGATAGGTATCGTCTTTGAACGTTTTGGTGTGTTCGCTCAAAACCGGCTCCAAATGGGCGCAATGCGGGCAGAAGTAGCCGAAGAATTCCAATACTTCAACTTTGCCGGCCTGCTGTTGTGGGATAGGAGTGGACAATACAGTGTAGTTTACGCCTTCAGTCAATGGGGCTGGCGCTACCGGAGCAGATGCGCTGCTTTGGGCGCTGTCTGCCGGAACGCTGGTTTCAGCCTGTTTGCCGCAAGCGGCCAATGCCAACAGGGTCAATGAAGTCAAAGCTAAGGTTTTCAGTTTCATAGGTATCTCTTTACATTCAAATCAATGTGCGGATTTTATGGCATTTTGTTGAAGGCGTGTTCAATTTGAGTGAAAAAATGTGTTTAGTTTTATTTCAGCCTTTATAAAGGTCGTCTGAAATATGGCTTAGATAATTAGCCTTATTTTCAGACGGCCTTTGCCTGATTTCATCAGAAACGGTAATTTACCCGAGCAGTATAGCCGCGCGGATTACCCGGCATGGCGTCCGAACGCCAATATTTTTGATTGAGCAGATTGGCTGCGGCAAAGGTAACGTTGACGTTTTTATGGTTCCAGCCGAGCATGGCATCAACTCGGGCAAAACCGGGAAGCGTGGTCACTTCTTTGTTTCTTGAATCGTAGCCGTAGCGTTTGCCCGTACCGGTTATGCCGATTTCGCCGTAGAGGTTTTCGGTCGGCGTGTAACGGAAGAACAGGTTGCCAGTAACGTTGCTGGTGTTATCCAAATGGATGCCTACGCGGTCGGGATTTTCTTTATCTTCAACGACTTTTGCCTGCATCACGCCCAACGAGCCGCGCAAATAGAGTTTTTTGGGGATGATTTGTCCGATGGCGGACAGCTCTACGCCGCGCGAACGGTGTTTGCCGCCGACTGCCCAAGTGTAGGGATCATTTTGCGCGTCGGGACGGTAGCGGATATTGAAGCGTTCGATTTGGTAGGCGGACAATGTGGTGCTGAGGCGGTCGTCCAGCCAACTGCTTTTGACGCCGGTTTCGTATTGGCGGGTGTATTCGGGATCGGCGTTGAACACGGCGGCAGACGAAGTGTCGATGCTCAAATAGCCGCCGCGTCCGCCATAAGGTGCGAAGCCTTTGTTATATGAGGCGTAGAGTGTGTGGGCAGGCGTTACGTTCCACACTGCACCGATATTGGGGCTGAATGAGTGGCCGCTGTACTGGCGACTGCTGCCGGTAAGTTTGTTTTCAGAATTAAAGGTGTATTTGTCGTAACGGCCACCGAGGACGAATTTCAAATCGGGTGTGGCGGAGAAGATGTTTTGCACGAAAATGCCGTAGGAGTCGGCTTTATGGCGATTTTCGGTGAGGACGGGTTGCAGCCTGCCCGAAGCCGGCCAGCTTGCACGGTCGTAGGGGTCGATGGAGGCGGAAAAGGCGCGGCTGTAACCCAAGGTCGGGTTGCGGTGTTCGCGGCTGTAATCCATGCCTACGGTCAGGTGGTTTTCAAAACGGCCGATGTGGTAGTCGCCGTTGAGCGTGAAGTTGGACGACAGGGTTTTGTTGTCGGTCTGCTGCCAGGCGTAGTTACGCTTGATTAGGCTGCCGTTTTCGCTGCCTGCATAGAAATGGTCGAAATCCTGCGCCGCCGTGCGGTGGGCGAGCTGCCATTGGGCGCGCCATTTGTCGTTGAAGGCGTATTCAAGGTCGGAACGCCAAACTTGCAGCTTGTCTTTCACAAAATCGTTCGGGTGGGCGAAACCCATACGGTAAGGCAGTCCGAAGCGGTCGTACACGGACTTGGTCGGGCTGCGGTCGGGTGTACGCTCCACATTGTCGTAGGTGTATTGCCCCGTCCATTTCAAGCCGTTGTCGAGTTTGACGGTAATGCTGGGCGAAACCATGACGTTTTTGCTGTCTATGCCGCTGCGGAACGAATTGGCACGCCCGACTTCGCCGGTAAGGCGGATGGCGACGTTTTTGTTCAGCACTTCGTTGATGTCCATATTCAGGCTGCGGTTTGCCCACGAACCGTAAACCGCACCGATATTACGGCTTTGTTTGAAGTTGGCGTATTTACTAACCATATTGATGACGCCGCCACCGTTGGTGCGGCCGTAAAGCACGGAAGACGGGCCTTTCAGGATTTCCACGCGCTCGATGTTGGCAGTGCTGCGGCGCACCTGGCCGCTTTCGCGTACGCCGTCGCGGTAAATATCGGATGCGTCGGCTTGAAAGCCGCGCAGGAAAATGCTTTCGCCGCGCATATCGTAGGCAGCGTCGATGCCGGCGTTGCCTTCAAGGATAGAACTCAAATCGTTCGTGCCGTAGTTTTTGTTTTTCTGGATGTTGAGCGTATCGACGGTTTGCGGCGTTTCTTTGATGAGCTGTCCGTTGCGGGTAACGGCGGCTTCGTCGTAGTTGATGTAGCCTTTGAGTACGCTGGTGTCGGACTGTCCGACCACGGTAACGGTGGGCAGGGTAGCGGTGTAATGTTCACCATTGTCCTGCGTATCGGCGGCAGCAACAGGGAAGGAAGCGATAATCAGCGTGGGTAATAAAGCCAAATGAAATGGTATTTGCATTTTTATACTCAATTTAACGAAACAACCGAATTATATTGCCTCACAAAAGAAATGAGAATAATTTCTTTTAATTATATTTAACATGATATTTGTAAATAAAGGCCGTCTGAAATACATATCGGTTTCAGACGGCCTTTCTTCTTGATAGACACTTCTAAACTATTTACTCAACAGCATTTCCTGCATCAGCTTCATGCCCCATTGCCAGCCGCCGAGTGCGCCGTTTAACTGGCCGGAATGCGGCGATTGAAGCAGACGAGCATGCCAGCGATCGGCCTGTTCTTGCGCCCAATCGCGTGGCGTGCCGTTTGTTTCGGCGATAACCAACGCTGTACGGCAAAGGCAGCGGACGCGCTGAAGCGTATGGATTTCGTCTTCGGGAAAAGCTTCTGGACGCGGCGAGACCAAAATAATATTGGTCAGGCGTTTTTGCGTCAGGATGTCGGCTTGATACAACCACGCCAAAAATGCAGATACGCCGGCACCATGAGCCACGACGGCAATATTTCTGCTGACGATATGGTCGAAGGCCGTCTGAATGGCGTGTTGCCATTCGGAAATGGTTTGACGGCCATCAGCTTCGGCAGTGTGGACAATCGGATAGCTAACCGTCCAACGGTCTATCCACATTTCCGCTTCATCCGCATCGCGTATCAGAAACAGTGCCATTTCTTCGAGTTCGAAGCTCTGCATTTCAGACGGCCTATTTGAGCAAGTCGTTGAGTGTAAATGCAATCAGCAATGCGGCAGGCACGCTGAGGATGGCACAAGTCGCCAGACAAAGTACGATGTTGGCAATCAGTCGCCAACCCTTCCAAGCAAAGCATTTGGCAGCAATCAGCAGGCAAGGCAGGGAAAACAGCAGCCATACCAACGCCCAAGTCGGATTGGCCTTGGTCGGTGTAACCAAGCCGGACATCCGCGCCAGCATAAACACCGCCCACACCAGCATAGGCAGCACAAATGCTGCCACGACCCACGCCGCGCCTACGCCGGTTTTGCCGTTTACATTCCAGTCATATTTACCCAAAACCTTATTCGGCAACATAGTCATACTCCACAACTAAAGGGGCGTGATCCGAGAATTTTTCGTCTTTATAAACATGTGCGGAAACGGCTTTGGCGGCCAACTCCGGCGTAACCATATGATAATCGATGCGCCACCCGACATCTTTCGCATACGCTTGTCCGCGGTTGCTCCACCAGGTATAGCCCGGCACATCGGGATAAAGTGTGCGCCACATATCCGTCCAGCCGAGCGTATGGATGACTTTGCCTATCCATTCGCGCTCTTCCGGCAGGAAGCCTGAGTTTTTCTGGTTGCCTTTCCAGTTTTTCAGGTCGATGTTTTGGTGGGCAATGTTCCAGTCTCCGCAGACGACGATGTCGCGTCCTTCGTTTTTCATGGCTTCGAGCATGGGATAGAACGCGTCCAGAAAGCGGTATTTCACTTGTTGGCGCTCTTCCGCGCTGCTGCCGCTGGGCAGATACAGCGAAATTACCGACAACTTGCCGAAATCGCAACGGACAAAACGGCCTTCCCTGTCAAATTCTTCAATGCCCATGCCGATTTGCACATTGTCGGGTTTGCGTTTGCTGTACACCGCCACGCCGCTGTACCCGCGCTTTTCGGCGCAATGCCAGTAGCCGTGCATACCGTGCGGATTTTTCATATCGTCTGACAGGTCGGCCTCTTGAGCTTTCAGTTCCTGCACGCAGACGATGTCGGCATCGGAAGCGGCGATGTATTCATAAAAACCTTTTTTATAGGCGGAGCGGATGCCGTTGACGTTGGCAGAGATAATTTTCAACATAAGATTTGAGTGATTTTTAAAAACGGATAATAGGATTGAGGTTTTCAGACGGCCTGCAAGTCATAAACAAATACTTTGGAATTGCGGCCGTTGGCATTGTATTCCTGCCGGCGTTCGGCAGGCAGGTCATCGGCTGAGGCCGTCTGAAAGCCCCGTTCGACAAACCATTCGCCCGTGTGCGTAGATAAGGCGAAAAGCGTTTTGATATTTAAGGCGCGTGCTTTTTGAAACAGATGTTCCAACAGTAATTCGCCGTAGCCGCCATCGCGCGCTTCGGGCGACACCACCAGACAGGCCAATTCGCCGCAGTCCGACTCGGAAAAGGTTTTCAGCGCCACGCAGCCGTAAATGTTTTGATCGTGTTCCAATACGGAAAAACTGGAAATATGGTTTTCCAAATACTCGCGGCTGCGGTGTAACAAGATGCCTTGTTCCGCCAACGGACGGATTAAGGCGATGATGTGCGGAATGTCGTCGCTGCGTGCCTGACGGATGGAAACAAACGGCTCACGCGCAATAGATGTACCGCTGCCCTCGCGGGTAAACAGCTCGCGCAACAGGCTACCATCTTCACGGCCGTTGAGAATCTGTACCCGCGATACGCCGTTTTCCAACGCACCTACCGCCGCATGCAGCAAATCGGCCGGCGCATCGGGATTGTCGTGTATCAGTTCCTGCACTTCACCGACAGACAAAGTATTGGCCAACGAGCCGTCGGCACGACGAATACCGGTTTCTTCGGTCAAGAAAACCAGTTTCTCCGCCTGCAAAGCCATGGCTACTTCCTGAGCGGTTTCGCACATACTCAGATTGAAGGTTTTGCCGCTGTACGAATGCCCCAAAGGACTGATAAGCACCACCGCGCCACTGTCCAAACGCAAACGGATTTCTTCCGCGTCGATTTTGCGGACGGTACCGGTATAGCCCATGTCCACACCGTCGATAACGCCCAGCGGACGGGCGGTAATAAAGTTGCCACACGCAATAACCGGCGGCTTGCTCCGTTGCGGTGCAGATACGCTGCTGAACAAAGCGGCTTCGACATCGCTGCGGATAATCCCCGCTACCTGCTTCACTTCCATCAAAGTCGCTTCATCGGTAATCCGACGACTGCCGCTGTATTTCGGAACAAAATCCCGACCCGAAGCCAATTTGTCGAGCAAATGCCGCGAACCGTGTACCAAGACCAAACGCAAGCCCAAGCTGGCCAACAGATTCAAATCTGCGGCCAAACGAATCAAAGTTTCGCCTTCCAACAGGCTGTCGGTCACGCCAACCACCATGGTTTTGCCGCGCAAATATTGGATATAGGGCGCGGCCTCACGAAAGCTGGCGACAAAATGGGCGATGGCACTCATAGCAGGGCAAGATAAAAGAGTTGCATAATCAAAACCGTCAGCGCAATCAGCGATGCCAAAGTCCAGTTGAAACCGTCCTTGCGCGTTTTGACCGCTGCCTGCTCTTCCGCCTTAGATTCTTCCTTAAGCGCGCTATTGAGCAAATCGGAAATTTCTTTGCGCGAGAGTTTGGAATGCTTGAGGATTTGCGCGCCGATGTTATGCACGAGGCGCACATCCGTTACCGCCACAGGCAGATGGGCCGGATCGGCCGGCAGGTTGCCCGACAGATAATCCTTGGCCTTAAACATCCCCGAACAACGCGTGCAGACCACGAAACCCTGCGCCACGTTCAACTGGGCATCTTTCACCCAATGCGGTGTTTTACAATGAGGACAAGAACAAGCAGGCATGAGTATTTTCCGTAAGTGTATTAAATCAAAAATATATTTTAGCTAATGTTTCAGGCCGTCTGAAAAATGTTTCAGACGACCTGAGCATGATGTTATGGTTTAAACCGCGCCGTAACGTTCGCGATAAGCTTTGACCGGCTCGAAGAAGCCGCCAAATTCGGCATTGTTTTGCAAGAGCGTGAACAAGTCGTTCAAGTTGGCAATCGAAACCACCGGCAGGCCGTATTGTTTTTCGACTTCCTGCACCGCCGACAATTCGCCCGTGCCTTTTTCCATACGGTCGAGCGCAATAGCCACTGCGGCAGGCGTTGCGCCTTCGGCCTCAATCAGTTTGACCGACTCGCGCACGGATGTACCGGCGGAAATCACATCATCGATAATCAGCACGCGGCCTTTCAAAGGCGCGCCCACCAACACACCGCCTTCGCCGTGGTCTTTGGCTTCTTTGCGATTGTAGGCAAACGGTACGTTTACGCCTTTTTCCGCCAACATCATCGCTGTTGCCGCCGCCAAAATAATACCTTTATAGGCTGGGCCGAACAGCATATCGAACTTCACGCCGCTGGCAATAATGGCCTCGGCGTAAAACTTCGCCAGTTGCAAAGTCGATGCGCCGTCATTAAACAAACCGGCATTGAAAAAATAAGGCGACTGACGGCCGGCCTTGGTCGTAAATTCGCCGAATTTCAACACGTTTTGTGCCAAAGCGAATTTGAGGAAGTCTTGACGGAAATCGGACATTTGGGTTCTCCCGAAAGATGTTGATTTATCAAAGAAACGATTATAAAGGATTCATGCGGAAAAATCAGGCCGTCTGAAAACAGGTTCAACCCTGCTTTTAACCGACAAGGCGGCATTGCCGTCTTATCTCGGCAATCAAAACGGATTATTCCCGATGATACGGATGGTTGTGCAAAATCGAAACGGCGCGATAAAGCTGCTCGGTCAATAAAACGCGCACCATGCCGTGCGGCAAGGTCAGGCTGGAAAGGCGCATCATCATGTTTGCCTGCTGTTTCAATCGGTCGGTCATGCCGTCTGCGCCGCCGATAATAAAGCAGACGTGTTCGCCGTTTTGCTGCCAGCTTTTTAAATGTTGCGCCAATTCGACCGAAGTCGGCGCTTTGCCGCGCTCGTCCAATACCACCAAAAACGCGCCCTGCGGTATGGCTTCCAGCAGGCGTTTTTCTTCAGCCGCCATGCCCTGAGCCGCATTTACACCCGCGCCGCGTTTCTCTGGCTTGATTTCTTTCAGCGCATAATTAACATCGCGCCCGAAGCGTTTGGCGTACTCGCCGACGGCTTCATCCACCCAACGCGGCATTTTCGTGCCGACAGCCAAGACGGTGATATTCATGGAGTATCCTTTTGTTATCGAATTGTCGGTTGGAAATTATGGTCAAGCAAGCCTTTAACCTGTTCCAACTATGGAAAACTGCCCACGCAACCGACTGAAAATAAAAGGCCGTCTGAAAGCCGAATGTATCCCGTTCGGCTGTTTCAGACGGCCTCTCAATGATTAGCAGTGAACCAGTGTACCTTCGTTTTCGCCGGTTACCACGCGTTTGAGCGAACCTTCTTTAGCAATGCCGAATACTACAATATTGAGCTTGCGTTCGCGGCAGAGGGCGAAAGCGGTGGCATCCATCACTTTGAGGTTTTTCAACAAGGCTTCGTCAAAAGTAATGGTTTCGTAGCGTGTTGCAGATGGGTCTTTTTTCGGGTCTGCGGTGTACACGCCGTCAACGTTGGTGGCTTTGAGCATCACGTCGCAGTTCATTTCCGCACCGCGCAATGCGGCGGCAGTGTCGGTCGTGAAGAACGGGTTACCGGTACCGGCGGCAAAAATCACGACTTTGCCTTCTTCCAAATATTGAATGGCTTTAGGACGGGCGTAAGTTTCAGCGATTTGCTGCATGGAAAGTGCAGATTGTACGCGCGCTTTGATGCCCAAAGTTTCAAATGCGTCTTTGAGTGCCAACGCGTTCATTACGGTTGCCATCATGCCCATGTAGTCGGCAGTAGCGCGGTCCATGCTGCCTGCTTGTGCAGATACGCCGCGGAAAATGTTACCGCCGCCGACAACGATACCGACTTGCACGCCCATTTTAACGACTTCGGCAATTTCGCCGACAGTTTGAACGATGGTATCGTGATTAATGCCGAACGGATCGGAACCCATCAGGGATTCACCGGAGAGTTTCAGTAATACGCGTTTGTATTTGATTTGCTGTGTCATGGGATACCTTGCTTTCTTGAATGTCGTCGGTCGGAGTTTGGGCCGTCTGAATTTTCAAACGGTCGGATTACAATGATATGGTGTGTCGTTCTATTATTGTTTTGTTTTCAGACAGCCTTTATATTCGACCGTCTTAAAATAGGTACCGTAAACGGTTTTCTCAAAAAAAAGCACCCTGATTCGTTTGGAATCTAGGTGCTTTCTTTTTCATAAGTGCCTTACACTTTAGCAGCAGCAGCAACTTCGGCTGCGTAGTCAACAACGGCTTTCTCGATACCGTCGCCTACTTTGTAGCGTACGAAGCTGACAACTTCGGTGCCGTTTTCTTTAGCGAATTGGGCAACGGTTTGGTCAGGATTCATCACGAATGCTTGGCCGTTCAGAGTGATTTCAGCCAAGAATTTGCGGATACGGCCTTCAACCATTTTAGCGGCGATGTCGGCAGGTTTGCCGGAAGCGATAGCTTGTTCGGTGTAGATGTGGCGTTCTTTTTCAACGGTTTCAGCATCTACTTCGGCTTCGCTTACGCATTGTGGTTTAGCGGCAACGATGTGCATACCGATTTTGCGTGCTACGTCTTCAGAGCCTTTGAACTCAACCAATACGCCCTCGGTAGCCAAAGCACCGTGGATGTAGGCAACCAGTTGGTTGGCAGTGTCGATCACTTGGAAGCGGCGAACAGACATGTTCTCGCCCAATTTAGCGATGATGGCTTTGCGTTCTGCTTCAACCAGTTCGCTCAGCTCTTCAACAGAAGCAGGTTTTTTCTCGGCAGCAGTTTTCGCAACGAAGTTGGCGAACTCTACGAAGCCGGCGTCTTTAGCAACGAAGTCGGTTTCGCAGTTTACTTCAACCAATGCGCCGACATTGCCGTTGATCGCGTAAGCCAATACGCCTTCGGCAGCAGTACGGCCAGCCAGTTTACCGGCTTTCGCACCAGATTTAATACGCAGGATTTCTTCGGCTTTATCGAAGTTGCCTTCAGCTTCAACCAAGGCTTTTTTGCATTCCATCATGCCCAGGCCGGTAGCGGCGCGCAGGTCGGCAACCATTTTTGCAGTAATTTCTGCCATTTTGAATCTCCTAGATTTTTGGGAACACGGCCATTGCCGTGTTTGGAAATAGTGGCCGTCTGAAACGGATTTCAGAACGGGATTTGAGAAAAGGGGCATAACGCCCCTCTTCTGTGTACCGAATTACTCGGCAGCAGCTTCTTGGGCAGCGGCTACAGTTTCTTGCAGCGCTTGGTTTTTGCCTTCCAAAACTGCGTCAGCGATGCCGCGGCAGTACAGGCGGATAGCTTTAGCGGAGTCATCGTTACCAGGGATAACGTATTTCACGCCGTCAGGGCTGTTGTTGGTATCGACTACGGCGATAACAGGGATGCCCAGTTTTTCAGCTTCAACCAGAGTACCTTTTTGGTAGCCGGTATCGATAACGAAAATCGCGTCAGGCAGGCCTTTCATGTTTTTGATACCGCCCAAAGAACGTTCCAGTTTTTCAACGTCGCGTTGCATTTCCAGAATTTCTTTTTTGTTGAAACCGCCTTCAGCAGCGTTTTCCAGGGCAGCAGTTTTTTCTTCCAGGCGTTTGATGGATTGCTTAACGGTTTTGTAGTTAGTCAGCATACCACCCAACCAGCGATAATCAACGAAAGGCATACCGGCACGGGTAGCTTCTTCGCGGATGATGTCGCGGGCTTGGCGTTTAGTACCTACGAACAATACTGTACCTTTGTTGGCAACCAGACGACGTACGGCTTCTTGCGCCTCTTGGAACATCGGCAGGGTTTTTTCCAAGTTTACGATATGGATTTTGTTGCGCGCACCGAAAATGTATTGAGCCATTTTCGGGTTCCAGAAACGGGTTTGGTGACCGAAGTGAACACCGGCTTCAATCATCTGACGCATAGTAATTTGAGACATGTTATTTCCTTGAAAGGGTTAAAGAGCACACATTCAATCGCATAGAACTTGATAGGCGGCGCCTATTGTCAAGCACCCTTCGGCGAAAGTGGGCATAAGTTTTAAAAAATAAAAGAGTGTTTCCGAAATGGAAAACTGACGGATTATAGCGGATAAGAGGCCGTCTGAAAAGGGATTTTATACCTTTCCGTCCTGTTTTTCATCCACCTGTACCGCCTTTTGGCGGGCCGCTTCAAACTCCGCCTGCTCCTGCCGTTTCATCAGGCGGTTGCGGCGGCGGATGGTCACGACCAAGACCGTGAACACAGCGGGCAACACCGCCCAAAAAACCAAATAAATCAACGCGCGCGCAATACTCGGCTGCGCGGCGGAAAACATCACGGCAACAAAAAGATAGCCGATGGCGACAATGTGCCACATTGTGTGCGTCCTGTTTGAATGTTAATAAAATCGTTATAATCGCAACATTCTACCGCAATCCCGAAAGGCCGTCTGAAAATGAGGAACCCCGAAAAATCGGCATTACGCAAACAGTTCCGCCGCGCACGCGCCCAAATGAGCGCCGACGAGCGAAACGCCGCCACCGAAACCATCAACCGCCTGCTCAAGCTCTACATCAAAAAAGGACGGAAAATCGGCGTGTATTGGCCGATGGGCAAGGAATTGCGATTGGACGGCTTTGTCCGTGCCGCACAAAAACGCGGCGCAAAACTCTACCTGCCCTATATCGAACCGAACACGCGGCGGATGTGGTTCACCCCCTACCCTGCCGACGGCGCCAAACAAGAACGCAAACGCGGCCGCGCTAAATTGCATGTCCCCCAATTCACCGGCAAAAAAATCCGCGTCCACCAACTCAGCCTGCTGCTGGTCCCCATCGTCGGCATCGACAAACGCGGCTACCGCCTCGGACAAGCCGGCGGCTATTACGACGCCACCCTCTCCGCCACGAAATACCGCCTGCAAACCCAAACCCTGGGCGTAGGCTTCGGCTGCCAACTGACCGACACACTGCCGACCGAACCCCACGACATCCCCCTAAACGGCTTTGTCTCCGAGCTTGGCGTATTGAAATTCAGACGGCCTCGATAGGACAATTATCGGTTTATTAAAATGATTAAAGGCCATCTGAAAACCTGATTTTAAGGTTTCAGATGGCCTTTTTTGTTAGTTAAGACTCTGGGGAAATGAAGATATGTTTGAAATTGTTGCTTAATGTGTAGGTTTAGGAAGCCTGAACGAGAGAAAGGCCACCTGAAAAAAGGTTGGATTATCAATCTGATAGTTGTTACTTGCTGTTTGAATAATTGTAAATTTTTTGTTAGGATATAGTAATATTTTCAACTATACGAGAGAACGAGAAGATAATGCGTTTAATCCGAGTGCTGGCAGGAGACTTCCCAAAAGCTACTGTTGCTTACAATGATTCATTTATTGTTTTCAACCGTAAAACAAAGATTTATCTAATTGATATCGAATCATATAATGAAAAAAGTGGCGAAGTAATTGAAGTCTACCTTTTTGATGGTAGACGACTTCTTATAGAACAAAATGATCGGTTTATCAAAACATTGCGTACCGCTTTATTTAATGAACCGCAAGATTTGGAGGTACGTAGGCAAAACTGGCTACAGCGACAAAGATCAGATTCTGCAGGGACTAAACAAAAAAATCCTATGAAAAAGGTGCTTTGGATACTTTTTGCAAGCTTTGTAATTTTTTCACTTGTTAGAGGTTGCGATGGTAGAGACTCTTCTAGTGACAGCAGCCAACCTTCCACTATCTCACCAGAATCCAAAATCTATCCAGATATTTTAAATTTCAAGTATACGAAAAAAGACAATCCGAAACTTTATCAGCGTTGGGGCAAGTCAGGTATTGCAAAAATTAACGAACTCATTCCAAAAGCAGCACTACTCATAGCCAAAGAATCCAGTTGCGACAGAGTGGAGCTTGTAGAAGTTTCTGACAGTAAAAGCAAACCTCGCAGCAAAATTGTATTCTTTGCTGATTGCACCAACGGTAAACGTTTCTATGTTTCCGAGGATGATATTAAAAACCAAGCCCATGTTACAGCTGTGCAAGATAAGCAGATTGATGAAGCTGCTGCTATTAACCTATGCGATGTCGCCATTAAACAGCAATTAGTAAATCCGTCCACGTTTAGAGGGCATGTTCTCGATACAGGGACATTCCTCGGAATAACAGAGAATATCGTAGTTACTCGTGGCTTTACCGCAAAAAATAACGCTGGCATGGAAATAGAGTACCGTGCTCGTTGCATTATTACTGATACAGACGTCGAAGTCAGTATGGAGATGAAATAACAAATATAGACACAAGTGTGGGTATTGCTCACATAAATTACAAACATATTCTGCTCTGACAATAAATTGCCTGCCAGAATAAGCCTTATTATTCGACAGGTTTTGGGTATGCAGTAGATCAGATTCTAGATTCACGCCTGCATGAGAATGACAGCAGGGATGCGTTCTATTTTAATCTACATAAATATGTGTCAGTTTTAAAAAGGCCGTCTGAAAGTTTCAGACGGCCTTTATTCGGATTAAACCTTACTTAGCATCTTTAAACCCGCGTTTCAAATGCACCATCAGCAATGCGACGGCGGCAGGCGTTACGCCGGAAATGCGGCTGGCTTGGCCGACGGTTTCGGGTTTGTGCTGGTTGAGCTTTTGCTGCACTTCTGCCGACAAACCTTTGACTTTACTGTAATCGATATCCTCGGGCAACTTTAAGGTTTCGATATCGCGGCGGCTGTCGATTTCTTCGTTTTGGCGGTCGATATAGCCTTGATATTTGACTTGGATTTCGACTTGTTCGACCACGCTGTCGGCAAGTGCGGTTTCAGGTTGTGCGTCGGGCAGGGTCATCAGTGTGGCGTAGTCGAGGTTCGGGCGGCGCAGGAGGTCGTGCAGGTTGGCTTCGCGGCTGAGTTTTTGTCCGAACACGCGGATTTGTTCGTCTTCGGCGAGTTTTTGCGGCGTGTACCACGTCGTTTTCAAGCGTTGGATTTCGCGTTCGATGGCTTCGCGTTTTTCGTTGAACATGCGCCATTGCGCTTCACCCACCAAGCCGATTTTGTAGCCGTCTTCGGTCAGGCGCATGTCGGCGTTGTCTTCGCGCAGTTGCAGGCGGTATTCGGCGCGGCTGGTGAACATGCGGTAGGGTTCGTTCACGCCTTTGGTGATGAGGTCGTCCACCAATACGCCGAGGTAGGCTTGTTCGCGGCGCAGCAGGAGCGGGTCTTGTTCGCGGACGTATTGCACGGCGTTTGCGCCTGCGAGCAGGCCTTGTGCGGCGGCTTCTTCGTAGCCGGTCGTGCCGTTGATTTGTCCGGCGAAGAAGAGGCCTTGGATGGTTTTGGTTTCGAGGCTGGCTTTGAGGTTGCGCGGGTCGAAGTAGTCGTATTCGATGGCGTAGCCGGGGCGCAGGATGTGGGCGTTTTCCAGGCCTTTCATACTGCGCACGAGCGCGATTTGGATGTCGAACGGCAGGCTGGTGGAGATACCGTTGGGGTAGTATTCGTTGGTGGTCAGGCCTTCGGGTTCGAGGAAAATCTGGTGGCTGTCTTTGTCGGCAAAGCGGTTGATTTTGTCTTCGATGGACGGGCAGTAGCGCGGGCCGACGCCTTCGATTTTGCCGGTGAACATGGGGCTGCGGTCGAAGCCTGAGCGGATAATTTCGTGTGTTTTCAGGTTGGTATGCGTAATCCAGCAGGACACTTGGCGCGGGTGCATTTCGGCGTTGCCGCGCACGGAAAAGACGGGAACGGGCGTGTCGCCGGGCTGTTCGGTAAGCTGGGAGAAATCAATCGTGCGGCCGTCGATGCGCGGCGGTGTGCCGGTTTTCAGACGGCCTTGCGGCAGGTTTAATTCGCGCAAACGGCCGCCCAGCGATTTGGCGGCGGGGTCGCCCGCGCGGCCGCCTTCGTAGTTTTCCAAACCGATGTGGATTTTGCCGGACAAAAACGTGCCTGCGGTCAGCACCACGGCGCGGGCTTTAAATTCCACGCCCATCGCGGTGATTACGCCGCTGATGCGGTCGCCGTCGAGCGTGACGTCTTCGACGGCTTGTTGGAAAAGGTCGAGGTTTTCTTGGTTTTCCAACATTTCGCGTATGGCGGCTTTATATAGGATACGGTCGGCCTGCGCGCGCGTGGCTCGCACCGCCGCGCCTTTGCTGGCGTTCAAACGGCGGAACTGGATACCGGATTTGTCGGTGGCCAACGCCATCGCGCCGCCCAATGCGTCGAGTTCGCGCACGAGGTGGCCCTTGCCGATACCGCCGATGGAGGGATTGCACGACATTTGGCCGAGGGTTTCGATGTTGTGCGAGAGCAGCAGGGTTTGCGCACCCATGCGTGCGGCGGCAAGCGCGGCTTCGGTACCGGCATGGCCGCCACCGACGACAATCACGTCGTAGGTTTTGGGGTAAATCATGTAAGTCATTTTTATATGTTCTGTAAAGGTTTCAGACGGCCTTTTGTTGATCAGGCCGTCTGAAAAGTGGAATCAAATCTTAAAACCAAGCTTAGAAGGTATAGCCTGTTTCCAATTCGTCATCGCCGACCAATTCGACCAGCAACGCATACAGCGGCGCCAAATCGTTGTAACGGCGGGATACGCGGCGCAAGTAGTTCAAGAAGCGCGGAATTTCAGGACGGTATTTGTCTTTGCCGTCGCGGTAGTACAGGCGGGCAAAAATACCGGCCACTTTCAAATGGCGTTGTACACCCATCCATTCAAACCAGCGGTAGAACTCGTCAAACTCGGCAGGCACAGGCAGCTGGGCGGCGCGTGCTTTTTCCCAGTAACGGATAACCAAGTCCAATACAAATTCTTCTTCCCATTCGATAAATGCATCGCGCAACAGCGACACCAAATCATAGGAAATCGGGCCGTAAAGCGCGTCTTGGAAGTCCAACACGCCCGGACGACCTTTTGCCAGCATCAGATTGCGGACGATAAAGTCGCGGTGGACATACACTTTAGGCTGCGCCAACAGAGGCGGCAACAGCGTGTCGACGGTTTGCTGCCACAACTGACGTTGCTTGAAAGTCAGCTCGCGGCCCAATTCTTTGGCCACAAACCATTCGGAGAACAAGTTAATCTCGCGCAGCATGATTTCGCGGTCGTATTCCGGCAGTTTTCCGGGCTGGCTGGCCTTTTGCAGTTCGATCAGTTCGTCGATGGCTTCAAGCAGCAGGGCTTTGTGGGCGGTTGCACTGTTTTCCTGATTCATGGCGGCCAGGAATGTGGTATTGCCCAAATCGTTCAACACCATAAAGCCCAACGCTTCATCCACATGAAGCACTTGCGGCACATTGACCATGTTAAACAGTTTTTGTACTTTCAAATAAGGCGCAACACTCATCTTCTCAGGAGGCGCGTCCATACAGATAACGGTCTGGCCGTCTGAAAACGTCGCACGGAAATAGCGGCGGAAGTCGGCATCGGCTGCCGCAAAGCTCAATTCGAACGGCTGGTTCGGGTAAACAGACTCCAGCCAGTTTTGTAATTCGGTTTGTCGTTGCATAGCGGTATCGCAGAATTTCAGGTTACAATAACCGCTATTCTAACTGGCAAACCGATTTAAGGGGCGATTTTGGCTCGTTTATTTTCACTCAAACCCTTGGTACTCGCCTTAATTATGGGCTTTGGCGCAACAGCCGTGCGCGCGGAAGATGCTTCTGTTCCGCAGGCGGAAGACTATACCCCTGCCCACACCTCCGCATCCAAACCGGCAAAAACCAGCCAAAGCGAAGCCGATCCGCTTTCTTTGGGCAGCACTTGCCTGTTTTGCGACCACGAAGATGCCAAGCCGGCCGAAACCGCCGAAATCAAACGCAGCGGCGAGCCTGCCCTGCCTGCCGATTACACCCGCGTCAACGCCGATAAAATAGAAGGCCAAACCCAGGTCGGCGTCCGTGCCGAAGGCGACGTCATCGTCGAGCGCAATGCCGATGTTCTCAACGCCGATTGGGCGCAATACGACCAAGCCACCGATACCGTTACCGCCGGCGACCGCTTTACTCTGTATCAAAACGGTTCGACCGTATCCGGCGACCAATTGGTTTACAACCTCAAAGACCAAACCGGTTCCGGCACCGCCGTGCGCCTCAATACCGAACAAGGCGGACGCCGCCTTCAAAGTGTCAGCGAAAAAGCCGAACTCAAAGGCAAAGGCCTCTACAAACTCATCAATACCAAATTCAACACCTGTTCGCCCGGCGATGCCAGCTGGTATATCCAAGCGCAAAGCATTGAGGCCGATGAATCGACTGGTATCGGCGTGGCCAAACACGCTTCGCTCGTATTCGGCGGCGTATCCGTCCTCTACACGCCTTGGGCGGACTTCCCCATCAATGGCAACCGCAAAAGCGGCCTGCTCGTTCCGACCATTGCCACAGGTTCAGACGGCCTTGAGCTGAGCCTGCCCTACTACTTCAACCTTGCGCCGAATTTGGATACCACCATCCGCCCGGGCATTATCAGCAAACGCGGCGTGCAACTGGGCGGCCAAGTCCGTTATCTGCAACCGAATTACAGCGGCGAAGTCGATGGCGACTGGATGCCCAACGACCAAAAAAGCGTCCACAACAACCGCTACCAGTTCAAATGGAAACACCAGCAGCAGCTGAACAGCAAAATCAGCGGCGGCATCAACTACAACCAAGTTTCCGACGACGATTACTACCGCGACTTCTACGGCCGCGAAGACATCGCGCGCAACGTCAACCTCGACCGTCAGGCATGGCTCAATTACAGCGACAAACTGTTGGGTGGCAGCTTTGACGGCTCGTTGCGCGTACAAAAATACCAAACGCTGGCCAACCAAGACGGCTATAAGGACGAACCTTATGCCATCATGCCCCGTCTGACCGGCCGTTGGCAAAGCCATCTCGGCAAAGCGCAACTCAACGTGTTCGGCCAATTCACCCGTTTTGACCACGATACCAAGCAAGACGGCAGCCGCGTGGTGCTCTACCCGAGCGTCAAATGGGATTTCCACAACCAATGGGGCTACATCCGGCCTAAAGTCGGCGTACACGCCACTTATTACAGCCTCAACAGCTTCAACGGCCAAAGCAGCCGCAATGTCAGCCGCGTCCTGCCGATTATCAACGTCGACAGCGGCCTGACTTTCGAGCGCAGGGCCCGGCTCTTCGGCGGGGAATACCTGCAAACGCTTGAACCGCGCCTGTTTTACAACTACATTCCGACCAAGTCCCAAAACGACCTGCCTAATTTCGACAGCTCTGAAAACAGCTTTACCTATTCGCAGCTGTTCCGCGAAAACCTTTATTCCGGCAACGACCGCATCAATTCGGCCAACAGCCTGACGCTGGCCACACAAAGCCGTATCCTCAACCCCAACACCGGTGCGGAACTCTTCCGTGCAGGTATCGGCCAGAAGTTTTACTTCAAAAACGACAACGTCCTGCCTGACGGCAGCGTCAGCCGTTATCCGCGCAGCCAGTCCGACTGGGTAGCCTTTGCACACGGCAACATTACCCCGAGCATCCGCATCGACTTGGACATCCACTACAACCAAAACCAAAGCCGTGCCGAAAGCTACGCCGCAGGGATTGCCTACAACCCCGAACCCGGCAAAGTCTTAAGCGCGCGCTACAAATACGGACGCAACGAGCGCATTTATCTGCAAGCCAACGGCGACTATTTCTACGACAGGCTCAGCCAAGTCGACCTTGCCGCCCAATGGCCGTTGAGTAAAAACCTGTACGCCGTTGCCCGTTACAACTACGAAATCGAAGCCAAAAAACCGCTGGAAATGCTCATCGGTGCAGAATACAAAAGCAACTGCGGCTGCTGGAGCGCAAGCTTGGTCGGCCAACGCTATGTTACCGGCGAAAACAGCCACAAAAACGCCGTATTCTTCAACCTCCAACTCAAAGACTTGAGCAATATCGGCAACAACCCATTCGAAAAACTCCGCTTAGCCATCCCCGGTTACAGCAAAACCAACGAGGTAGTCAAACAATGAACTTCAAACCCCTGATTCTCGTCGCCGCACTCACTCTCGCAGTAGGCGCACACGCCGCCCCTAAAGCCAAAGCGACCAAAGCGCGCGCAGCCAAAGCAGCTGCCGTCAGCGCCACCACCATGCCAGCCGTACAAAGCGGCGTACATCTTTCAGACGGCATTGCCGCGGTTGTCGACAACGAAGTCATTACCCACCGCCAAGTAGCGCAAGCCGTAGCGCAAGCGCGTCAAACCATGCCTAAAGGCACACAAATGGACGCCAACGAGCTGCGCCAACAAGTTTTGGCACAAATGATCAACCAATCCCTGATCCTCCAAGCAGGCAAACGCCGCAACATCCAAGCAACCGATAGCGAAATCGAAGCCGTTATCGCGCACAACCCCAACATCAAAAATCCGTCTGCCGCTGTCCGTCAAGACATCGCCGACAGCATTATTGTTGAAAAAGTGCGCCAACAGGCCATCATGCAAAACAGCCGCGTCAGCGACTCCGAAGTGGCACGTTACATCGAGCAGGCCAAACAACAAGGCATCACCCTGCCCGAAGCCGACCCTGTGCGCCAATATCATGCCCAACACATCCTCATTAAAGCCGACAACGACAATGCCGCCGTCGGCGCAGAAAGCACCATCCGCAAAATCTACTCACAAGCCCGCAGCGGCGCAGATTTCGGCGGTTTGGCACGCCAATACTCGCAAGACAGCAGCGCCGGCAACGGCGGCGATTTGGGCTGGTTTGCCGACGGCATGATGGTTGCCCCATTTGAAGAAGCCGTCCACAAACTCAAACCCGGCCAAATCAGCGCCCCTATCCGCACCCAATTCGGCTGGCACATCATCAAGCTGAACGACGTCCGCGAAGCAGGTACGCCTGAAGAGCGCCAACAAAACGCCGTCCGCCAATACCTGTCCCAACAAAAAGCGCAACAGGCGACCACCAACCTCCTGCGCGAACTGCACAGCAGCTCCTACGTTGACGTACGCTAATCGCGCGTATTGTTAAAAAGGCAGAAATCCGTACAATAAGGCCGTCTGAAAACCATTGTTCAGACGGCCTTTTCCCTTAAGCAACCATTGATTAAAGCACCCCATCATGTCCATCCGTCCTAACTGGCAAGCCGCCACCCTGCTGCAAGCCGAAGAAACCGCCCTTACTTCCGCCCACACCGGCCGCACCTACCGCATTCAAGCCGCGGCACTCGGCGAGCGTCCGGCAGGCGGCTATCCCGTACTGTATATTCTTGACGGGGACGCCTTTTTCCCCGCCATCCTCAATATGGCGCAATCCCTGCTCATCAACCCCATCACCAAAAGCCATGCCGCCTGTCTGATTGTCGGCATCGGTTACACCGGCGGCACCATCCGCGACTTAAGCCAACGCGCCCTCGACTACACGCCGCCGCTGCCCGACAAAGCGCCCGAATCCGAACGCAAACAATACGGCCAAGCCGACCGCTTCAGCCGCTTTATCGATGACGAACTCTCCGCCCTGCTCGACGGCAAATACCGCATCGATACCCAAAACCAAGCCGTCTTCGGCCATTCGTTCGGCGCCTTGTACGGCCTCTATTCCCTGTTCACCCGCCCCGAACGCTTCCGCCATTATTTGCTGGTGTCGCCGTCTATCTGGTGGCAAGACCGCCGCGTACTCGATTGGCTGCCCGACACTTTACCGCAAAGAATCGGCATCCGCCTCGGCGCAGGCGAACATGAAGGCAGAAACAACCGCCCCGACCAAACCAGCCGCGGCATGGTTGCACAAGCCAAAATTCTTGCCGGCACTTTGCACCACCTCGGCGCGGATGTCCGCTTTACCCTCTACCCCAACGCCAATCACGGCAACGCCCCGTTTTACGCCCTGACCGACTGCATCGAATATTTGCGCAACGTATGGCAGCGTTAAAGCAGGTTTGCCAAACATTGAGGCCGTCTGAAATGCAAACTTAGAAGCGTATTGAACCTATTGGATCGATCTAAAATCCAATTATAAAAAGGCCGAGACCTTCGCAATAACATAGGTTGAGACCTTTGCAAAGGTCTCGGGGCATGAAAAAGGGAGAGGCTACCTGAAAAATAGATTTTCAGGTAGCCTCAAACCGGTTTGGCATGCATCCGAAACGGAAAATTTGAGCGGTTACATACCTTGGGTTGGTGGCAGTGTTATTTCAACTTGGCTGCCAATTCGTCGAATTTTTGTTTGATGTCGGCCTTGAAGGCTTCCACTTTCTCTTTGCGTTCGGCTTTGCGCTGTTTTTTCCAAGCTTCGTGTGCCTGACGTGCCACTTCTTCCTGCGCTTCTATTGCTGCCAATACGTCCTGTTGGGCAACGGCTGCATCTTGCCGGAGAATAACGGTTTTGAAACGGTGGAAGAAAGCATCCAATACAGCCTCGTCGGATTCTTGCGCCAAAATAATGATTGCAGTACTGCCGTTATCCAGTTTTTTGGCTGTATTTTCCAGCAACGCCCCCTCTCCCAATGTTTGGGCAGTGCCTACATCACTGCCGATGAGTGCGCCAGTAGCTCCACCCAACAGAACACCGATAGGACCGCCGAGGATGCCGACCAGCGAACCAATGAGGCCGCCCGTCCATGTGCCTTCGACCGTATTGGCGGTAAAGTCGGTGCTTTCTGCTGGGATAATCAGACCATTTTCCTTTTTAACCAAAACGGCTTGTGCCACCAAAGCATCTGTTGTCTGCGAGTAAGCTTTCAATTCAGAAAAGGCTTGATAAGCTTCGCTGGAGATGTCGAATAAGGCAACGATGATGTTTTGTTTCATAAGTCCACTCCCGTAGATTGAAAGATTTAAGAACATACTAGTTGTATGCAGTGTCATTGTAAATTACAAGGGGGGGGGGGGAGCAATGCGGCAAACAGAACTTTACCTATATAAAGCCTGTAGAACCGGCAAACGGATAACGAACAATACCCAGCCTTACCTGTAGGAAATCGTCGCGTTGTTTACACCACAGGTTGAGAGAAATAAGCCTACAAGACCTCAAGCGTCGTCTGAAATCCGTTTCCACTCCAACGCTAAATCGTACAAGGTTTTTTTGCTTTCGCCGGTAATCTTGGCGGCAAGCTCGGCGGCTTGTTTGGTCGGCAACTCGGCCGCAAGGATTTTCATGGTATTTTGCGCCGCTTCGGGCAAATCGCTGTGCTTCTCTTTCACCGCAGGGTGCAACACCAGCACCATCTCGCCGCGCGTTTGGTTGCTGTCATTTTTAAGGGCGGCTTGAATTTCGGCAACCGTGCCGCAGAGGAAGGTTTCAAACGTTTTGGTAATTTCGCGCGCCAATGTCAAACGGCGTTCGGGGAACTGCGCGGCCATATCCGCAAGGCTTGCTTCGATACGGTGCGGCGTTTCAAACATCACAATCGGAAAATCGGCTTCCACCCATTTGGTCAACAGTTTTTGGCGTTCGCCGGCCTTAGGCGGCAGGAAACCGTTGAAGTAAAAATCGGATTCCGTCACACCGGCCACGCTCAACGCCCCCATGACCGCGCTTGCGCCGACCACA
Organism: Neisseria sp. HMSC056A03; assembly: GCF_001815685.1. NCBI lineage: Bacteria > Pseudomonadati > Pseudomonadota > Betaproteobacteria > Neisseriales > Neisseriaceae > Neisseria > Neisseria sp. HMSC056A03. Next base: position 24,832 of record NZ_KV821607.1, read on the forward strand.
GGCACCACTTTAAATCCGGCTTCGCGCACGCGGGCGGCAAGTTTCGCACCCGGATCGCACACCGCTGGCGTACCCGCATCCGAAACTTGGGCGACGCTCAGGCCGTCTGAAAGATGGCCGATGATTTTGTCGGCCATTTGCTGCTCGTTGTGTTCGCGAACGCTCACGAGTTTGCCCTGAATGCCGTATGCGCTCAAAAGCTGGGCGGTAACACGGGTGTCCTCGGCGCAGATAATGTCGGCCTTTTGCAGCACGGCCAGTGCGCGCAACGTTATGTCGGCTAAATTGCCGATGGGTGTGGCGACAACGTATAATGTCTGTTTTTCGATGCTGTCGACGGCTTTTTGCAGGTGTTTTGTGTACATAGATTCAAGGCCGTCTGAAACGGCGTCTCTTTAAAAACAATGATTATATAACGGGTAAACTTTTCATGCGCTTAAACCACAAACAGGGGGCGGCGGCCGAAGATGCGGCGCTGGCATTCCTGCTGGACAAAGGCTGCTCGCTGTTGGCGCGGAACTGGCATTGTGCCTACGGCGAAATCGATTTAATCGTCAAAAACGGCGGTACGATTGTGTTTGTTGAAGTAAAATACCGCAAAAACCGAGGTTTCGGTGGTGCCGCATACAGCATCTCGCCGTCCAAATTATTGAAATTGCAACGAAGTGTAGAGTATTATCTGCAAAAGCACGGGTTGAGCCACGCTCCCTGCCGCCTGGATGCGGTACTGATTGAGGGCGACGGCCAACCCGAATGGATTCAAAATATTACAGGTTAACCTCATGACAACATTACAAGAACGCGTTTCCGCGCATTTTGCCGAGAGCATCCGCGCCAAGCAGGAAGCCGAAAAAGTACTGGTCGAGCCGACCGCACAGGCTGCCGAGTTGATGCTTCAATGTCTGATGAACGACGGCAAAATCCTGGCCTGCGGCAACGGCGGTTCGGCTGCCGACGCGCAACACTTCGCCGCCGAAATGACCGGCCGTTTTGAAAAAGAACGCATGGAATTGGCCGCTATTGCGCTGACGACGGATACTTCCGCCCTGACCGCCATCGGCAACGACTACGGTTTCGACCATGTATTCAGCAAACAAGTGCGCGCGCTCGGACGTGCAGGCGACGTATTGGTCGGCATCTCCACCTCCGGCAATTCCGCCAACGTCATCGAAGCCATCAAAGCGGCACACGAACGCGATATGCACGTCATCGCCATGACCGGCCGCGACGGCGGCAAAATCGCTGCCATGCTCAAAGATACCGATGTTTTGCTCAACGTCCCTTATCCGCGCACTGCCCGCATTCAGGAAAACCATATTTTGCTGATTCACGCCATGTGCGACTGCATCGACTCCGTCCTGCTTGAAGGCATGTAACCCTTTCTTTTCAGACGGCCCATCCCTTAAAGGCCGTCTGAACACCCAACCGTCCATACCCAAGGAAAAGGATATGAAGAATATCAAACGCTACACCCTCCCCGTTCTGACTGCGACCCTCTTAAGCCTGAGTCTGAGCGGCTGCGTCGGCGCACTGATCGGCGGTGCAGCCGTCGGCACCAAATCCGCCGTCGACCGCCGCACCACCGGCGCGCAAACAGACGACAACGTTATGGCACTGCGCGTCGAAACCACCGCACGCTCCTACCTGCGCCAAAACAACCAAGTCGAAGGCTACAAACCCAAACTGAACGTTGTCGGCTACAACCGCCACCTGCTCCTGCTCGGCCAAGTGGCTACCGAAGGCGAAAAACAATTTGTTGAACGCATCGCCCGTTCCGAACAAGCCGCAGAAGGCGTGTACAACTACATCACCGTTGCCTCACAAGCGCGTTCGCTCGGCGACGTGACCAACGATACTTGGGGTACATCCAAAGTCCGCGCCTCCCTGTTGGGCCTCAGCCCGGCCACCCAAGCACGCGTCAAAATCGTGACTTACGGCAACGTGACCTATGTGATGGGCATCCTTACACCTGACGAACAAGCCCGCGTGACCCAAAAAGTCAGCACGACCGTCGGCGTACAAAAAGTCGTGACCCTCTATCAAAACTACGTTGCCAACTGATTCACAGGCAACCCGGGGCCGTCTGAATATTCAGACGGCCATTCCTCCAACGATTACCCGACCCATCATGTCCAAGAATAATAAAACCCCTTTCCAACTTAAGCCCAAACACCTAATCCGCGCTTTATTCCTTGTCAGCTTTATCGCCGTCGCAGCCCTTGTTGCCGGCGTATTCAGCACCCTACACTCCGGTAAAACCGACGTACCCGAAAAAAGCCCTGCCGAACAAACCGACACACGCATTGAAGTTTGGCGCCCCAACGGCACAGTCGAACCTGAAACCGTTCAGCCTGCCAAGGACGGCGACGCAAAAACTGCCTCCGGCAATCCTGTCGTCCCACAAAATGAAAAAGGTGAAAAAGCGGAAGAAGGTGTAAAAAACGACCGCGCCGCTGCACACCGCGGCAAACGCACAGAAAACAAACGCACTGAAGCCGACAAATCAGAAAACACACCATCCGACAACAGCAGCCCTGCCGCTCAAAACAAACCTAAAGCAGACAGCCAGCCGGTAGAAAACAAAGCCGCAAGCAACAAACCTGCCGCACAAGCGGTAGAAAACAAACCGGAAAAAGCCAAAGCCCCCGAGTCCAAACCGACTCCGAAAGCCGAGCCTGGGGCAAAACCACAAGCCAAACCGCGCAATAAAGACAATCTCGACAACCTGTTTTAAACAGACGGCACACCCGTCCCGTTCAGACGGCCTCCATGCCGTCTGAAACAAGAAGGAAACCTCATGAACGAAGTCATCATCAAAACCCCCGAAGAAATCGAAAAAATGCGCGAACTCGGCCGCTTGGTCGCCGAAGCCCTCGATTACATCGGCCAATTCGTCAAACCCGGCGTCACCACCAACGAAATCGACAAACTCGTTTACGACTACCACGTCAACGTTCAAGGCGGTTATCCGGCCCCCCTCAACTACGGCAACCCGCCCTACCCGAAATCCTGTTGCACCTCCGTCAACCACGTCATCTGCCATGGCATTCCCGACGACAAGCCGCTGAAAGAAGGCGACATCGTCAACATCGACCTGACCATTAAAAAAGACGGTTTCCACGGCGACTCCAGCCGTATGTTTACCGTCGGCAAAGTCTCCCCGATTGCCCAACGCCTGATCGACGTGACCCACGCCTCCATGATGGCGGGTATAGAAGCGGTCAAACCCGGCGCCACCCTCGGCGACGTCGGCTATGCCTGCCAACAGGTTGCCGAAAATGCCGGCTACTCCGTCGTGCAGGAATTCTGCGGACACGGCATCGGCCGCGGCTTCCACGAAGCACCTCAAGTAGTCCACTACGGCCGCAAAGGTGAGGGCCTCGTCCTCAAACCGGGCATGATTTTTACCATCGAGCCGATGATCAACCAAGGCAAACGCCATCTGCGCATCCTGAACGACGGTTGGACAGTGGTTACCAAAGACCGCTCCCTCTCCGCCCAATGGGAACACGAAGTTTTGGTTACCGAAACCGGCTACGAAATCCTCACCATCAGCCCTGCCAGCGGTAAGCCTTAACCTTGAAAAAACCTTCAGGCCGTCTGAAAACATAGATTCAGACGGCCTGAAGTTTATTCGCATTCTCAACCTAGAAAACCGAATAAAAACTCGAAATTAAGTTTTCACCCAAATTGAATTGTTTAATTATGTAAAAATTTGCTTACGCCATATTTAAGATAAGCGCATAATTTAATGATTTATATAATGAAAATTTACTGAAATAATGAATTAAGAAATATTTACACAAATTATGGCAGACAGCGGAAAACTTCTTTCGAATATACTGTCTAATTATCTAGATCAGTCATTTGCAATACGCCCACATATCACCCCAAAAGCCTACAGGAAAGGGATGCCGGCATTCTTGCAGACCCATTTTTATGCCTAGAGGCATGCAACAAATACCACAATAAGGAAGATTCATGAAATCGTTCGAAAAAATTGAAAACATCCGCGATATCCGTAAAAAACTCGGCCTGAACCAAATGGACTTCTGGAGCCGCATTGGTGTGACTCAATCCGGCGGTTCCCGTTACGAATCTGGCCGCAATATGCCTAAACCTGTACGCGAATTGCTGCGTTTGGTACACATCGAGCGCGTAGATTTGGCTAAAGTTAACCGTGACGACTTGGCCGTTGCTTCCCTGCTGAAAAACCGCGACCCTGAGTTGTACGCTTCTCTGAAAAGAGAAGCCAAAGCCGACAAAGGTAAATAATCAAGCTATTCAAAAGGCCGTCTGAAACTCGTTTTCAGACGGCCTTTTTACTTTCTACACCCTAAGGGCATGTCTGCATACATGCCCTTTTCCATTTACGGCTGATACTGTTTGAAATAGTCCAACACGATTTGTGGCAGCCATTGCAGATTCAGACGGCCTTGATCGCGGCTGACAAAACCGACATGCCCGCCGTATGCCGGTTGCAGCAGCGTAACGGCCGAGGACACGTCCCGCCCGGTCGGCAGGGCTTCTGGCGGCAGGAAAGGGTCATTGACGGCATTTAGCAGCAGTAACGGCGTACCCACGCCTTTCAGGAACGGTTTGCAGGAATTACGGCGGTAGTAATCGTGGCGGTCGGCAAAACCATGTAGCGGCGCGGTAAAGCGGTCGTCAAAGTCGCCAAGCGTTTTGCAGTTTTGCTGGCTTAAGGCCGTCTGAAACTGAGGAATCGCCTGGGCTTTCGGCAACAGCGAATTTAAAAAATAGCGCGTGTAAATCAGTCGCGTCATGCCCTGATCAAATCGCGTACCGGCCGCTACGGCATCAACCGGCGCGGAAACGACGGCAGATGCGCGTGGAACGGCATTGCTGCCCTGCTCACCCAAATATTTGGCCAGGGCATTGCCCCCCAAAGAAACGCCGACAGCGTAGATGGTTGAATAGCGTCGGGCCAGTGTGTTGAGCATAAAGGCGATTTCGGGCGTATCGCCGAGGTGGTAGAACACGGGCGCGGTGTTTTCTATACCGCCGCAACTGCGGAAATGGGCAACCACGCCGTTCCAACCGCGCTGCTGTACGGCTTTCATCAATTCGACCGCGTAATGGCTCTCGCTACTGCCTTCCAGTCCGTGGAACAAAACCACCAACGGCGCATCGGGATTGGCGCTGTCGACAAAATCGTAGGCAACTTGGGTTTTGCCGGTACTGTCGGGCAGAAGCTCGCGGCGGTAGTCGGGCGCCTTGCCTTGCAGCAGCTTGGCAAACAGGGTGTCGGCATGACCGTTTCTGAGCCAATAAGGCGTGTTGGGTGAACGTGTATTCATGATTTATTTCTTCTATTTTTCAGACGGCCTGAAGATGAGCATATACACCAGCAAGGCAGTCAGCGTGCCGTTTGTCCAGCCTGCCCAAACGTCGGTGGGATAATGCACGCCCAAATAGATGCGTGAAAACCCAGTCAACAGAGCAAAGGAAATACCGCCTATCCAAGCAGCACGGCGGTAGCGCGTGCGACGGCAAAGCAATATCAACATGACGGCAATGGCAGCGGAAAACGTACTGTGGCCGCTGGGAAAGGAAAAATTGCTCTCTTCAATCAGGCGCGGCCAAAGCAACGGGCGTTCGCGGGCAAACCATACTTTCACAATCAACATGTTCAAAGTCGGCACCAATGCCGCCAACACGCAAAACAGCGCTTCGCGCTTCTTATCGGCAAAATACAGGGCGGCGGCAACCGCGCCGATCAGCGGCACGGCAATCGCGGTTTTGCCTAGATAGTGCAACACGGTGGCAATCGGGTCAAACCATGTTCCCGCGTGGGCATGGACGGCGTGCATCAGCGGCGGTTCAAAAGCGAAGCCGCCATATTGCGCCAGCCAAATACCGATGATGAGGGTTGGCGGCAAAAACAGCAAAGAGGCAAAAGTCAGTGCGCGTCTGGATTGTGCTGGGGATAAGTGCATTATTCCACCGTTTCTTTCAAAGTCGCGCCAATCGCCTGCAAACCCTGCAACGCATCTTCCCACGCCGCATCCATCAAGCGGCAGGCCTCGCCCTCCGCCTTGATGCCGAACTCGATATGCGGCGGAGTATAACGGCCGTCTGAATCGGTACGGCCCACGGTGGGCAAGCTGTACGAACGGACACCGGCGTAGGTATGTTCAAGATGTTCCATAATCGGCGTAATGCGCGACTCGGGTTGGTCGAACACATACACACTGCGGCTGCCGCGTTCGGTTTGGTTAAAGCGGTCGGCGTAATAAGTTTCCAATACCCATTCCGCCATCGGGTGCGCCATCACAGGGAAGCCGGGGAAGAAATAATGTTCGCGGATGGAAAATCCGGCGATGTTGTTGAACGGGTTGGGCACAAGTTTTGCGCCTGCGGGAAAGTCCGCCATTTTCAGGCGTTGGGCGTGTTCCGGCGAATCGAGCGGTTCGCCGCGTTTCTGGGTCACGCCTTCGATAAACTTGGCGGCTTCAGGATGGCGGACGACAGGCAAATCCAAAGCGGCCGCTGCGGCTTGGCGCGTGTGGTCGTCAGGCGTAGAACCGATACCGCCGGTAACAAAAGTCGGCAGGCCGTCTGAAAAACTGCGGCGCAGTTGTTTAACCAGCAAATCAGGTTCGTCGGGCAAGTATTGCACCTGATTGAGCTTCAGCCCGTGCGATTCCAATAAAGATTTAAAAAAGGCGAAATGCTTGTCTTGACGGCTGCCGTGCAGGATTTCGTCGCCGATGATAATAAGGTTAAAAGCGTTCATGATGAGGTTTCTTTAATACGGCCCTCCGAACATTCAGACGGCCTAATTGCTGACAATGTATTCCATTTATAAGATAATGGTTTCAACTTTTCAAGTCTGGAGGAATCCCAATGAGCCAAAACCATACTATTTTACAAAATCTCCCCATCGGTCAAAAAGTCGGCATCGCCTTCTCCGGCGGTCTTGATACCTCTGCCGCGCTGTTGTGGATGAAACTCAAAGGCGCACTGCCTTACGCCTACACCGCCAACCTCGGCCAACCTGACGAAGACGATTACAACGCCATTCCTAAAAAAGCGATGGAATACGGCGCAGAAAATGCCCGCCTGATTGACTGCCGCGCGCAGTTGGCACACGAAGGCATCGCCGCCATCCAATGCGGCGCGTTCCACGTTTCCACCGGCGGCATCGCCTACTTCAACACCACGCCTCTGGGCCGCGCCGTGACCGGCACCATGCTCGTTTCCGCCATGAAAGAAGACGATGTGAATATCTGGGGCGACGGCAGTACCTACAAAGGCAACGACATCGAGCGTTTCTACCGCTACGGCCTGTTGACCAATCCGGCGTTGAAAATCTACAAACCTTGGCTCGACCAACAATTTATCGACGAACTCGGCGGCCGTCACGAAATGAGCGAATTTCTGATTGCCAACGGTTTCAACTACAAAATGTCGGTTGAAAAAGCCTACTCCACCGATTCCAATATGCTCGGCGCGACGCATGAAGCCAAAGACTTGGAATTCCTCAACAGCGGCATCAAAATCGTCAAACCCATCATGGGCGTTGCCTTTTGGAACGAAAACGTCGAAGTCAAACCCGAAGAAGTCAGCGTGCGCTTTGAAGAAGGCGTGCCGGTTGCATTAAACGGCAAAGAATACGCCGATCCTGTCGAACTCTTCCTCGAAGCCAACCGCATCGGCGGCCGTCACGGCTTGGGCATGAGCGACCAAATCGAAAACCGCATCATCGAAGCTAAATCACGCGGCATCTACGAAGCCCCGGGCATGGCATTGTTCCACATCGCCTACGAGCGTTTGGTCACCGGTATCCACAACGAAGACACCATCGAACAATACCGCATCAACGGCCTGCGCCTCGGCCGCCTGCTCTACCAAGGCCGCTGGTTCGACAGCCAAGCCCTCATGTTGCGCGAAACCGCCCAACGCTGGGTCGCCAAAGCCATCACCGGCGAAGTCACCCTCGAGCTGCGCCGCGGCAACGACTACTCAATTCTGAACACCGAATCGCCTAACCTGACCTACCAACCGGAACGCCTGAGTATGGAAAAAGTCGAAGACGCCGCGTTCACCCCGCTCGACCGCATCGGCCAGCTCACCATGCGCAACCTCGACATCACCGACACCCGCGCCAAACTGGGTATCTACTCTCACAGCGGTTTGCTGTCGCTGGGCGAAGGATCGGTATTGCCGCAGTTGGGTAATAAGAAATAAAGCAACCCTGCCATTTGGGACCGTTTCAAACGGGAAAGGTCGTCTGAAATTTAGTTTTCAGACGACCTTTCTATTTTTCCTCAGATTAGATGGATATTTTATGTTTAATTTTGTAAATCAAAATCTTAGGTAAAGGCAACCTCGCACCGATCTCCGCCATGGATCAAGTACAAAACTTTGTACTCGGCGGCATCATCAGCGACGTGATTTACAGCGACAGCATCGGCCTGTTGCAATTTTTCCTCGTACTGATTTTGTGGACGCTATTGGTATTGAGCCTGAAATTCATCAAAAACCACAACCACTGGGTCAAATCCGTGATTGACGGCAAATCCGTTTGGACCATCGTCAACGGCGAAGTCCAAGCTGAAGAATGTATGAAAAACGGCATCAGCGCACACGACCTCATGTTCAAACTCCGCGCCGCCGGCATCTACGAAATCTCTGCCGTCAAACGCGCCGTGATGGAACAAAACGGCCAGCTCGCCGTCATTCAGTACGGCGACGAAAGCCTACGCTATCCGCTGATTACAGACGGCCAAGTCGACCCCGACATCCTCGAAATCATTAAGCGTGATGAAGAGTGGCTGCAACAAGAGCTTGACCGCCTCCACCTTGAAGCCTCGCAAGTCTATATCGGCGAATATATAGACGGAAAATTGGTGGCACACCGTTATCCTTCTTGATTTGAAAATAGCAGGCCGTCTGAAACCCTGATTTCAGACGGCCTTTTTGCATTCAGCCCAAACACTGATGTTTTAATCGCGGTATTCAAACCTTGCGCCCAAAAATTGAGCCAACGCAGAGACGTGGGAATGTCGAGGGTCTTTGACGGCGGTCAGCAATAAAATATTGCCGTGTTGCTGCTCCAAATCCAATAGCTGCTTGATGGCGGCTTGTGCGGTTTCATTGTGCAACTCTTCATGATAACGGCTGACAAAACCGTCGAAATTTTGAGCCGGATTTTCGTGATACCAACGGCGCAGGTTTGCACTGGGCGTAATGTCTTTCAGCCAAAGTGCGGTGGCAAAAACCTCTTTGCGGACGCCGCGCGGATAGAGGCGGTCGATAAAGACGGCCGTCTGCTCGAGATTCGGCTGATAAGCGTAAATGCGTTGTACGGTAAACATTATTCTGCCTTCAAATCGATTCAGGCCGTCTGAAAATTCAGACAGCCTGATGTTTTTAGGGTTTAAAACAGTTTTTTGACTTCGGCTTCGATATCGTCGGCTCGCATAAAGGTTTCGCCGATCAGGAAAGTATGCACGCCGTGGCTACGCATGAAATCGACGTCTTCTTTGTTGCGGATGCCGCTTTCGGTTACAACGGTTTTGCCGTTCAATTCAGGCAAGAGGTCGAGGGTTTGTTGCAGGGTCACTTCAAACGTACGCAGGTTGCGGTTGTTGACGCCCCACAACGGCGTAGTCATGTTGCGGCATTTTTCCAGCTCGGACGCATCGTGCAACTCCAACAATACAGTCATGCCCAATTCGTGGGCAACGGCTTCAAAACGCTCAAGCTGCCCGGCTTCCAGTGCAGCGGCAATCAGAAGAACCGCATCCGCACCCCACGCGCGCGCCTGATAGATTTGGTATTCGTCGATGATAAAATCTTTACGCAAGACCGGCAGCGCCACGGCCGCACGCGCCTGTTTCAAATACTCGGGTGAGCCTTGGAAATAAGGTTCGTCCGTCAACACGGACAAACAGGCCGCGCCAGCTTTTTCATAGGCAACGGCGATTTCGGCAGGATGAAAATCAGGACGGATCAGGCCTTTGCTCGGGCTGGCTTTTTTGACTTCGGCAATAATGGCAGGCAGATTCTGCGCGTGTTTTTCACGGATCGAGCCGATAAAGCTGCGAACCGGCGCGGCAGCCTGCGCTTGGGCTTTGATGTCCTCCAAGGAAACGGCGGCTTTTTGGGCGGCCACTTCTTCTGCTTTGGTGGCAAGGATTTTGTTGAGAATATCGGTCATGGCGTTTTTCTATTGGGGCTGATTTTCGGGTTTGAATCGTGCAACATGCTGTCGCAGATTAGATTTCAGACGGCCTGAATGCCGCTATTTTAATGGTTTGAAAAAAGGCGGGCAAGAATGCCCGCCTTTGTGTCTGCTTCAATTAGTGATGAATGCCCAAAACGGCCGAAGTGTGGCTGATGATTTCGTCCGCCAAAGTCGGATTGTCGTTCAGCTTGATACCGTAGCCGGGCACCAATTCTTTCAGACGGCCTGACCATGACTCGATACGGCCCGGGAAGCATTGGTTGATCAGCTTAATCATCAAAGGCACGGCGGTTGATGCGCCTGGGGACGCGCCTAGCAATGCGGCCAGCGAACCGTCGGCATGAGCGACGATTTCGGTACCGAATTGGAGTACGCCGCCTTTTTTCGGGTCTTTTTTGATGATTTGTACGCGTTGACCGGCGGTAATCAGTTCCCAATTATCAGGATTGGCTTCCGGATAATACTCTAAGAGCGAATTAAAACGTTCTTCTTTGGTTTTACGCAATTCGCCCAAGAGATATTTGGTCAGCGGCATATTAGCCCAACCGGCGCGGAGCATAGGATAGAGGTTGTCCATTTGGATGGACATCGGCAGATCCATGAGCGAGCCTTGTTTGAGGAAGTTGGGGCGGAAGCCTGCGTATGGACCGAACATCAGATGACGTTCACCGTTCACGTTGCGGGTATCCAAGTGTGGAACGGACATAGGAGGCGCGCCAACGGAAGCTTGACCGTACACTTTGGCATTGTGTTGGGCAACGGTTTCAGGGTTGCTGTTGCGGAAGAACAGGCCGGAAACAGGGAAGCCGCCGTAGCCTTTGCCTTCCGGAATACCGGATTTTTGCAGCAGGGTCAGTGCGCCGCCGCCTGCGCCGAGGAACACGAAACGGCTGCGGAGGGTCAAATGGTCTTCATGGTTTTCAGTGTTGCAGGTTTTGAGTACCCACGCGCCGTCAGATTCGCGTTTGATGTCTTCAACATGGCGGTTGAATTCCATTTTCACGCCTTTTTCGCGCAGATATTGCACCATTTGACGGGTCAAGTTACCGAAATCAACGTCCGTACCTTCGGCGGAGTAGTTGGCGGCAATGGGTTGGCTTTCATCACGACCGTTGACAACCAGCGGCGCCCATTCGGCGATTTTGGCGCGGTCGGTAGAAAACTCCATTTTTTCAAAGAGTTTTTGGGTTTTGAACACGTCGAAACGTTTTTGCAGATAACTGCAATGGTCGGCGTTCATCACCAGCGACATATGGGGGACGGAATTGATGAAAGAACGGTCGGTCAGTTTGCCTTCTTCGACCAAAGTCGCCCAAAATTGGCGGCTGATATGGAATTGTTCGGCAATATTGAGGGCGCGGGTCGGATCGATCGTGCCGTCGGCAGTCAGGGGCGCATAGTTCAATTCGCACAGCGCAGAGTGTCCCGTACCGGCATTGTTCCATGCATTTGATGATTCCAACGCTACATCTTCCAAGCGTTCGATCAGGGTGATTTCCCAAGATGGTTCGAGTTCTTTGAGCAATACGCCCAAAGTGGCGCTCATAATGCCGCCGCCTACTAATACGACATCGGTTGCTTCAGCCATGGTTTTACTCCTACTAAAGTCAGGCATGGTTTGCCTTGTGGTTATCTATCATTATAAACAACTGATTTCAGAGGAATTATTTTTTGGTTTTGTTGTGTGTGAAACTTTTTGCCTGCTGAGTTTCCGAGCGTAAATGGCGGAAGGCAGTTTCGGTTTGGGTTCCAGATTTCAGGTCTTTATAATATGTTATTAAGAATTTAGTAGATTTTACGGAGAAATGCAAAGATTTTCTGTTCGGTTCATATAAAAATCATAGATTAGGCCGTCTGAAAACGTTTTCTTACCCTTTATCTGCCAACGTTTGCCAAGAAAAAAGAATTTTTCATTTCTTTTTTAATTGACCGTTTTTGTCAGCAATTTCAGCGCTAACAAACGTGAATCAACCGCCGATCTGCTATCATTTCAACTTATTTCCCCAAGGCAAGCCGCCATGTACCTGACTCAAGAAAAGCCCTACCGCCCCCTATTGGTGGCACTGATGTTCCTCACCCTGCCGCTGGCGATGATATTGCACAATATCGTGCAAATCGCCTTTTCAGACGGCCAAGGGCTGTTGGTCACGGTCAAAGACGGCGCGTGGGCATGGCAAAGCGGTTGGCAGGATTCCGTCGCATGGTTTGTCTGCGGCATGTTTGCCTTCCTCAACCTGCCGATTGCCGGCGGACTGACCAAGCTGGCGTATAAAAAAATGATGCGCCGGCATTCGCGTTACGCCATCTTCCTTGCCGGCGTCGCAGCGTGTGCCTCGGCGGCGGCAGGCTTGATTTTTGAAGCCATCTTAGGCAATGCCGCATTGGCAGGCATGCGCGGACAAGGCATGTTCTACTACACCCTCTCCGTATGGATCATCGCCATGCTGACCCTGCCCAAACAGCTCACGCGCGCGCCGGAGCAGCCCATTGTCTTTCACAAAATGAAACGTTGATTCAACAGGCACAAACATTTTCAGACGGCATGCTTTCCGTTACCATTACATCCAACGCGTTTTAACCAATAAGGAATAACAAATGAATCAGGCGCAACAGCTCCGCGACGGCATACAGGCACTGGGTTTGGACATCGACGAAGCCAAACAGGCCAAACTGCTAGACTATGCCGCCCTGCTGCAAAAGTGGAACAAAACCTACAACCTGACCGCCCTGCGCGATCCCGCCCAAACCGTCAGCCACCACCTGCTCGACAGCCTGACCCTCCTGCCCTATATCGAACACGCACAAACCATGCTCGACGTCGGCTCCGGCGGCGGACAGCCCGGCATACCCACCGCCATCTGCCGCCCCGACCTCGACATCACCCTCCTCGATGCCAACACCAAAAAAACTGCCTTTCTGCAACAAGCCGTAATCGAACTCGGCCTTAAAAACGTCCGCGTCATCAGCGGCCGCGTAGAAGCCGCCGCCGACTGCCGCGCCGACGTCATCACCAGCCGCGCCTTTGCCGAACTCGCCGACTTCGTCAACTGGACCGAGCACCTCCTCAAAGACGGCGGCTACTGGGCGGCCATGAAAGGCGTATATCCGCAAGAAGAAATCGACAAACTACCCGAAAGCGTCGCCGTAGAAAAAGTCGAAGCATTGCACGTCCCCCAACTCAATGCCGAACGCCATATCGTCATCATCCGCAAAAAGGCCGTCTGAAAACAACCCAAGCATACCGAATAACGGTACAATCCAGCCATCCACACTTAACACGACAGCAAAGCACATGAGCGCACAAATCCTCGCCGTCGCCAACCAAAAAGGCGGAGTCGGCAAAACCACCACCACCGTCAACCTCGCCGCCTCCCTAGCCTCCAAAGGCCGCCGCGTCCTCGTCGTCGACCTCGACCCCCAAGGCAACGCCACCACAGGCAGCGGCATCAACAAAGCCACCATCGAAAACGGCGTTTACCAAGTCGTCCTCGGCGAAACCGACATCCCCAACGCCGTCGTCCGCAGCAAAGAAGGCGGCTACGACGTATTGGGCGCCAACCGCACACTGGCCGGCGCAGAAGTCGAACTCGTCCAAGAAATCGCACGCGAAATCCGCCTCAAAAACGCCCTACAGCTCGTTGCCGACAACTACGACTACGTCCTCATCGACTGCCCCCCGTCCCTGACCCTGCTCACCCTCAACGGCCTTGTCGCCGCCAACGGCGTCATCGTCCCCATGCTTTGCGAATACTACGCCCTCGAAGGCATCTCCGACCTCGTGGCCACCGTCCGCAAAATCCGCCAAGCCATCAACCCCGACCTCGACGTAACCGGCATCGTCCGCACCATGTACGACAGCCGCAGCCGCCTCGTCGTCGAAGTCAGCGAACAGCTCAAACAACACTTCGGCAACCTGCTCTTCGACACCGTCATCCCCCGCAACATCCGCCTCGCCGAAGCCCCTAGCCACGGCCTCCCCGCCCTCGCCTACGACGCCCACGCCAAAGGCACCCAAGCTTATTTGGACTTGGCCGATGAACTGATTGCACGGTTGGAAAAATAAACAGAAATATAAATATAAAAAGGCCGTCTGAAAGGTAGAAAGTACTTTCAGACGGCCTTTGGTTTGATTGGAAAGAACATTTTAAAAAAACCGCGTGCGTGCGTACCGCACACACCCTACGCATAAATTTCAAATTCTTTGTGATTCATAGGTAGGGTGTGCGCCCGAAGGCACGCACGCGGTTTGATGCAGGCTACAGCTTGCTATTTAGAAAGATCTATTACAAGGTATAGATGAACAGCTTTCTCCTAAAACCCCGCCCGATTCAATTCTTCCAACAGCGCAGGCCGGCGCGGTTTTTCGCTATATCGTTCCCTGATTTCGTCGGCAAAGTCTTCCATCGCCTGCCGTTGTGCGGAATATTGGCGGCGGAGGGTCTTTAATTGGTTCAAGAGCTGGCGGTATTGCTTACGGTTGCTTGCCTTATTGATTTCAGCCGCAAAGATTTTCAGGTAGCAAGCTACGATTTGATCGTGATACGGCTCGGGGAAAGACGGGGCAAAACGTTCCATCATGTACAACGAAAGGTGTTGCTGCAATAGGGCGAGCAACAGATCGAATTCCTGTTCATGCTCCAATATTTCAGCTCGCAGCGAATATTGACCCGACAAGCGCGTAAGCAGGCGGTTGAATTCATCCGGCCATTCGGCGGCGGGAAACGTGGCTTTCCACGCTTCGTAATGCGGCAACGAAAGGCTGGTGGAAAACGCCAAATCCGCTGCGATTTCGCGTACATTTTTACCGGTTTCCTTCAATACATCAAAAAGTTGCAGCTTCCATTTGTGCGCTGTGCCGGGGGTTCCTTCAGCTTTGGCAATCTTGATTCCTTCACGCAAGAGGCGTTCCGCTTCTGCCCAATCTTGCTGCCCGACAGCTTGTTCTACCGCGATTTGTCTGAATTGCGGCAGGTGCAGATGTCGTCTGAAATAATCTTGCGCGGCAGCAGTATCGCCTTTCGCCTGCAAAACCTGCCAACCCTCAAATGCCCAAAATTCATATTCCCAACCCGACTCGGTAGCAGCCAAACGTTTAGCCACATAATCTTGCCACGCCTGCCATTCGCCGCACAGACGCCAGATTCGGGCGCGGATTTGGTAGATTTTATTGCCTGCCTCCGAGAAATCAAAATAGCGGCTGTCGTCCAAGCATTTGTCCAAAAAATTAATCAAACGCTTCGGGACGTTTTCCATGACCGCCTCTTCCAGCAGGTCGAGTGCCATATACATAGCATCGCCCAACATACCGTCCGAATCGTCCGCCTTTTCAAAAGCATCCTGCAAACGCGGTATCAACAGAGGCAAAGCATGCTGCAACGCCGCCGTTCCCTCCTGCGCCACATCTTCCAACCAGTTTTGCAGCCTGAAGCCCAGATCAGCGGCTTCGTAGTAATCATAATATCGGGTTCGGGAAAAGATACTAGAGAGCTGCTGCCGATACGGATTGCCGCCCTTTTTAGGCTGCTGCGCTTCAGATTCGTCAGGCTGCCCCTCCGGCGTTTGAGCGCGCACCGCATACCACAACGCCGCCATATGCTTGCACGCCCAGCCATAAGGGCAATCGCAGCCCCCGTCCTTAATGTACAAATCACTATCCAGCTTCAGCCATACCGAATAGTTTTCCGAACCGCACACCTCCGCCCGATAACGCCCAGCGGAAGTTTTTTGGACATCGCGAACCTTGCCCTGCTGAAAATACAGCAGACCGCGTTCGGCGATATGGGGCGGGAACAGGTGGAGCGGATGGATACGGGGCATGGTTTGCTTCCAAGAAGTTGTTGAAACAATGGGGAGTTTACTGGTTCGGGTGATGTTTGGGGAGAAGGTAGCGGGAAGATTTGTTTAGCAAAGTGGCAAAAGGTCGTCTGAAAATGGGGTTCAGACGACCTTTTGGGGTGGTTGGAAAAGGTGTAGTTTAGAAAGACCGTGTACTTGCGTACCGCACACACACTACAAACGAATTCCAAGTTTGCGTGATTGGCAGGTAAGGTGTGTACCTGAAGGCACGCATGTGGTTGGATGCAGGCTACAACTTTCTAATTATTGCAATAATTATAGAGACTTTTGGTGCAAATCAGTAATCAATTCTTTTGCAGAAAAATTGCCAAGATCTTCACGTTTGGCTTTGAGTGTATCTAATAGGTATCCGTTTGATAAATCGAAAGAATCTAACAATGTATACCAATTTTTTACATAACACTTGAACCTATCATCATCTGTTACTAAACCTTGTTCCAATTTATCTTTTAATGAATTTATACGGCCACGAATATCTGTATCTGCTTGAGATATTTTTCTACCAATTAGAATCAATTCAAAACGTAAATTTTCGCTACTAAATTCCGGATGATTTTGTAATATCCTTTTATAATCATCTAATTGTCTTAAATGTTTATAATTTAAGGAGATTGCAGGACGTTTAATTTCTATGATTATGCATCTAAAGAATTTCTCTCCAGTCGGTGATATAAAAGGAACTTTACGAGCTAAAAATAAATCAACTTGTCTTTTTACACCTTCTAATTTGTCTGGGGGAAAGTTGTCATCCATATCAGATTGATTAATATGATCAATATCAGGAATCATCTTTCTTAGAGCCAATGCAGTTTTTGTAAAACTATCCTCTTCTGCTCCAATGGTTTCATAAGAATTACCAAATAGCCAAGTATTATTTTCAATAATGCCCTGAAGATCGGGGGTTTCTAAAACTTCTTGGTAGTGATAGTTCATAATTTCTCTTAATTTATAAGCTACACTTTCCCTACGTTGTAGAATTTCAATTGTACTAATAATATGTTCTAATTTTGATTTTGAAATTTGTTGTGCTAGTCTTTTTGTGTTTTCTTCATTTAGATTTAAAACACTTTCAATAATTTCAATTAAACCATCATTCTCATTTGATATAGATAACTTATCAAGCAGACGTATAATAATTTTTTGTTGCTTGATATTTAAGTTATTAAAAATTTTAGGATCTGCTAAATACAGCTCACGAACTAATTGTTTAGTATTTTCTTTTCTCCATTCTTTTTGTTCTTGATTTGAAATATCTACATAATTTGGGAATACTCCATTTTTTTCAAATTGATCTATTTTTTCCTCAACCATTGATCTTAGAAAATCATGATAGATTTTTCTTGTAAATTCAGTGCATTCTAATTCTACTCTTTTCCATGTCTCTGATGAGGGATTATAAATTGGTTGTTCATTTATTAAATCAGGTTCTTTGTAAGTTGAAAAGTTATCAGCCCATTTTGAAATTATATATATGCTGATATAAAAGTCCGTTTTTTGGTTAAAGCTACTTAATTTCTTAAAGACAACTTTATTATGGCTGTTTAATAGATAAATATAAGATTTCTCTGATGTTGGTTTCTTATTCCATAAAAATAATTTAATCTCAAAGTTGTAATCATCAAGATAAATATTGTGTTTGAATAATTTATGTTTTGGAGGTGTAATTTTTGTCGAATTTAATTGAAGGCTATGAGTATCATGCAGAGCAAGAAACCAACCGAATTCAATCGATAACTTTTGTACTAATTTAGCTTCGTCTATAGAAATTTGAGGAAAAATTTCGTTTAATTCAACACATGTTCCAGAGTTTTTTCCTTTTAATGAAAGATGTTGTTTGCAATCATTTATATTTTCCCAAGGGCATTTAGTAAGATCTGAGCTATTAATAGTAATTTTAGCTTGATTACCATGTATATTCTTTGTATACCATGCAGCTTTGTTTGCTAGCTTATGAAAAGCTAACCGTCCCCTGCCACGTGAACCATGCTGTTCAACATTATCCTTTTTTGAAGAATCATTAAATTTGCCAAAATTGTCTTGAATATTATTTATATCAATCCCTAAACCATCATCCAGTACAGTTACTGCTTGTAAAGTATCTAGTTCATTCTTAAAGAAAGTAATATCAACATTTTTGGCCTTAGCATCAAAACCATTCCAAGCTAACTCGATGATAGCTTGTTCTGGTTCAGTATTCTTAAAATGACTTTGTATCCCAGAATGGGTAATTTTAGTTTCAAGATTGTTCATCTGCTGCCCCAGAAAAATTTTAAAATTGCTAGATTTTACCTTAAAAAGTGTTAGACGGTTATATCAATCCACGCCTTCATCAACCTCTTCACCGACACCGGATACGGCGTCTTCAACTCCTGCGCGAACAGCGACACCCTCAATTCTTCAATCATCCATTTAAACGCGGCGAGGTCGTCTGAAACGGGCAATCCTTGTTTCACCAAGCCGTCGGTTTTTTCCTGCCACATTTGTTCCAATTCCTGTATGTCGGCTTCGCGGGCTGCGTCGCGGGCGGGGTTGCCGCTGTATTTTTCGAGACGCAGAGTCATGGCTTTGAGGTAGATGGGGAGGCGCGGCCATTGTGCCCACGGGGTGCGGGTGGCGAAGCCGGCGGCGAGTAGGGTTTGCAGGCGTTGGCGTATGAGGTGGGTGAGCGGGTGTTTGCCGAGTTTGCCGTTCAGTTCGGCGTAGGCGGCGGCGGTTTCCTGCAGGTAGCGGCTGAGGGCTTCTTTGACGGCGGGCAGGCGGCTGCGGGCGCGTTTGATTTGTTCTTTGAAGGCTTTTTCGTTGCGCGGCAGCTCGTCTTCGCCGATAAAGGCGCGGTCGCAGACGGCTTGGGTGAGGTCGTCGCGTAGGGTGTCGGCGTTGATGTGTTTGAGCAGCATGGCGGCTTGGGTGAAGCCTTGGATGCCTTTGTTCAGGTCTTTAACTTGTTCTTTTAGTTGTAGTTTCATGAGTTCGATCACGCCTAATCTGTGTGCTTGTTCGGCGGCGGCGGACGTGTCGAACAGGCGCAGGGCGATGCGGCCATCTTTTTCTTTTTGCAGGCCGAGGTAGCCGGTGAGCTGCTGTTTGCCGCGGGCGAATTTGATGGATTCGGGCAGGGTGCCGATGTCCCATGCGGTAACGTTGTCGCGCTCGAATTCTTGGGTGTTGTCGCGGAAGGTGGTGGCGGCGGCTTTGCCAAGTTGTTGTTGGATTTGGATTAAATCGCGCCCCATGGCTAATTCTTGCCCGCCGTCGTCGATGATGCGGAGGTTGAAATAGCAGTGTTCGGGTAGCCTGAACGCAGCCCATTCGTCTTGGTTGATTTGCTCGAGTATGCGGATGTCGCCTGCGGTTTTGGCGATGGCTTGGGCGAGTTGGGGCAGGATGGGGGCGTTGCGGTCGGGGTTTTGGTTTAAAAATTGGGTGATGAATTCGGGCACGGGCACGCAGATGCGGCGTATTTGTTTGGGCAGTGCTTTGATTTGCAACTGGATTTTTTCGCGTATCATACCGGGCACGAGCCATTCGAGGGCGGCGGGGCTGATGCGGTTGAGGACGGTGAGCGGCAGGGTGAGGGTAACGCCGTCGAGCGGGTGGTGCGGCTCGAAGCGGTAGCTGAGTTTGAATTTGCCGTCTGCGGTTTGCCAGTATTTGGGGAATTGTTCTTCGGTAATGTGCGCGGCGGCGTGCTGCATGAGGTCGTCGCGGCTGAGGAACAGCAGGCGCGGATTGTCGCGCTCGGCGGTTTTGAGCCAGGCTTGGAAGGTGCGGATGTCGGCGAGGGGGAGGGGTTTCAGACGATCTTTTGGGGGTGCAGGCTGCTTTTTGGGTTTGGGGGCGTCTGAAACCGTTGAAGCTTCGGCATCCTTTCCCCTCTCCTGCGGGAGAGGGTTAGGGAGAGGGTTTGCTGAAGTTGCAGAAAAGTTAGTTTGAGCGGCAACTGTTTTGCCCTCTCCCCGACCCTCCCCCACGGGGGAGGGGGTGGGTTGCTGAGGTTTTGCAGGATGCAGGCTGCCTGAAACCGTTGAAGCTGTGGCACCCTGTTCCCTCTCCTGCGGGAGAGGGCTTGCTGCGGTTGCGGAAAAGTTGGTTTGTGCGGCCGCATCAATGCTGTCGGTTTGCAAAATCATGCGGTAATTGATTAAAACCAAGCCGTTTCGCTGAATTTGGTTTTGATGTTGCAGTATAAATCCCTGTTTTTTAAAAAAGGGCAACGCGGCTGCGGACACATCTGCCGTTACCGTTTTATCTGCATCCGCCTGCGGCAAAACGGCAGACAGCAGCGCGGAAGCAACGCCTTGCTGCTGGTGGACAGGGTCGGTAAATAGGCAGTCCAAATGATTTTGCTCGGGCAGGTATTCGATAAAGCCGAGTATGCGGTCATTTTGCGCTGCCAATCGGATACAGCCGCGTCCAATCCGTTTTTGCCAAAAGGCGGCATTGTCCGCGCCCTGTATCCATGCGGCTTTTTCGCTGTCGCTATAATGGCTTGTTTCAATGTGCAGGACGGCGCGGCGGAACAGTTCGGCAATTTGGGCTGCATCATTATGTGCGGCGGGGCGTATGCGGAATGTTGTTGCGGATGATTTCAGGCTGCCTGAAACCGTTGAAACTGCGGCACTCTGTTCCCTCTCCTGTGGGAGAGGGTTAGGGAGAGGGCTTGCTGCGGTTGCGGAAAAGTTGGTTTGTGCGGCAACAGTTTTGCCCTCCCCCACGGGGGAGGGGGCGGTTTGCTGCGGATTTGCGGGATGCAGGTCGTCTGAAACCGCGTCCGCCGTATAAAAATCGGGCAGCCGTTCGTGATAAAACGCAAACAGCGCTTCGTCGTCGACCAGCACGTCTTGCTTGCGCGATTTGTGTTCGAGTTCGGTAATTTCCTTAATCAGCTTTTTGTTGTGGACAAAAAAGTCCGCTTTCAAATCGCATTCCTGCGCTACCAACGCGCTGCGGATAAAGATTTCGCGCGCTTCTTCGGGGGCGATTCTGCCGTAGGACACGGGGCGGCGCGGCAGGACGGTCAGGCCGTAGAGCGTTACCCGTTCGCTGGCGATGACTTCGCCGCGTTTTTGTTCCCAGTGCGGCTCGAAATAGTGGTAGCGGACGAGGTGCGGCGCTTCCTGCTCGATCCATTCGGGCTGGATAGCGGCTACGTCGCGGGCATAAAGTTTTGTTGTTTCAACGAGTTCTGCCGCCATCACCCATTTGGGTTTGGCTTTGAACAGGGCGGAGGCGGGGAAAAGGTGGAAGCGGCTGCCGCGCGCACCGGTGTAGTCGTTGCCGTCGGGCGATTTCATGCCGACGTTGGCGATGAGGCCGGTGAGCAGGGCGCGGTGGATTTGTTCGTAGTCCGCTTCTTTGGCGGCACGGATTTGGGCGCGGTGTTGCTTCTTATCCAGTTGTTTTTGTTTGAGTTTGGCGGATAAGTCTTGGTCGCCTTGGTTTTCAGACGACGTGAGCTGCCTGATTTCGGGAGGTCGTCTGAAAGCGGCTTCCTTGGTGGTCAAACCCATTTCAATCGCGGTTTGGGCAAGCTGGTGGTGCAGCTCGCGCCACTCGCGCATCCGCAGGTGCGACAGGAAATATTGACGGCACCACTGCACCAACTGCTTGTTGGACAAGCCCTTGTCGCGCTCGCGCTGGAAGCTGTCCCAAATATTCAGATAGGTAAGGAAATCGGACTGCTTGTCGGTAAAGCGTTCATGCGCCTTGGTCGCGGCATCGCGGGCCTCCAGCGGCCGCTCGCGCGGGTCTTGAATCGACAGCGCGGACGCAATCACCAATATTTCTGCTATGCAGTCGTGTTTTTTCGCCGCCAACAAAATGCGCGCGATTTTCGGGTCGATAGGCAGCCGCGCCATTTGTTCGCCGAGTTTGGTCAGGCGGTAGCGGGCTAGGGTTAGTTTTTTTTCAATGGATTGCATAAAATAGAATAAATGATATGTTGAAAATTAAGGAAGTAAATCTTAAAGTTATAGGATATCTATCTTAAAACCATTAAATATCAACAAATTACAAAATATCATAAAATATCAAAACTTATCAACTTTTTATCAATGGAACTTTTGCTACGAATTTTTTATGATGCTACCTATCGTCATGGGGGTAATCATGAAAAAATTTAGCACCAATTCAAAAATCAATTCTTTTATTCATTCACTACTAAATAGGGGGTGGAAAATACAAAATAGGAAAAAGCACAATATTTTGGTAGCACCAAATAACCGTAGAATTGCAATCCCATCAACACCGAGTGATTGCAAAGCAATTCACAGTTTCACCAAGCAGATTAAATATCTTTTTCAGGAGTAGAACTAAAATGAGCAATAAACAAGCCAATCATCAATCAAACATGAGCAATGCTAATAAAGGCACGTCAGGAACAAATAAAACGTATTCACAAAATCAGGGAAATCGTGGCTGGCAGATGAATCCACAAAATCCTGCGAATAGCGGTAAAGGCAAAAAATAGCCTTTGCCTTGCCTATAAATGGCGATATTATACTTGGTATCGCCATTTTAATTGGCATATTGGGGGTATTATGGAAAACAAACAAACCGAAAAGACAGAAACACAATCTGAAAAGACAAAGAAAAAACCATTTAAGCAGACGAGAGAACTCGTCAGGTTGGCATTGAATAATGGTTGGACGCAAACTGAAATTGCTAAAACTTGCCGAACACAACAATCAGTTGTGAGTGCATGGAGCAAGGGCGAAAAATTGGCAACAGAGCAGCAGCTCAAACCTTTATTGAATTTATTCGGATACAAGTTACGCAGGAACACATTCAAGCTGTATTGGCGCAAAAATGCAGAGACATCTAAAATTGAATTTATTAAAGTAGAAGGCAAAATAATTTTTAGTCTTCTTATTGGTAAAAAAGATGGCTATAATAAATTTGTACCAAAATATAAATTTATCATTCATTATCAAAGGAATGAACAATTTTATGTAATCTTAAAAGAGAAAATTTATGGCGATTATGATAAAAGTTTAGAAGCAGCGACATGGCAAACTATTTTCAATCAATCAATAGGAATTAGCGAGTTACTTCGATTTTTTGATAAATTAAGCAGTAAAGATCTTGAAAATATGGGTAGGTTTTGGTGGGAGTTTTGTCATGACTTCCCTAAATATACTCAATCTTTGCCTTTTCTCGTTCGGCAAGCATTGCTAAATCATGGGTTTTCTGTAGATAATATTATTGAATATCCAGCTTCATGGTAAAATACCTAAAACCCCCAAGGCACGAAAGCAGTCTTAAATAAAATGCTATTCATTGGGCAATATTAAGCCTGACGATTTATCATCATGATTATTGATTAAGCCCTATGAAATGCCTGTTTGCATTCATAGCGCAAAGATAAATCAAAATCTCGGCTTACAACTGTTGCTGTGAATACAGCTAGGAGAAAGGGAAACCGAATACCTGAAACACCGTTGTAAGAATTAGGGTCAGGGGTGGGTCAAAAACCAAGCCGTCAGTTAGTTGGCCGCTTGGTTTTCTACATTTAAGTTATCTAAACTTTATTCAAGTTAACCTTAAAAGTGCAGGCTGCTTCACATTTTAAGGTTGCCTGTTTTCAATCTAATTCTCCTCCACCGCCCCCAATTCCAACAACACCTGAAATCCATCATTGATATACCGCGAATCGGGCATTTCCAAAAACGGGAATGCCGCCACATCGCCCAGTTTCAACGCTGCCATGCGCAGGATGACGGCGGCGAGGTTGCTGCGGACGATTTCGGGGTCGGTGAATTCGGGGCGGCTATTGAAATCTTCTTCTGAAAATAAGCGGATACACACGCCTGCGGAGACGCGTCCGCAGCGGCCGGAGCGTTGGCGGGCGGCGGCTTGGGAGATTTTTTCTACATGAAGCTGCTCCACTTTTGCCCGTGCGGAATAGCGTTTGACACGCGCGAGGCCGGTGTCGATGACGTATTTGATGCCCGGCACGGTGAGCGAAGTTTCGGCGACGTTGGTTGCTAACACGATGCGGCGTTTTACGCCCGAAGGGTGGAAGATTTTGTGCTGTTCGGCGTGCGACAGGCGTGCGAACAGGGGCAGGATTTCGTCGTTGCGGCGCAGCGTGGATTTGCGCAGGGCTTCGGCGGCTTCGCGGATTTCGCGTTCGCCCGGCAGGAACACCAAAATATCGCCTTCGCCGTAGCGCGCCAATTCGTCTGCCGCATCGACAATCGCGTCGGTCAGCTCCACTTCTGCGTCGTCTTCGTCTTTGCTGGTTAGCGGTCGATAGAGGATTTCGACGGGATACGTCCGTCCGCTCACTTCCAGCACAGGCGCGCCGTTGAAGTGTTGGGAGAAGCGTTCTGCATCTATGGTTGCCGAGGTGATGATGACTTTTAAATCGGGGCGACGCGGCAGGAGCTGTTTCAAATAACCCAAGAGAAAGTCGATATTCAGGCTGCGTTCGTGCGCTTCGTCGATGATAATCGTGTCGTAGGCGGCAAGATAACGGTCGGTCTGGGTTTCTGCCAACAGGATGCCGTCGGTCATCAGCTTGACACAGGCATCGCGCGAGGTGTGGTCGGTAAAGCGCACCTTATAGCCCACCGCGCCGCCGATTTCCGATTTCAGCTCTTCGGCAATCCGCTCCGCCACCGAGCGCGCGGCCAAACGGCGCGGCTGGGTATGCCCGATCAGCCCCGCCGCCCCGCGCTCGAGTTCCAAACAAATCTTGGGCAACTGCGTGGTTTTGCCCGAACCAGTTTCGCCGCAGATAATCGTTACCTGATTCTCGGCAATGGCTTTTTTGATTTCGTCGAGTTTTTCGTGAACGGGCAGCGTGTTGTCGAATTCGGGCTTGGGTAATGCGGCCAAACGCTTCAAAAAGATTTCGTGCGATTTTTGGTATTTTTCTTCGACTTTGGCCAAGCCGCCGTATTTGTTGGGATTTTTGAAGGCGGAACGCAGGAAATGGCAGTCTTTGGAGAGTGTTTGGGAGAAATCGGGGTGGGGCATGATGGTGCAATAAATTGAATAATGTGAAAAGAATGGAATTATAGCAAAAGGCCGTCTGAAACTTGCTTGCTTTCAAGTTTCAGACGGCCTTTGTATGGATAAACCGTTTTAGTCGGCGGCGTGCCAAGGTTTTTGCATACCGGCGTGGAAACTCGGTTTTTCTCCGCCCCACAAGGTGTCGATGTCGTAGAAGTCGCGCACGGCAGGGAGCATGACGTGGACAACGAGGTCGCCTGCGTCGACGAGCGTCCATTCGCCGCTGTCGCCTTCGGTGCTGAGGATTTCAAAACCGGCTTCTTTCAAATCGACGGCAACGTTGTTCGCCAGTGCTTTGACTTGGCGTGTGCTGTCGCCGCTGGCAATAATCATGCGGGCGAACAGGGAGGTTTTGTCTTGGGTTTCCAAAACAGAGATGTCTTTGGCTTTGATGTCTTCGAGGGCGTTTACGGCCACTTCGACCATTTTTTGCAGGTCTTGCAATTCTTGTTCGTTCATTATTTTCCTAGTTGAAATGTTTTCAGACGGCATTATAGCTTATCTGCCTGAATAAACGCTATTTTTCATAGAGTTTGTGTTGGCGGATGTATTGGGCGACGGGTTGCGGCAGGCCGTCTGAATGGTGCGTTTTGGCAAGATTGGCACGGATTTGGGTGGAGCTGGTGTTGTGCAGCGGCGCGTTGAGGATGCGGACGCTGCCGTTTTGCAGGGCTTCGCCAAGCCATGCGTGCAATTCGCGCGGGGTTTTGTTGAGGTTGTCGCCTTGGCGCATGGCGATGGCGATATGGGTCTGGCGCACGAGGGTTTGCCATTTTTTCCATGTGTGCAGCTGCATCAGGCTGTCGCTGCCCATCAGCCACCACAGTTGCGCGCCGGGAAACTGCTGGCGGAAGATTTGGACGGTGTCAAACGTATAAGTCGCGCCGTCGCGGACGATGTCGCAGTCGCTGGCGGCGAATTTCGGCTCGTCGGCGATGGCGAGTTCAACCATATTGAGGCGCTCTTGTGCCGGCGTGCGCGTGCTGTCTTTGTGGTATGGGTCGCCTGCCGGCAGGAAGACGACAAGGTCCAAACCGATTTCGTCAGCGAAGGCGCGGGCGATGTGAAGGTGGCCGTTGTGGATGGGGTCAAACGTGCCGCCGAATAATCCGATGTTTTTCATTTCGTGGTGGTGTCTGCGTTAGATGTTTTGGCCGTCTGAAGCAGGCAGGCTGCCGTCAACAATCAGGTTGAGCTTGCCTGTGGTCGGGTGGATGACCAGGCCGTGGATGGCGATGTTGTCGGGCATCAGCGGATGTTTGCGAATCAGCTCGACGGTGTGGCGCACGCTGTCTTCGACGTTGTCAAAACCGGTCAGCCAGCCGTCCAAATCGATACCGGCATTGCGCAGGGTTTCGATGCGGTCGTCGGGGATATTGCTGTCGTGTACGCGTTGGAGGAACTCTTCAGCGTGCAATCCGCGCATACCGCAGTCGTGGTGGGCAATGACCATGATTTCTTTGACTTTGAGTTCAAATACGGCGACCAACAAACTGCGCATCACCGAACCCCAAGGGTGCGTCACCAGCGCACCGGCGTTTTTGATGAGCTTGGCATCGCCGTTTTTCAAGCCTAAAGCATTGGGCAGCAATTCAATAATGCGTGCGTCCATGCAGGAAAGAATGGCCAGCTCGCGGCCGGGGTATTTGTCGGTGAAATATTTTTCGTACTCTCCCGATTCAACGAAATGTTGGTTGTAGGAAAGGATATCGGTCAATTCACTCATGATCATGTGCTCGTTTCGGATGGTTTACTCTATTATAGCGGTTTTCAGGGGGTATGGTCGTTTTGCAAATTCGCCGTAAACGGCTAAAATCGACGTATCTTTAGTTCTTTTGGAGGATGCGCCATGTCTCAGTCTTTCCGTTTTGAACAGGTATTCACCCCCAATGTCCACGACGCATTGTGGGATTGGGCGCAGACAAGCTATGGCGCATCCGACGATTGGTGCATTCTGTATCTCAACGGCCTGCCTTTAGGCCGTCTGAACCCGTTATGGCGCGAACGCCTCGGGCAAGATTGGACAGGCAGGCAGTCAACCCTTTCAGACGGCCTGAATTTGGAAACCGACAGCTGGCCGGAAATGGGCGACAGTTTGCAAACGCTGGCGCAAAAATGGCGCGAGTGCGGTTGGCTCAAAGGTTGGCGCGGTGAAAAGTTCGACATCTGCGACCAGGCAGGCAAGCCTTTATGCGCACTCGAACGCGCCGCCTTTCGTCCGTTCGGCCTGATGAGTCAGGCAGTGCATTTGAACGGATTGGTCGAAACAGAAAACAGTCTGCGCTTTTGGATAGGCCGCCGCAGTCCGCACAAAGCCGTCGATCCGAACAAACTCGACAACCTGACCGGCGGCGGCATCAGCAGCGGCGAGAGGCCGTCTGAAGCCGTCTGCCGCGAGGGCGAAGAAGAAGCAGGCATTCCCGCTTCGTTAACCCCCCATATCCGACCGACTGCCCAAATATATAGTTTGCGCCCCGTTAATCGCGGTGTCCACAACGAAATCCTGCATATCTTCGACATCGTCCTGCCCGAAGGCTTCCAACCCGCCAACCAAGACGGCGAAGTCGCCGGTTTTGAATTGATGGACATCCCCACCCTGCTCGATGCCATGCTGGGCGGACACATGATGCACGATGCCCAGTTGGTCACGATCGAAGCCTGCCGTCGATACGGCCTGATCGACCCCAAACATCCGCTGTCCGCATGGCTCGACAGCATCCGTTGCCGACCCCATTTTTAAAGGCCGTCTGAAACCATGTTGCAACTCAAAAACATCAACAAACGCTTCGGCAGCAAAACCGTTGCCCAAGACATCAACCTAAACGTCGAAGCAGGTGAAATCCTCGCCGTACTCGGCCGCTCCGGCTGCGGCAAATCCACCCTGCTCAAAACCATCGTCGGCCTGGTGCGTCCCGACAGCGGCGAAGTCTGGCTCCACGGCGACAACATCACCGACACGCCGTCTGAAAAACGCAATATCTCGCTGATGTTTCAAGACTACGCCCTTTTGCCGCATTTAACCGCTCTCGACAACGTCGGCTTCGGCCTCAAAATGCGCCGCCTGCCCAAAGCCGAAATCGAAGAACAATCCATGCAGGCCTTGCGCGACATCGGTTTGGAACACGAAGCGCAACGCAAACCCGAAAGCCTCTCCGGCGGCGAACAGCAACGCCTCGCCCTCGCGCGCGCCCTAATCACGCGCCCGTCGCTGTTGCTCTTGGACGAAGCCTTCTCCAGCCTCGACACCCACCTGCGCCACCACCTGCGCACCCTGACCGCCGAACGCATCCGCAGTCAAAACATCCCCGCCATCCTCGTCACCCACTCCGCCGAGGAAGCCTGCACCATGGCCGACACCATCGCCATCATGCACGAAGGCCGCATCCTCCAACACGGCACGCCGGAAACCCTTATCCGCCGCCCCGTCAATGCCCAAGCCGCCTTGCTGCTCGGTTTGGCCAACACCGGCGACACACGCTACATCCCCCAACACGCCATCCGATTCGACCCAAACGGCACAGCCGTCCGCATCAACGAAGCCGTCCCCCTCGCCGAAGGTACACGCCTCACCCTCGCCCATCCGCAATACGGCGATTTGATTTGGTATCCCCACGCCGACCACAATACGGACAAACCGCAAACCGGACAGGAAATCTGCATCAGCGTGGATGAAAGTCAGATCGTTTGGTTTGATTGAATGTGATGGATTAAAAAAAAGAAAAAGGCCGTCTGAAATTTAAGTTTCAGACGGCCTTTTGGTAACTTGGGTTAAAAATCTAACACAAAACAGATAATTTAACGGTTTTGTTGGGTCTTGACCCAACCTATGCTTGCTATTAGAACCCCACTAGACCACTTGATATTGACGTTCAACATAATTTTGTAAACAACTAATGAAACAAAACTTAAAACAGTAAAACAATCCATCACCATAGGCAATCCCTCCATCAACATATTTAAAATGAAAGCCTTAACCTCGCATCAGTCCGTAGACGAGCATTCATCAGTCAATTTTGGAATATCAAGCGTAGTGGAGCCGAGGAATTCCTTTTTATCATTATTCTGTATTTTTTTCAAGATGTTGGTTATGTAACTTAGCGATGAAAAATTGCGAGTTACCATAATATTCAGATTTTTTAGGTTATTAATTAAGAATTCTTCACCAAACTCTTCTACGAGAACTTTTAGTGAAACTGTTTCTATCCGTTGTTTTTTTAAATGCAAAATAGAAGATTTACGAATGAATTCATTTTTCTTTAGTAACTTAACCTCTTCAATTAATTGTTTACTGAAACAATGTTCTTGAGGGTACTGTTCTAGGATTTCATTAGTAATATTTTCTTTATTATGCAAAATAGCATTTGATAATGATGGGGAATTAAGAATTTTGCAATTCTCAAAATAACAACTCTCTAGTTTGCTGTTTTCAAATAAGGAGGATGATATAATACAATTTTTAAAAATACATTCTTTTAAGTTGCATTTTCTGAATAGTGTTCCCCTTAAGTAACAATTATCAAAAGTAGAGCCAAATAGTGAACTAAATTTAAATTTAGCACCTATAAAAGAGGCATTGATAAATTTGGAGTGGGAAAAGTTAGAGTGGTAGCTAGTGGTTTTATTAAAATTTTTATGGATAAATTTTTTATTTCTAGTATCAATATTGTTATAGCTGTATCTTTTTTTATCATTATTCACCAACATAATTTGTTCCTTATTTCTAATTAAAGCAGCCTGAAAATCACCTCACCGTTTTCAGGCTGCCTTTCTTACAACCAAACAATACTACCCTTTCAACTTCGCCAACTGCGCTTCAACCTTCGTCATTTTGTCCTGCAACTCTGCCAAATCAGCTTTGTCTTTTTCCACCAAATGCGCCGGGGCTTTTTCGGTATAGCCGGGTTTGGAGAGCTTGGCATTGAGTTTGTCCAAGGCTTTTTGCAGCTTCTCGGCTTCTTTGCTCAAACGGGCGGTTTCTGCGGCTTTGTCGATTTCGACTTTCAGCATCAGGCGTGCGCCGTTGCAGACGGCGACAGGTGCATCTTCCGCTTCGGGCAGGTTGTCCACCAGCTTGGCTTCGGTCAGTCGGGTCAGCGATGGCAGGTATTTGAGCAGGCCTTCGAGTTCTGCACTGCCTTCGACGAAGAGCGGTGCTTTGACGTTTGGCGCGATACCCATTTCGCCGCGCAGTTTGCGCACTTCTTCCACCAAGTCTTTCAATGCGGCCATTTTGTCGAAGGCCGTCTGAACGATTTTTTCTTTATCGGCTTGCGGATAGGCGGCCAACATGATGCTGTCGGCGGTTTTGGCATTGGCCAGAGGCGCAACGACCTGCCACAGCTCTTCGGTAATAAAAGGCATGATTGGGTGCAGCAGGCGCAGGATGGTTTCGAGTACGCGCACGAGGGTGCGGCGTGTGGTGCGCTGGGTTGTCGGGCAGCCGGTTTGGATTTGCACTTTTGCCAGCTCGATGTACCAGTCGCAATATTCGTTCCACACGAATTCGTACAGGATTTGCGCGGCGAGGTCGAAGCGGTAGGTTTCAAAGGCTTCGGCTACGGCGGCTTCGGTTTGTTGGAGTTTGCCGATAATCCACTGGTCGGCAAAGGTAAATGCCAAAGGCTGCATTTCGTCTTGACCGCAGTCTTTGTCTTCGGTGTTCATCAACACGAAGTTGGTGGCGTTCCACAATTTATTGCAGAAATTGCGGTAGCCTTCGGCGCGTTTGAAGTCGAAGTTGACGCTGCGGCCGAGGCTGGCGTAGCTCGCCATGGTGAAGCGCAATGCGTCCGCGCCCATGCTGGGGATGCCTTCGGGGAAGAGTTTTTTGGTTGCTTCTTCCACTTTCGGCGCGGTTTCGGGTTTGCGCAGGCCGGTGGTACGTTTTACCAACAGTTTTTCCAAGTCGATACCGTCGATCAAATCGACAGGGTCGATGACGTTGCCTTCGGATTTGGACATTTTTTTACCTTCGTGGTCGCGCACGATGCCGTGGATGTACACGTCTTTAAACGGTACTTTGCCGGTGAAGTGGGTGGTCATCATAATCATGCGCGCCACCCAGAAGAAGATGATTTCGTAGCCGGTTACCAAGACATTGGACGGCAGGAAGGCTTTGAGTTCGTCGGTTTCAGACGGCCAGCCGAGCGTGGAAAACGGCACGAGTGCGGAGGAGAACCATGTGTCCAATACGTCTTCTTCGCGGGTCAAACCGGTTTTGCCGGCTTGTTTTTCGGCTTCTTCCTGATTGCGGGCAACATACACATTGCCTTCGTTGTCGTACCATGCAGGGATTTGATGACCCCACCACAGTTGGCGCGAGATACACCAGTCTTGGATGTTGTTCATCCATTGGTTGTAGGTGTTGACCCAGTTTTCGGGGATGAAGCGTACCGCGCCGCTATCGACGGCTTTTTTGGCTTTGTCGGCGAGGCTTAAGCCTTTGAATTCGCTGTCAGACTCGCCGCCGTTTGGCGTGGCGGACATGGCGACAAACCATTGGCTGGTCAGCATCGGCTCAATCACTGAGCCGGTGCGGTCGCCTTTCGGCGTCATCAGCGTGTGCGGTTTGATTTCGACCAAAAAGCCTTGTTCCTGCAAATCGGCAACCATTTGTTTGCGCGCGGCAAAACGGTCCAAGCCTGCGTATTTTTCAGGCAGGGCAAAGCCTTGTTGCGCTTCGCCTTTGAAGTTGAACACTTCGGCGTTTGCCAACACTTTGGCTTCCAAATCGAACACGTTAACCAAACGCGTGTCGTGGCGTTTGCCGACTTCGTAGTCGTTGAAGTCGTGCGCAGGCGTGATTTTCACGCAGCCTGTGCCGAAGTCTTTTTCAACGTATTCGTCAGCAATCACGGGAATGGTGCGGCCGGTCAGCGGCAGGATTAATTCTTTGCCGATTAAGTGGGTGTAACGTTCGTCTTCAGGGTTGACGGCTACGGCCACGTCGCCCAGCAGCGTTTCGGGACGGGTGGTCGCCACGATAACGGCTTCGGCAGGATTGTCCGCCAGCGGATAGCGGATGTGCCACATAGAGCCTTGTTCTTCCACGCTTTCCACTTCCAAATCAGACACTGCGGTACCCAAAACCGGATCCCAGTTCACCAAGCGTTTGCCGCGGTAAATCAAGCCTTGCTCAAACAGGCGCACGAACACTTCGGTCACGGTTTCGGCGCGCACGTCGTCCATTGTGAAATACTCGCGCGTCCAGTCTGCGGAACAGCCCACGCGGCGCATCTGTTGCGTAATCGTGCCGCCGGAAACTTCTTTCCATTCCCACACCTTTTCCAAGAATTTTTCGCGGCCCAAGTCATGACGGGACACGTTTTGCGCGGCAAGCTGACGCTCGACCACAATTTGCGTGGCGATGCCCGCGTGGTCGGTGCCGGGAATCCAGGCAGTGTTGCAGCCTTTCATGCGGTAGTAGCGGGTCAGGCCGTCCATGATGGTTTGGTTGAAGGCATGGCCCATATGCAGCGTGCCGGTTACGTTGGGCGGCGGCAGTTGGATGGAGAAAGACGGTTTCGTCAAATCCATATCGGGTTGGAAATAGCCCTGCTCTTCCCAGTTTTGATAATGTTTGGATTCGATTTCGGCTGGATTGTATTTGTCTAACATGATGGAACTTTGTGAAATTAAGGTTATTTTTGATGTGCGGATTATAACGCAAAAAGGCCGTCTGAATCATTTCAGACGGCCTTTGGCATACGGGTTTTAAAAATGGAACAATACCAGGCTGACAGCAATCACCGCCATACCCGTTGTCAGACCGTAAACAGTTTCGTGGCCGTCTGAATAGCGTTTGGCGGCCGGCAGCAGCTCGTCCAACGCCAAAAACACCATCACGCCGGCTATCACGCCGAACACCGAACCAAACACGGCAGGCGACAAAAACGGCTGT
This sequence comes from Neisseria sp. HMSC056A03, assembly GCF_001815685.1. Classification (NCBI taxonomy): domain Bacteria; kingdom Pseudomonadati; phylum Pseudomonadota; class Betaproteobacteria; order Neisseriales; family Neisseriaceae; genus Neisseria; species Neisseria sp. HMSC056A03. The sequence continues at coordinate 57,822 of NZ_KV821607.1, forward strand.
AAAACCAAATAGCCCAAGGCCGCTCCCAAAGGCTCGGCCAAGCCGGATAGCAGGCACGCCCATACCGTTTTCTTACGGCTGCGGGTGGCAAAATAAACCGGCGCGGCGATGGAAATGCCCTCCGGAATATTATGGATGGCAATCGCAAAGGCCAAAGGCATCCCGACCGCCGGATTTTCCAAGGTGGCAAAAAATGTCGCCAAGCCTTCGGGAAAGTTGTGCGCCGTAATCGCAAACGCCGCCATCATGCCAACTCGCGCAATATGGTGGCGTTTACTTTCTTGAAACGACGGGTCTTGCGCGTCTAAGGTTTCATGCGGGTTCGGCACCAGGCGGTCAATCAGCGCAATGCCGCCCATACCGGCCAAAAATGCCATGGTCGCCGCCGCAAACGCGTGGTCTTTATCATAAATTTCAGCGAACGCCTCACTGGATTTACTGAAAATCTCCGTCAGGGAAACATACACCATCGCACCACCGGCAAATGCCAAACCGAACGACAACACGCGCGGATTGGGCGTTTTGGAAAACATCACCAAGCCGCTGCCTAATACGGTAAACAAACCGGCAGCCAACGTGATGGAAAAGGCAACGGCCAAATTGGACATCGAAAAATCGGGCATGAGAAAACCTGCGCTAAAAGCTGGGACAGGTTCAGACTAACACTTTTTAATGCGTATGATAATAGTTATTATTTATTTTATTGATTAGGTACACGGATTTTGAAACAAAAGATGGTATATAGCATTGTCAAATATGAATTGCGATTTATTTTATATCTAATTGTTTTTACTTAACATTTAATTATTGCTTTTCCATCGAATGCAACAAGTCACGGCTGCTTTTACGGTAGCCGTTTTCTTTTGTTTGCTTTTGTTAAGCTATTTGATAGCGCATTTTTTCGAACGGCTTTTGTGTTTTATGGATGTAGTAAGCGATTTTGGCGAGTTTGCGCATCAAAGCAACAATGACGACCATTTTAGGCTTTTGAGATAAGTTTTGAACTAACTTAGGAAAGGCTTTAATTCGATAGGCAACAAGCGCGGGCATAAACAAGGCGCGTTTAAGCCGGCGGTGACCGTAGCGGCTTAATCTGCCTTTTTTATTTACGCTGGTTCCTGATTGTTCAATTCGCGGACTTAATCCGGCGAATGATACGAATTGGTTGGCCGTCTTAAATTGTTTGTCTGTGAGATGATGGAGCAGGATTGCAGCAGTATCTTTGCCTATACCGGGAATTGTTTGCAGATTTTTGTAATGCATATTCAGGCTATCTTGTTGCTGAATCATGAGGTCTATACGCTTGGCCGTTTGGTCTATCTGTTTGGCCAAGAGCAATATGATTGCTTCGTGTGTGGCACGAATAAAGGCATCTTTTGCGGCGTGCAATCTATTTTGACTTTCGTTTTGCTGTTGTTTGAGTTGCTGAAGCAGGCTTATCAGTTTGTACAAGGTTGGATTTTCAGACGGCTTGAACGGCGTGAGTTTGTCTAAATGGCGTTTTGTGTATTCTGCTATCAACCTTGAATCGGCTTTGTCGGTTTTTGTGTGACTGAACTGGCTTTTTGAGTATTCTTTAATTTTCAGAGGATTTATAACGAAGACTTGATAAATTGCACTGAAATAGTCAGCAGCTTCTTCGTAATAAATGCCGGTTGCTTCCATGCTGATACTGATTTTGCGTATACGTTTGGATCGTATCCAGTCATTTAGTTTTTCGAAACCTTCGCAGGCATTGGCTATTTTAATATAGTCTACTCGGCCGCTGTTTCTAAGCAAAGTTACGTCTATGGTATCTTTGGAAATATCGAATCCTATTACATTCATTGCATTTTCCTTATGATTCAGCCTATTTGCACGGCTATGATGGTATTCAATCTTTAGGATAAATGGGCGATTCGGCATTTCTTTTGTGCAGCTTTTTGCTTTGGCCGTTTTACTGCCTAAACCGCCCAGGCTTTGTTTTGCGCTAAACAAAAACCTGTAAACCGCCTTAGTTAAAACGATTTACAGGTTTCAATTTAATTTACCCAATTTCAAAAAGGCGGGAGTTCCCGCACCCCATTGATATTTATTTAACCGTTGATTCCGCTTAGGCTACATCAACAATTAAATAAATATCTCTTAACTGCCGACCTTAGCACCGTTTTGGAATCCTGTTTTTTCGCCTGCTTCAACATAGCCGTCATACATCAGGTTTTGAGGACTTTTACCGCCCATCGTAAGCACTTGACCATTTTCAGGCGTGTAGGCTGTCTGCGATGCTATTTGTGGCTGTTGCGCGGTTTGATGCTCATCCTTATACGGGTTAAACGGCAAGCCGTTTTTAACGTAGTCTTTGCACATTGCCTTAGTCACTTCTTTTAGCGGCGTTCCTTGGGTGCTATAACAAGTACAACCACTATTACCACCTTCAACGCAACCGGCAATATATTCAAACGTTTTAACTTGTCTTACATTGTCATAAATTGGTTTACTTTCAGGTTTTTCGGCTAGAGTAGGTACAAAATCTGTAGCCTTAAGGTTTGAATTTATATCTTGTTGAATTTTAGGTTGATCAGTTTCATTGATTACCTGCTGTTCACTTACATGGGAATCAGAAACAGATTGAACTTCTTCAATTTGGCCGCTACCTTGTTTATAAATCTGATAGACGTTGTAACCTTTCCAAGAAATGAAAGCAAATATACCTATCAAAGCCCAAACAGCAAGCGGAATATTCTTTTTAAACTTCTGATGCTGGCTGGATGATTTGTAATATTTGAAAGCATCTTTAGGCGGTTTCCAACTAGCTGATTCAACACCACTGACACCGGCGGGATTATCAAGATTGGTTACGCATTTGTACCAGGTATATTGCTTCATACCTACTGCTTTACGTTCAAGGTGCGTATGTTTTGAAACTAGATTGCGTACGAACACGTCAAGCTGACTTGGATGCTGGGTCATTAAGATAACCGTATGGCCGTAGTGACGAAGTTCGGTTAATTCTTGGATATAGGGCGGAACTGGACGACCAGCAGCGCGAACAGGATAGGTATAATGCGCTTCATCTATAATCAAGACGGCGCCTTGGGGAATAATATCGCGCAACGGTGCAGACATTATTTCTTCTTCAGTGAGTTCATGAGCATTGAATTTGCGTTTATCCAAGCCGTCGATATGGCAAAAATAAAGCGGACGATCTACTTCAGTACCGTCTTCAAGCTTCATTTTAAATAAGCCGTCTTCGTTGTTGAGAATCATGGACACTACACGCGAGGTCTTGCCGGTGCCCATATTCCCAGTAAACAAATAAATCATAAATCTACCTTGGCATAACAAAAGTTAATTTATTTAATGTACTCATTCCAATATAAAAGCTAAATGCGCCGAATAAATAACCGAGACCTTGGCCAAAACCACCGATCAAAAGTAAATTAAGAATATCAGACGGCATGGAATTAATGGCATTAAGGGTGTAATCCTTAAATTTATTTAGCGCAATCATATAGCCTGCATATGTTACAAATGTCATTCCAGTAGCAATAATTATTCTGACAATGAGCATTTTTAACAGGATTCCCAAAAGAGGAATCAAACCGGCGAGCAACGGCATATTATCCCTTTCTCAAAGAACCAAAAACGATAAAGGCGGACATGATAATGAATCCAAGCAGAACAGCAAAACGAACTTTTTCCATGAAAACGCAGAGCGGTTCATAACTTATTTGTACCGGTCTTCCCCAAATGTTGAAGCTTTTGGGTTGAGGACAAACGCCATTTGGCGGCAAGAAATTGTCACTATCCCACGTTTTTTCATCAGTCACCTGTGGAATTTTAATGTCATCGAACATACCTTCTTGAGGTTTGCCCATTTTGTCGCAAGCTAAAATGTTTGGAAAAAAATCACAAAGTAAGCCTTTTGAATCTTCTTTCTTGTCATTTTTTTTATCTTCTTTTCTTTGATCTTTATCTTTATTAGATGGATCTTCATCCGGATCAGGTTTTTTATCGGGATTTCCATCGGGATTATCATCAGGTTTTTTATCTGGCTTTCCATCAGGATTACCATCAGGCTTTTTATCGGGCTTTCCATCGGGATTACTG
>NZ_KV821608.1:0-1983 GCF_001815685.1 Neisseria sp. HMSC056A03
TTCAGCTTTCTTGGCTTCTTCAGCTTTCTTAGCTTCTTCTGTTTGTTTTGAATCACCTCCTCCGCCCGAGCCGGAATTATTGCCCGGCTGTTGCGGGGTCGGTGCAGGCTGTGCAGACGGCGTACCACCACCGCTTGAGCCGCATGCACTCAATGCGATGCTGCAAGCAATCGCCAACATACTTAATTTAAATGATTCCTTCATGGTCAAACTCCTAAATGTGATAATGGTATTTTGGAATGTTGGTGATAAAATATTTGATAATTATTTACATCAAACCAATTAAAATATACCGCAAATGCGGATAACCAAACGGTACTAAACTTGCATCAGTATGAAGGTCGTCTGAAAACGGAATTTATGAATCCGTGCATACAGATGTGTTTCAGACGACCTCTACTTATATCGTCAAACCATTAATGACGATGCGGAACAAAGCCTTCCGGAGCTTCCGCACCTGCAGGCAGGTCAAATGTTTCGCGCAGAACGACTTTGTAGAACGCAAATGCATCTTTTGCACCTTGAATCGCTTCGGCTTCAGCTTCAGGGCTTAAACCCAAAGCATTCAGATGCTCGACAAAAGCACGCCAATGTTTGCCGCGGCCGTTCGAATGGGGAGCGAGGTGGCGCGCGCCGTGTTCGCCGGTGTAATCCAGCTTTTGCGCGTGTTTAAACAAAAATGCCGCGCCCAAATTGGAACCTTCGGCGCAATACAGCCAACCGATGGCTTTATTGCCGGTTTCATGCGGCAGCGGTTTGCCGTATTCGTAAGGTTTGTCGCCCAAATCCGCCAAGTCTTGCGTTACCGCGTCGTAACGCGCCATGTATTCCAGCTCGGGAATGGCTTTGTTCAACTCGGGGTCTTTATAGATATGATCGACCGCTTTGTGGAACACGGATTGCAGTTTCAAAAATTTGATGTAGTTCTCTTTGTTGGTAAACGGCTCGACAGACATAACTAAGTTGTCCACGCTGTCGTGAACGGTGGTGGTTTGCTCTTTCAGCCGTTTGGCAAAAGTCAGCTCTTGTGTTCCGCTAATGTGAATATCCTTCATACAGTTTCAGACGACCTTCCGGCCGCCTTTATTTAAACAAGGTGGATTAGATAGATTTGAAAACGGATATGGGATGGAAGCCAAGGTTTGTGGGATTGGAAACCCACCAAACCTGTTTGAAAACAAACCATCAGGTTTCGTTATTTTATGAAATATTTTTTTAAAATATATATCATTCCAATTCAAATGGCAAGAGAATGATTTGCAGCTACTTGTAACTACAAGATAATAACGGACAATTTTCCACCTTCGGTAAACAAGAGATGCAGGCCTAACGGAAAATGGTTCTATAACCATAAAAAATATTGTTTACAAAGACATGACGACATCTCGGGAGACACCGCCCTTGCCTCACCTGCGTCAAAACGGCATACTTTCGCCATACCGAGCCGCAGGTCGTCTGAAACCTGCCACACTATCAAAAAGAAAGAAACAACATGAACCCTATCCGCCCCTTCTTAGACCATACTCCCCAAATCCGCGAATCCTGCCTCATCGACGAGACCTCCGTCATCATCGGCGAAGTATCGCTTGCCGAAGACGTATCCGTTTGGCCGCATGCCGTGTTGCGCGGCGACGTAAACAGCATCAGCATCGGCGCGCGCAGCAATGTACAGGACGGCAGTGTCTTGCACGTTTCGCACAAAAACGCGGAAAAGCCTGAAGGTTCGCCCCTTATCATCGGCGAAGACGTAACCGTCGGACACAAAGTCATGCTGCACGGCTGCCGCATCGGCGATCGTGTGTTGATCGGGATGGGTACAATTATTCTGGACGATACCGTCATTGAAGACGACGTGATGATAGGCGCAGGCAGCTTGGTGCCGCCACGCAAACGTTTGGAAAGCGGCTGGGACCTTTGCAAAATTCCTTTTTCCCCGACAGCCGAAACCTAAACAAAGATTTTCGGCTGTTTTTGTTTCAAATA
>NZ_KV821609.1:0-452 GCF_001815685.1 Neisseria sp. HMSC056A03
GGAGTGCCCGCTGTGTCAACATAGGTCATCGGGGTATCGAACTTAACCGTTGTTACACCGCCAGTGCTGCTGACGTTGGCTACGGTACCTTGGCCGTTAACAAAATTAACGGTATCGCCATGGGTGACAAAATCTTCGTCAACCCCGTTGCCTTGTACGGTGAAGCCGGCGTTCAATACGTCGTTGACGGTGGCGGCGTTGTGGCCTTTGTTGGCAGACAAGGTGGTGCGGTCGTTACCGGTCGGGTTGGTAACGGCTGCAGCGGTATCGGCCAGATTGTCCTTCACGTTGGCCAAGGTGGTCGGTGCGGTTGTGCTGCCGGCCGCATTCTGCAGGCTGGTAATCACATCCGCTGCTGCAACTTGGTTACCTGCACCGTTGGGTGCATCGTAGAAGTTGCCGTCGGTGTGTTTGTACACTTTGGTGCCGTCGGCTTTGGTGTATGCAACCGG
>NZ_KV821610.1:0-306 GCF_001815685.1 Neisseria sp. HMSC056A03
AAGCCTGCAAGACCTCAAACGGCGTATCGCCGTTCAAACTGCGGTGCGGCTTCACAGTGTTATAGAAATTAACAAAGCGGCACAACTCCTTTCGCCGGTGTTCCGGACTGTCAAACAACTGTTTCCCATGCCACATCTCCATCAGGGTGCGGATAACCCGTTCCGCCTTACCGTTGGTCTGCGGACGGGCAACCCGGGTAAACTTTTGACCAATCCCGTTCTCATAACAGGCTACACCGAAAGCATGGTTGGCCAAGCCTTTATATTCCGTACCGTTGTCAGAGTAAACGCACTCAATCAGGTATG
>NZ_KV821611.1:0-14363 GCF_001815685.1 Neisseria sp. HMSC056A03
CTCCAGCTGACCCAGCCCAGCATCCAAGTAAGGAGAATCAGACCACCAAATACAATACGGTAGTAGGCAAAAGGCACATAGTTTTTACTGGAGACAAATTTCAGCAATGCTTTTACTGCCAATAAACCGGCGATAAATGCTGCGATAAAACCGATAGCAATTTGTCCGACATCTTGCAAGGTAAAGAGTTTGTAGTTTTTTAAGATATCGTAACCTGTTGCCGCAATCATCATCGGTACGGCAAGGAAGAATGAGAACTCAGTAGCTGTTTTACGTTCCAGTCCCCATAGCATACCGCCCATGATGGTACTGCCTGAACGTGATGTACCAGGGATAAGGGCACAAATTTGGGCGCATCCTACAACAAATGCGTCGATTGGGCGCATATCATCTACATGATTGACTTTAGGTTTGGTTTTTGCTTGGCGTTTTTCAACCCATAAAATGAAGAAACCACCTAGTACCAGCATGGTAGCAACGGTAATTGGGTTGAAAAGGTGTAATTTAATTTGTTTGCTGAACAATAGACCCACAATCGCGGCAGGTATGAAGGCAATAAATAAATTCAGTACAAAGCGATTGGCTGTTCGTTCTTTACCCAATCCTTTTATGATATGGGTAAATCGTTGGCGGTATTCGAATACGACGGCTAATACTGCACCGAGTTGGATAGCAATTTCAAATACTTTTCCGTTGCTTTGAAAGTTCATTAAGTCACCGAATACAATTAAGTGACCGGTACTGGAAATAGGGAGAAACTCAGTTAAACCTTCGATGATACCGAGAATAAGTGCTTTAAATAAAATCAGAATGTCCATAAGTTTTCAGACGGCCTTGAGGCCGTCTTTCTTTTGTTGAATAGTTAAAGTGGTTTTGAGGATTGTTCGCGGCGGACTTTGACGATGAGCTCGTCTATGGTTTTCATGCCGGCTTTCCAATCGGTACCGTTGAAATTGACTTTGTATTTTCCACCGACGATGACAGTTGGTGTGTTTTCAATTCGATAAGTTTCCGTCAATTGCTGCATTTTTGCAGCAGCCGATGCGGCAGCAGGACTGTTGTAGGTTTGAAGCAGTTTTTTACTGTCAAAACTCGTCTGTTTACCCACCCATGATCGGAATACATTGGTATCAGCCAAGTTGATTTTTTGTTCGTAAACTGCTTTGAAGATGACTGGATTGGCTTGATATTTCAAGCCTGAAAGATTAACGGCTGCGGCAATTTTGGCCAAACCCAACATTTCAGGCATCCAAACGACGTGCTCCGTCCGTAAGGAAACATCTTTAGCAAAGGTTTTACTGTGTTGCAACAAAACCGGATCGAGATGGTAACAATGGACGCAGAAGTAGCCGAAAAACTCAAGCACTTCAATTTTGCCGGCTTGTTGCTGCGGGATAGGGCGACTGAGGACAGTATAGTCCACGCCCTCGGTAGCAGCCTGAGCACTCAGACTGAGCAGGCTCAGGCCGAGTGCGGCAATGGTTTGTTTTATACTCTGCTTCATCAGTGATTCCATTATTTGGTAGAACGAATCAAGCTGTTGATATTATGGCCTTGCAGGTTTTTTTGCAGTTTTACAGCGGCTTCCTGCGGCATAGTGTTACTTTGAACTCGGTAAATGGTTTTGTCGCCGTTTTGCGATTCAACCACTCTTGAAGAAACACCTAAAATAGCCAATTTTGCACGTTGTGAGTCTGCGCTGGAGCGGTCTGCATATGAACCAAGTTGCAGGAATGCTTTTTTACCGCTGTTAGCAGCTGTTTCGGCTTTTTCTGCTGACTGTTTACTTACAGCGTTGCTGCTTTCTTTTGTTGCAGAGGCATTTGCTGCTTTACGTGCTTTTTCGATGCTGCCGCTGTTGAGGATTTGCTCAGGTGTCGGCTTGTTTTGTTTCTTGGCTTCGGCCGCTTTTTTCTCGGCCAGTTTGCGCTCGGCACGCTCTTTTTGTTTGTCTGTCAGCTGGTCGGCTGCTTTTTTGTCTTTGGCAGCTTTATTGGCAGCTTCATTTTCTGCTTTGACTTTTTCTGCGCGTTTTTTCTCTAACTCGGCTTTTTTCTCGGCCAGTTTTTTCTTAGTAGCTTCTTTTTCTGCTTCAGCTTTCGCAGCTTTTTCCTTAGCTTCGCGTTCGGCTTTATCAGCAGCAGCTTGCTCTGTTTTTTCTTTGGCTGCTTGTTCGGCTTTTTCCTGAGCTTCTTTTTCTGCTTGAGCTTTTTCTTCAGCTTCTTTGGCAGCCTTTTCAGCCTCTTCTTTAGCTTTGGCTTCTTTCTCTGCCGCTTCTTTTTCTGCTTTGGCTTTTTCTTCATCTGCTTGGGTAGATGAAGTGTCGGTAGCTGGGCGTTTCTCTGCTTTGTCCTGAGGTTTCAGGATTTCAGGTTCTTCGCTTTGTTTAGGCTGAGTCAGCTCTTTGAAAACGTTTTGCTTGCCTTGGTTCAAGAAGAACAAAATACTGGCAATAATACCTGTTGCCAGTATCAGGCCGAAAAAGAAACCGGCCAAGCCTTTGCCATATTGTGTAGATTTTTTCATGACTTACCTTGTAATAATGTGTTCAGACGGCCTGAAAGGAGACTGTCTGAGTTTGGATTCGATATTTTATCAATAACCGTTATAGACGGCAAAATCCTGATGCTTTGTTTACTCTAGTTTTACTTAAACATAAAGATTCAGGCCGTCTGAAAAGTTAAAGAGCGCGACGGAAGCCGATGGCTTTCATCACATGTGTTTTGCTGACTTCTTCGTCGCCTGCCAAATCGGCAAGCGTACGGGCAACGCGCATGATGCGGTGGAAACTTCGGGCGGAAAGGGACAGTTTTTCGAGCATGGTTCCCAAGGCTTCTTGCGCTTCTTTTTGGATGCGGACTTTGCCATCGAGCTCGCTGACACTCAGTTCTGCATTGACTTTGCCTTGTCGGTTATATTGGATTTTGCGTGCGGCGGTAACGCGTTCCAATACGGTGGCACTGGATTCGCCTGCTTCTTGTTGCATCAATTCGGCAGCAGAAAGGCTGGGTACTTCGATGGTTAAATCAATACGGTCGAGCAATGGCCCTGAAATTTTGTTGCGGTAGCGGGCAACGCTTTCAGGCGTACAGCGGCAAGGTTTGGACGGATGGCCAAGATAGCCGCAAGGGCAGGGGTTCATGGCGGCGACAAGTTGGAACTTGGCCGGATAAACTGCTTGGCGTGCGGCGCGGGAAATATGGATTTCGCCGTTTTCCAAAGGCTCGCGCAATACTTCTAATACTTTACGGTCAAACTCGGGCAATTCGTCTAAAAACAACACTCCGTGGTGCGCCAATGAGATTTCGCCCGGACGTGGGTCTGAACCGCCGCCTACCATGGCAGCCGAGCTGGCGCTGTGATGAGGACTGCGGAAAGGACGGTTGCTGTCGAGTTGCTGTTGATGGTTGGGCAGGAGCGAACGCAATGCCCATACTTCGACCAATTCGTCTTCGGTCAAAGGTGGGAGGATACCGGGCAAACGTTGTGAAAGCATGGATTTGCCCGTACCCGGCGGGCCCATCATCAACAGGCTGTGCCCGCCTGCCGCTGCGATTTCCAATGCAAGGCGAGCGGTATGTTGGCCTTTGACATCGGCTAAATCAGGTATTTTACTTTGTTCAGACGGCCTGTGCGTCAGCTTGCATTCGGTTTGTGTCAACGGTTCGATATCGTTTAAATGTGCGGCCACTTCGCCTAAAGAACACGCACCATAAACCGCGATACCGCGCATGACGGCAGCCTGTTCGGCATTTTCTTGCGGCAATACGAACGAACGGCCTGCCTGCATTCCCTGCCATGCCATGGCCAGCGCGCCGCGTACAGGACGCAACAGACCGGACAGTGCCAATTCGCCGGCAAACTCATATTGGGCGAGCTTTTTAGGATTGATTTGTCCTGATGCGGCAAGAATACCTAAGGCAATCGGCAAATCGAAACGGCCGGATTCTTTTGGGAGGTCGGCCGGTGCGAGGTTGACGGTAATTTTCTTGGCGGGAAAGTCGAAACCGCTTTGGATGATGGCGGCACGCACACGGTCACGGCTTTCTTTAACTTCAGTATCGGGCAAACCGACGATATTGAAATGTGGCAAGCCGTTGGCAAGGTGAGCTTCCACTTCGACCAACGGCGCATTCATGCCGCTTAAGGCGCGGCTGTAAACCAAAGCAAGCGACATATTTCAGACGGCCTTATTCGGCAGCTTCGGTTTGTTGTTTGATTTCGGCAACAGCTTCTTCAGCAGCGGCTTCGGCAGCTTTCAAAGCAGCTTCTTCAGGCTCTTGAGCGGCTTCGAGTTTGGCCAAACGGGCTTCCAATTCGGCCAGTTTGGTGCGGGTTTTAATCAAAACCTGTTGTTGGATGTCGAATTCTTCGCGGGTCACCAAATCCATGCGGTTGAACGCGCTGCCGAACATGGCTTTAACGTTTTTCTCCATATCTTTGGCAGGGCTGTTGGCGATGGTTTCGCTGATTTTGGAGCTGACTTCTTCAAAAAGTTGTTTGCCGAACATAATCCGTATCCTTTATTCAGAATGTATATAGAAATTCAAGTGGCTATTGTATAAGGAAAAAGGCCGTCTGAAAACGTTTTGCTTTTCAGACGGCCTCAAATGCGGAAGTTTACACGCCTGCGGCTGCTTGTAATGCTGCTGCTTTGTCGGTGCGCTCCCAAGTAAATTCAGGCTCTTCGCGGCCGAAGTGGCCGTAGGCGGCGGACTTGCTGTAAATTGGGCGCAGCAGGTCGAGCATTTGGACGATGCCTTTAGGGCGCAGGTCGAAATGTTCGCGAACCAGGGCAATCAGTTTTTCTTCGCTGATTTTGCCGGTGCCGAAAGTGTCGATGGAAATCGAAGTCGGTTCGGCAACGCCGATGGCGTAGGAAACTTGGATTTGGCATTGGGTTGCCAAGCCGGCGGCTACGATGTTTTTCGCAACATAGCGGCAGGCGTAAGCGGCGGAACGGTCCACTTTGGACGGGTCTTTGCCGGAGAATGCGCCGCCGCCGTGCGGAGCTGCGCCGCCGTAGGTATCGACGATGATTTTACGGCCGGTCAAACCGCAGTCGCCTTGCGGGCCGCCGATAACGAAGCGGCCGGTCGGGTTGATCAGGTATTTGGTTTCGTCGGTCAGCAGTTCAGACGGCAGAACCGGTTTGATGATGTGTTCGATCACGGCGTTTTTCAGCTCTTCGTAACCGATAGACGGATCGTGCTGGGTAGACAGGACGACGGTGTCGATGCGTTTTACTTTGCCGGTTTTGCTGTCGTAAACCACGGTCAGTTGGGCTTTGGCATCAGGACGCAGCCAAGGCAGGCGGCCGTCTTTGCGCAATTCGCTTTGGCGTTGCATCAGGCGGTGGCTGTAATAGATGGCAAACGGCATCAGGGTAGGGGTTTCGTCGCAGGCATAGCCGAACATCAAACCTTGGTCGCCTGCGCCTTGGTTTAAGTCGATGCCTTCGCCTTCGTTCACGCCTTGGGCGATGTCCGGAGATTGTTGGTCGTAGTACACGCCGACTGCGCAGCCGGTAGCATCAAAGCCCAGCTCGGAGGAGTTGTAGCCGATGCGTTTGATGGTTTCGCGTGCGACTTTGATGTAGTCCACTTGGGCGGTAGTCGTGATTTCGCCTGCCAATACGCACAAGCCTGTGTTGACCAAGGTTTCTGCGGCGACACGCGCTTTGGGGTCTTGCGCCAAGATGGCATCCAAAATCGCATCGGATACTTGGTCGGCAACTTTATCCGGATGGCCTTCGGATACCGATTCGGAAGTAAACAGATATTCGCTCATTGCTATTCTTTCATTAAAAACAGGCTGCTGTGTTTTCAGACGGCCTTTTATTTCGGACAGCGGAAATCATAACAAAAACTCCGCTTTTTCTCTATACAAGTGAGAAACATTCGTACTTTCCTGCTGTTTCGGAATCCTGTTGCGCGTTTCTTACAGGCAAAAAAATTCCCGCATTAAGCGGGTTTGGATTGCTCTGGCGAGCCACATCGGTTTTTCAACCGTCCACCTTACCTTTCCGTTTGAAAAGCAGGTTGGCATGGAATTCCCAACTCTTAATGCAGTGCGGATAGTAGCAGAAAAGCAGGTGTGCCGCAATATATTTGCCCGAAGTCTGTTTTGTTCAGACGGCCTGTTTCGTTTACAATCTGTCCACTTCATTTTGGTAAAACCTTATGCAAACGCTTGTTACCTTTGTTTTTAAATTTTTGGCCGCTCTGCCTTTGGCTTGGTTGCACAAATTAGGCAATCTGTTGGGCAGTTTGGGTTTCCGCGTGCTGTCGAAAGATCGCCGGCGTGTTTTCGAAAACATGAAACTTGCCGGATTGAACCCGACGGACGAGGCGGTGAAAAAAGTTTTCCGTGAAACGGCAAAAGGCGGCTTGGAATTGCCGGTGGCGTTTTTCAGACGGCCTGAGGAAATTGAAAACCTGTTTGTCAGCGTCAACGGTTGGGAACATGTTCAGACGGCCTTGAGCGCGGGCGAGGGTTTGCTGTTTATCACGCCGCACATCGGCAGCTATGATTTGGCCGGCCGCTACATCAGCCAGCAACTGCCGTTTCCGCTGACGGCGATGTACAAGCCGCCGAAAATCAAGGCATTTGATGCGGTAATGCAGGCAGGTCGCGTGCGCGGCAAGGGCAAGACTGCACCGACCAGTATTCAGGGCGTCAAACAAATCATTAAGGCCCTGCGCGGCGGTAAAGCGACCATTGTGTTGCCCGACCATGTACCGTCTCCGGAAGAAGGCGGCGACGGCGTGTGGGTGGATTTTTTCGGCAAACCTGCCTATACCATGACGTTGGCGGGCAAGCTGGCGCAAGTCAAAGGCGTAAAGGCTTTATTTTTCTGCGGCGAGCGTCTGCCCGACGGTAAAGGCTTTGTCTTGCACATCGAGCCTTTGCGCGGCGAATTGAACGGCGATAAGGAGAACGATGCGCGCGTTATTAATGAAAATACCGAATATTGGATACGCCGTTTTCCGGAACAATATTTATTTATGTACAACCGCTATAAGCATCCGGAAGGCGCGCCGCTGCCGCCTGCTTGAGTGAGATAGATTAAAAACCTGCTTTGAGGGAAGCAGGTTTTTATTTTGGTTGGGAATTAAGATTAAACAAAGCCGAAGTTCAAAAAGAAATACATCAGAGTCCAGCGTTTGAGTTTTAACGGCAAAGGCCGTCTGAAAAGCGATTTCAGACGGCCTTTGCCGTAATCTTTTGCCTTTTATTTTAATACGCTGCTGAACCGTTTGCCCTGATGGCATTATAATGCGCGTAATTGTTTTTTCGATGGCATGTCATGTTTTATCTCTTTCAGTCCGACCGTTTGGAAGCGCTTGCCGAAATGTGCGCACGTATTCATCAGGCTTCGCCCTTGGACTCTGTATTGGCGCAGGAAGAAGTGGTGGTGCAGAGCCAGGGGATGCGGCGTTATCTGAATGTGTTTTTCGCGCGCGAACTCGGCGTGGCGGCGAATTTGAAGTTCAGCCTGCCTGCCGGTTTGGCGTGGCAGCTGATGCGCAAATTGGTTCCCGATGTGCCGCCGCTCAGTCCGTTTTCGCCTGAAGTCATGCGTTGGCGTTTGCTGGATTTGTTCCGCAGTGAAGTGTTTCAGACGGCCCCGGAATACGAAAACGTGCGCTTGAAGCTGGAAAGTTATTTGCACAGCTCGGCATCGGCGGATTATCAGCTTGCCGGACAGATGGCGGATATTTTCGACCAATATTTGGTGTACCGCCCGGATTGGATTGATGCGTGGCAGGCTGGGAAGCTGCTGGGTTTGGGTGATGATGAGGATTGGCAGGCGCGGCTGTGGCGTTATTTGGACGATGGCAGCCAATCTGCGCCGCACCGCGTGGCCTTGTGGGAAAAGCTGTTGGCGCAGTTGGATAAATCGGTCTTGCCGCAAAGGTTGTTCGTATTCGGCATTTCGACAATGGCGCCGATGTATCTGCAACTGCTGCACCAAATTTCCAAGCATTGTGATGTGTTTGTGTTCGCGCTTAATCCGAGCAGCCAGTATTGGGGCGAGGTTATCGACGAGGCGCAGATTTTGAAAAGGGGCGATGAGGCGGATTTGTCGCAGGCAGGACATCCGCTGTTGGCTTCTTTGGGCAAGCAGGGGCGCGATTTCTTTGATTTTTTGTCGGAAGTGGAAACCGATCAGGATATTCAGGTTTATGAAGAGGGAAAAGACGATACCTTATTGCATTGCCTGCAAAACGATATCCAAAACTTAATCATGCCGTCTGAACGCTTGTGTCAACAGGAAGAAGGCGAAGTAGGTTTGGTTCAAGTCCATGATGCGGACGGCAATCCAGTGTGTGTCGAGCCGGATAGGCTGCTGAATGACGGCTCCGTCAAAATCGTCGCGGCGCACAGCCCTTTGCGCGAATTGCAGATTTTGAAAGAAGAGCTGTCGCTGGTGTTGCAAAATAATTCCGACTGGCAGCTGCACGATATTGCCGTGTTGACACCGAACATCGAGCCGTACAGCCCGTTTATCGAAGCCGTTTTTGGACAGGCGCACGCAGGCAGCCAGGCTTTGCCGTATTCGATTTCGGATGTGAAACTCAGCCGCCGTCAGCCGTTACTGTATGCTTTGGCGCAAACTTTGGACTTGCTGGAAAGCCGGTTTGAAGTGGATAAGGTTTTGCCCTTGCTGGAAAGCCGGTTGGTGCTGCAACGCTTCGGTTTGAGCGAGGAAGATGTGCCGCTGCTGCATGAGACTGTTGCCGGATTGAATGTGCATTGGGGTTTGGACCAAACCATGCGCGAGGGCAAAGACAACCTCTTTACTTGGCAGCAGGCGGTAGAGCGTTTGGCCTTGGGCTGGATGTTGCCCGAAGGCGGCAACGGCATGTGGCAGGGCGTGAGCGCGTGGCATAGCAACGTCAACCAGCTGGACGTGTTCAGCGGTTTTGCCGAATTTATCCGCACTTTGGCCGATATGGCGGCGCAATGGCAAGAGCCTGCCAATGTGGAAAGTTGGGTGCAGCGTTGCCGTGCTTTGCTGGAGAAACTGTTTGCTCCGGATACGGACGACCAATACGCCAAGCAGCAGTTTGAGCAGTCTTTGGCGAAATGGCAGGAAGAGGCGCAGTTGGCCGAATTTGACGGATTGTTGCCGTGTAAAACCGTTATCCGCCATATCCGCCGCTTTTTGGACAGCGAAAGCCAAGCCGGATTTTTGAGCGGCGGTATCACTTTTTGCAGTATGGTGCCGATGCGCAGCTTGCCGTTTAAAATGGTTTGCCTGTTGGGTTTGAATGACGGCGATTTTCCGCGCAATACCAAAGCGGCGGTGTTCGACCTGATTGCCAAATATCCGAAAAAAGGCGACCGCGCCCGCCGCGACGACGACCGTTATCTCTTCCTCGAAGCCTTAATCAGCGCACGCGAAATGCTGTATTTGTCTTATATCGGCCGCGATATACGCAATGATACCGAGTTCGCGCCGTCTTCGTTAATCAGCGAGCTGCTGGATACCATTGCCGCCATGACGGGGAAAAGCGGGCGCGAGTTGTCGGAGAAATGGGTGAAACATCATCCGTTGCAGGCGTTCTCACGCCGTTATTTCCAAAAGGACGCGCTTTCAGACGGCCTCTTCAGTACGCGCCAAGATTACGCCGATGCGTTGAACCAACCGCAAGCGGAAGCGCAGCCGTTTTTCCTTGAGGCCTTAAGTCAGGAAGAGCCGGGCAAAATCATTCACCAGGGCGAGCTTGTCAGTTTTTGGCGCAACCCTGTCAAAGTTTGGCTGAAGAAAAATTTAAGCTGGGATCAACCGTATCTGGACGGCGCATGGGAGTCTGCCGAACCGTTTGAGCCGCAACATGAGGGTCGGATTGCCGATGCCTATTTGGATGCACGGCGCAAAGGGGAAGATTTTGAAGATACGGCCATTCGGCTAAATGCCGAAAGCCTAATGCCGGTGGGCAAGTTGGGCGGTTTATGGCAGAAGCAGTATCAGATATCTGCGAAAAACGTAGATGCCAAGCTGATACGCAGTAACAAAAGGCCGTCTGAACCTTATGAAGAACACTTTGACGACTTGGTTTTACAAGGCACCATCGGCAATCTTTATGAATGCGGCCGCATTGTGTTCCTAAACCAAAAAGACAATGCACCCAACCGCATTGCCCGTTTATTGGAGCATTTGATTTTTTGCGCCGTCACCCCTAAATCCGTTGCAAACCGACAAACCTATATTGTCAGCTTGGGGCAGACCGAAACCTATGCCGCCATCGGGCAAGAGGCGGCGAGGGAGCTTTTAAAAGAATGGCTGGTATATTTCCGAATCGGACAAAATACCCCCTTGCCGTTTTTTGCCAAAACCAGCCTTGCCGCAGCGGAGGAGTACAACAAGAAAGAGGATTGGGATGCTGCCTTGAGAAAAGCCCATGAGGTTTTTAACGGCAATAAAATGAGCAAAGGGCAGAAAGAATATACCGAAGTGAAGCTGGTGTTTGGCCATTCGGAAGAATCGCCGCTTGATGAGCCGCTATTTGAAAACCTCGTCGTCAATCTGCTCGTTCCGCTTTTGACCGGCGTGGCAGGGAAGACCGATACAACAGAACAGGAGTAAAGCATGGCCACTTATGCAGAATATTTGGATTTTGATACTGAAGAAGACAAATTGAAACAGCAGCAACTCTATCAGGCGACCGAGCTGTCGGCGCAAACGGTAGCGGCGGTTGAAAAGATCAGCCGTCCGCAAAACTGGCTGCTTGCCGCTGCACCATATTGCCCTGATTGCCGCGTGTTTGTGCCGTTTATTCAAAAAATGGCGGAGTTGAACCCCAATATCCGCGTCAACTATATTGCCCGCAACGATTTTGACGACAGCAGCCGTTTTGAGAATCCGCGCCAACAGGAAATCGTCCGCGCCAATCAAAAAATCCCTGCGCTGTTTTTGATGGGGCATGAAGAGGCTGGGCCTGTGTTTAACGAGTTTCCACAAGTGGTGTTGAACCAAATTGCGGCAGATGAAACCCGGCGCACGGAATTGCGCGATGCGTACCGTGCCGGCGAGTTTAATGCCGATATTGAGGCTCAGATTGTAGCGGCGTTGGCATGGGCAGAGTAGCGGTGTTGAGCAGATATTGTTGGTGTGTAAGGCTGTGTTTTGAACCGCTTTGATATTTTGCTTTGTAATAAAAAGGCCGTCTGAAAAGATTTCAGACGGCCTTTTTTGATGCTTAACGCTTTATTAAATCTCGATTTTATTCGGCGTAAAGGTTTGCCATTTGTTGCAGGCAGGGCAGTGCCAGAAGAAGACTTGGGATTTGAAGTGGCAGTTGCGGCAGCGGTACATAACGCTTTTTTGCAGCTGGCGGCCGATAATGGAACGAATCATATCGGTATCGGCTTTCCACTCCGGATTCATACTGCTGAGTTTCAAGCCAAGCAGGCGGTACACGCCGTTGAGGTCGGGTTTTTGGCGGACGAGTTCGACAGCGATTTGCGCCGCTTCGGTTTCGCCTTTGAGCAACAGGGCCTTCTCGTAGATGACGTTGATCAGGTCAAGATCGGGGAAGGTTTGCATATAGCCGATAAGGCGGTTGAGGCCTTCTTCCTGCTTGCCTTGCGCGGCATAGGCTTCATAGAGTTTCTCGCCGACCATGCTCAGATAGGCGTGGTTTTGCTGCTCGATGGCGGAATACGCTTCCACTGCGGCAGGGAAGTTGCCCTGACGGTATTCAATGTCGCCGAGAATGATGTTGGCGCGCGTACATTTTTTGTTGGCTTCGAGTGCTTTGCCGATGTTGTAGCGTGCGGTGTCGAAGTTGGATTTGAACAGCGCGGCTTGGGCGATTTCGCAATAAAACTGGGCGATTTCAAACTGGTAGGTTTGTTCGTCATGGCTCAAGAGCTGCGCCATTTCGATGGCTTTTTCCCAGTCGCGGTCTTGTTGGTAGATACTCAAAAGGTGTTGGCGGGCTTCGCGTGCCATATCGCCTTCCTGCAAACCGAGGAAGATTTGTTCGGCACGATCCACCAAGCCTGCGCTTTGGTAGTTTTGCGCCAGTTCAAAAAGCACGCGTGCGCGTTTTTCGTTGACTGTGTCGGGCGAATCGAGCAGGGCGCGGTGCATATTGATGGCTTTGTCGTTTTCACCGCGTTGGCGGTAGAGCTTGCCTAGGGTCAGGTTTAGGTCGTATGACTGCGGCTGTTGGTCGATCACTTCCGCCAATTCGCGCGCGGCGCGGCCGCTGTTGCGGTCAACGAGGGCATCAAGGCTTTTGTAAAACCCTGCCGGTATGCTTTTGGCCTGTTTCAGGACGGTCTTCATATCGACGCGCGCGGCAAACCAGCCCATAGCGAAGAAAACGGGGAGGAGGACGATGGGCAGTAAGATGACCCACAATTCGTTGTCCATGGTATTCCTTTATTGATTGGTGACGTTACGCTTTAGGAGTGGCTTCGGAAGTCGTTGCCGGTGTTTCGGTTTTGACCGGAGTCAGGTCTTTTTCGGAAAGGTGGGCATGTTTTTTCACTTCGGCGCGCAGACGGTTGTTTTCGCTGCGCAGGGACAGCAGACGGCCGAAGAGGGCAAACATACCGAACACGATACCGATAATAAATGCACCGAAAAGTACGACAATCAGCGGCAGATTGATGTTTTGGCCGGGCAGGTAGAAGAAGGATACAGTGTGGGTATTGGTGATGGCCAGCAGGAGGAAAACAAGAAGAATCAGGATTTTGATGATGGTAGAGATGAGTTTCATGGGTTACTCCGGGTTGGCTGCGGTTGGGGCAGGCCGTCTGAAAAATGGTATCAGTTTAAACGATTTGCCGGATTTCGGATAGGATGGCATGTTTCAGACGGCAGGGGAATGGTGTCTTTATGCTGACGGGTACTTGTCAAACCTATATTGAAAGGCGTATTGTTCAGTCTTTAATTAATTAATTTATTTTGCACATCAGAATAAGAAAGGCAATCATCATGAGCAGACCAGTTCCAGCCGTATTCGGCAGCGTTTTTCACGCTGAAATGCCCGTTATCGCTTATCGTGAAGGTAAATGGCAGCCGGTAGAGTGGCAATCTTCCAAAGACCTGACAATCGCCCCCGGCGCGCATGCCTTGCATTACGGCAGCGAATGTTTTGAGGGTTTGAAGGCATTTCGTCAGGCAAACGGCAAAATCGTGATGTTCCGCCCGACCGCCAATATCGCGCGCATGCAGCAAAGTGCGGATATCCTGCACCTGCCGCGCCCTGAAACTGAGGCTTATTTGGATGCTTTGATTGAATTGGTCAAACGCTCTGCCGAAGAAATTCCTGATGCGCCAGCGGCGTTGTACCTGCGTCCGACTTTGATCGGTACCGATCCTGTGATTGGTAAAGCCGGTTCTCCTTCTGAAACGGCTTTGCTGTACATTCTGGCTTCTCCTGTCGGCGACTATTTCAAAGCTGGTTCGCCCGTTAAAATCTTGGTGGAAACCGAACATATCCGTTGCGCCCCACATATGGGCCGTGTGAAATGTGGCGGCAACTACGCTTCCGCCATGCCTTGGGTGTTGAAAGCCAAAGCCGAATATGGCGCAAACCAAGTGTTGTTCTGTCCGAATGGCGACGTTCAGGAAACCGGTGCGTCTAACTTTATCCTGATTAACGGCGATGAAATCATTACCAAACCGTTGACAGATGAATTCCTGCACGGCGTTACCCGTGATTCCGTGCTGACTGTTGCCAAAGATTTGGGCTATACCGTTACCGAACGCAACTTTACCGTTGATGAGCTGAAAGCAGCTGTGGAAAATGGTGCAGAGGCGATTCTGACTGGTACGGCTGCAGTCATTTCTCCGGTAACTTCTTTCGTGATTGATGGCAAAGAAATCGAAGTGAAGAGCCAAGAGCGCGGTTACGCAATCCGTAAGGCGATTACCGACATTCAATACGGTTTGACAGAAGACAAATACGGCTGGTTGGTCGAAGTTTGTTAAATAGAGCGCATTTAATAAAAAAGGCCGTCTGAAATATTTTTTCAGACGGCCTTTTTTTATTGGTTTTTAGATGGTAAAAGCAATAATAAAATACTAAATTTTTCAAATAAACGGTAGTATTTTAGGATAATCGGTATATAATGCGCAATTATGTTGTAAAAATACATATTGAAAATATCGAATTTTATTGATTTTTCGATGAATTTAAAAACATTTATAGATATTTATTTTGTATATTTTGTAAATTTAGTTAAATTAGGAATGCTAAAAACATATTGTGTTAGAATTCCCCTCCTTTTTGGCTTCGCGGGATTAACTCTGTCACGCCAAAAAGGAAAACAATACAAGATAAAACCATTTTTATTTGGGACTGACGTAGATTAGCAGTTATGCTAGGCTACGAAAA
>NZ_KV821612.1:0-1607 GCF_001815685.1 Neisseria sp. HMSC056A03
AAATTATGAAATTCATTTCAACAATTACTGTCTTGGCGATGGGCTTTTCTTCAGCTACCTCTATGGCATCCAATCCCCTCAATCCTCCTCAAATGGGTGGAGACGAGCGTTTGGCTTGCGAGGCGCTTATGTGCTTGGTCAATCCGGCATCTCAGCCGTCTGAATGTCAATCTGCTTTGAAAAAGTTTCACTCTATCAAGCATAAACATGGACATGATACGATTACTGCACGGCGCAATTTCCTAAAAAAATGCCCTGCTCAGGATCGTTCTGGATTTGATGATTTTATTGATTCAATCATCAAATAATTTAATACTTATCAAGGGCCGTCTGTTATTCAGACGGCCTTTTGTAAATAGTCGGTTTCTCCCCCATCTTTATTTTATGTCTTCTGTTCAAAAAAACAGCCCCCCTGTTTCAGAAATGGCTATACTATGGACTGGCAACGATCTTTTCCAGCGTGATGCTTGGCGTCATGGCTGAAATCTCTATGGATCTAGTAGCCAATATCGCCATTACCGATGCAGTATCCAATATTGCTTCGGCACTGATCGGTGGAAACGTCGGCGGTATTATGCAGACCGTTACCCAACAGCTGGGCTTGGGTCTGATGCTCTCTACCTTGCTGATCACCGTACCGCCTATGGCAGGTGCCTGGTTTAATGGCATGATGTCTACATACTCTGGATACAATGCAATGCAGGGTTGGGGAACGGGTCAACCTGCTACTCCGCCGGGGATGAATAGTCAACAGCAGCAGGCTAATTATAATGCGCAGAATTTCTCCAAAACTTCTGACAGTACTCCACCAACTAATGTCCAACAATCAGTATGGACGACTGGTGGAAATCAGCCTGGAAGCACAACCACCGATGCTATAAAATCTGCAAGTCAGCCTGGAAAAGGACCAAATCAATCATAATAATAGTTCTATGATTGCCATATATTGACTATTGACAAAAAATCTAACAAAAGATTGGACCTAAAATGAAAAAATT
The DNA here is from genome assembly GCF_001815685.1 of Neisseria sp. HMSC056A03. Taxonomy (NCBI): domain Bacteria; kingdom Pseudomonadati; phylum Pseudomonadota; class Betaproteobacteria; order Neisseriales; family Neisseriaceae; genus Neisseria; species Neisseria sp. HMSC056A03. The sequence continues at coordinate 999 of NZ_KV821612.1, forward strand.
GCTCATTATATTATTAGGGCTAGTAAGTCTTAATGTTTATGCAAATGGCTGTGGAGGCGAATATCAACCTGCAACTGGTACCTGCCGTATTATCGATAGCTCTGGTCGGCAAATTATATATAATGTCGGCAGACCTCAGTCTTCCAATAGCGGCTCTACCCAACCCCAAATTATCAACATCGATGTTCCTTCAAAATACGGTGCTTGGGCATTTAATCCTAAAACTGGTATTGCAGGTGGCGCACTTGATATGAATTCTCGTGAGGAAGCAGAAAGAGAAGCCATTAAAACCTGTGAGCGAGGAGGTAGAAATAAACCATGTAAGATAGGCGTTCGTGTACGAAATGGTTGTATTGCCGTTGTTCAAGGTAAATTGGGAAAAAAAGTAAAAACCTTCTATGGAACGGAACGTTTCCCTGGTGATGCCGAGCCATCTGCCTTGAGAAAATGTCACGCATCTGGAAGCTCTCAATGTTCTATCGTTGCCAATGAAGGTTGTTCATTGCCTAAATTTTAATAGACAGAGGCTATCTGAAATTTCAGATATCTACCTTTACTAATTCCATTCAATAACAGAGTAAATTATGAAATTCATTTCAACAATTACTG
>NZ_KV821613.1:0-1666 GCF_001815685.1 Neisseria sp. HMSC056A03
CTGGACAAATGGAGACTTTACATTGGGTAATAACTGAAAACAGTCGAATCCCTGTGCTTGGGTCTCAGTCCGTCTGAAAACTTGAAAGAAGCAGCCGTCTGTTAAATATGCGATAATGCGGAAGATTTCATGGGTGTGGTAGGAACATGGTTGTGATTGTCCGACGAGGATGATGTCGGGCAACGATGGAATCGGTTTGCTTGAAACGCCCGCCTGTTGCGGGCTTTTTTATGGGAAGGAATGGTCATGCCTAATCCGCTTTATCGGCAACATATTATTTCAATTTCAGATTTGACGACGGAGCAGCTCGAATTGCTGCTTCAGACGGCCTTGAAGTTGAAAAAGCAGCCTCGTGAAGATTTGCTTGAGGGTAAATTGATTGGATCGTGCTTTTTTGAACCGTCCACCCGTACGCGTTTGTCTTTTGAAACCGCAGTACAGCGTTTGGGTGGGAAAGTTATCGGTTTTTCTGATGGTGCGAATACCAGCGCGAAAAAGGGTGAAACGCTTGCAGATACTGCGAGGATTATTTCTAGCTATACGGATGCGATTATTCAGCGACACCCTAAAGACGGTGCGGCCCGTGTGGCGGCCGAGTTTTCGAGCGTACCTGTGATTAATGCCGGTGATGGTACCAACCAACATCCGAGCCAGACGCTTTTGGATTTGGTAACGATTTATGAAACACAAGGTAGCTTGAGCAATTTGAAAATTGCGATGGCCGGTGATTTGAAATATGGCCGTACAGTACACTCATTGTGTCAGGCACTGAAGCGTTGGGGTTGTGAGTTTGCATTTGTTTCCCCTCCCAGCTTGGCGATGCCGGACTATATTACTGAAGAGCTGGAGGAGGCTGGTTGCCCTTACCAAGTTTTGTCCAGCTTGGAAGAAGCGGTCGAATGGGCGGATATTTTGTACATGACCCGTGTTCAGCGCGAACGTTTTGATGAGCAGGAATTTGCCAAAATTCAGGGTAAGTTCAATCTTGATGCGTCAATGTTGGCAAACGCCAAACCCAATTTGCGCGTCTTGCATCCTTTACCGAGGGTAGATGAAATTCATCCGGATGTAGATAAAACACCTCATGCCTATTATTTTGAACAGGCAACCAATGGCGTGTATGCACGGATGGCGATTTTGTCTTTGGTATTGAACGAAGAAGTTTAAGGAGCGAGAGATGGAAAACTCAAAACTCAGCGTTGAAGCGATTGAACAAGGTACGGTAATTGACCATATTCCTGCCGGTAAAGGCTTGGCCATTCTAAGACAGTTTAAGTTGCTGCATTATGGCAGCGCGGTTACGGTCGGCTTTAATTTGCCCAGCAAAACGCAGGGAAGCAAAGACATTATCAAAGTCAGCGGCGTATGGTTGGATGCCAATGCGGCCAACCGTTTGGCTTTATTTGCCCCTGAAGCAGTGGTAAACAAAATCGATCAGTTTAAAGTGATCGACAAACAGCATTTGTCATTGCCGGACGAAATTTCAGAAGTATTCCGCTGCCCGAATACCAATTGTGCCAGTCATGGCGAGCCGGTCATCAGCCGTTTTTATGTCCGTTCACATAATGGTCAGACACGTTTGAAATGCCATTATTGCGAGAAAACCTTCTCGCGTGATTCAGTTGCCGAAGCCTGATATGTAGAAACTAGTAGCGTTGTTTACAGT
>NZ_KV821614.1:0-7328 GCF_001815685.1 Neisseria sp. HMSC056A03
TACTGTAAACAACGCTACTAGTTTCTACACTTTTTAAAGGCAGTCGGCGAAAGCGTGGCCGAACCAATGAAATACTATGACAACAATGTGTCGGGCAGCTTGGTATTGGCAGAAGAAATGGCGCGTGCCGGCGTATTTAAGATTGTGTTCAGCTAATCGGCTACGGTTTACGGCGATCCGGGTAAAGTGCCTTATACGGAAGATATGCAACCGGGAGATACGACCAGCCCTTACGGCACGTCGAAGTCTATGGTGGAGCGCATTTTGACGGATATCCAAAAGGCCGATCCGCGTTGGAGCGTGATTTTGTTGCGCTATTTCAACCCTATCGGTGCGCATGAAAGTGGTTTGATCGGCGAGCAGCCAAACGGCATCCCAAATAATCTGCTGCCTTATATCCGCCAAGTGGCTTCAGGCAAGCTGCCGCAGTTGTCGGTTTTTGGCGATGACTACCCCACCTCAGACGGTACAGGTATGCGCGACTATATCCATGTGATGGATTTGGCGGAAGGCCATGTGGCGGCGATGCAAGCGAAAAGCGATGTTTCGGGCGTACATCTGTTTAATTTGGGTTCGGGACGTGCTTATTCGGTATTAGAAATCATCCGTGCCTTTGAAGCGGCCTCCGGCTTGACCATTCCTTTCCAAATCAAACCGCGTCGTGATGGCGATTTGGTCTGTTTCTATGCCGACCCTGCCTACACCAAAGCGCAAACCGGCTGGGAAACCAAACGCGATTTGGCGCAGATGATGGAAGACTCATGGCGTTGGGTCAGCAACAACCCAAATGGCTACGATGATTAAGTTAACCTGATGCAGGACGTCTGAAAGAGATGTTTTCAGACGGCCTCTTTATCTGAAAAACACACATTCTGTCTGCTATAATCCGTTCATATTTTTTGGCTATCCTCTGAAATTTATGAAAAAAATCCTTGTTACCGGCGGTGCGGGCTTTATCGGTTCTGCCGTTGTCCGTCATATTATCCAAAACACCCAAGACTCTGTCGTCAATGTCGATAAGCTGACTTATGCCGGCAATTTGGAATCTTTGACCGAGGTAGCCGATAATCCTCGCTATGCTTTTGAGCAAGTGGATATTTGCGACCGAGCCGAACTCGACCGCGTATTCGCACAACACCAGCCTGATGCCGTGATGCACTTGGCAGCGGAAAGCCATGTCGACCGCTCTATAGATTCTGCAAGTGAGTTTATCCAAACCAATATCGTCGGTACATTCAATCTGCTTGAAGCGGCCCGCGCCTACTGGCAACAAATGCCGTCTGAAAAGCGCGAAGCCTTCCGTTTCCACCATATTTCCACCGATGAAGTCTATGGCGATTTGCACGGCACAGACGATTTGTTTACCGAGACCACGCCATACGCGCCATCCAGTCCCTACTCTGCCTCTAAAGCGTCCAGCGACCACCTCGTCCGCGCATGGTTGCGTACTTACGGTTTGCCAACCATTGTAACCAACTGTTCCAACAACTACGGTCCGTACCATTTCCCGGAAAAACTCATTCCTTTGATGATTCTGAACGCGCTGGACGGCAAACCCTTGCCTGTTTATGGCGACGGTATGCAAATCCGCGACTGGCTGTTTGTCGAAGACCACGCGCGCGCGCTGTATCAGGTTGTTACCGAAGGTGTTGTCGGCGAAACCTACAATATCGGCGGCCACAGTGAAAAAGCCAATATTGAAGTCGTCAAAACCATCTGCGCCCTGCTGGAAGAGCTTGTTCCTGAAAAACCAGTGGGTGTAACGCGTTATGAAGATTTGATTACCTTCGTGCAAGACCGTCCCGGCCATGACGTACGCTACGCCATCGACGCTGCCAAAATCGGCAGAGAGCTGGGCTGGAAACCTCAGGAAACATTCGAATCCGGCATCCGCAAAACAGTGCAATGGTATTTGGACAACAAAACTTGGTGGCAAAACGTATTGAACGGCAGCTATCGTTTGGAGCGTTTAGGTAAGTTGTAAGCCATGCAATCCTTCCATTGAAAACATCAAGCTTCATCATACAAAGGAATATCCATGTACTCTCTATCCCGCATTTTTTTATTAGCAACTTTGACCTCTGCCTTGTTTGTCTCTGCGCCAATTTCGGCCAAAGAAACACGACATCATGCCGCACAAACAACAGTTCAGAAGACAACAAAAGCCGATGGTAGCTCCATCGAAAAGGCAATTGTCATCATCGAAAACGACACTATGCGTGGCATTGCCGCTGAATATTCCTGGATTGAAGAAAACATGCCTGAATATCGCGTAGTCAGACAAGCCCTGATAGAGCAAAATGACAGCGTCTATGACCGTCTCGACGTTCAAAATGAAGCCGGAGACATCCGTTCTATTTATTTCGATATCAAAAGTTTCTTTGGCATGATAAACGGCAAGCCTCTTTAAAACCGAAGGCCGTCTGAAAATCACGCAAACACACACTACTCAGGAGAAAACCCATGAAAGGCATCATCCTTGCCGGCGGCAGCGGCACGCGCCTCTACCCCATCACGCGCGGCGTATCCAAACAACTGCTGCCCGTGTACGACAAGCCCATGATTTACTATCCCCTGTCCGTATTGATGCTGGCAGGAATCCGCGATATTTTGGTGATTACCACGCCCGAAGACAACGCCTCTTTCAAACGCCTGCTCGGCAACGGCAGCGATTTCGGCATTTCCATCAGCTATGCCGTGCAACCCAGCCCGGACGGCTTGGCACAGGCATTTATCATCGGCGAAGAATTTATCGGCAACGACAATGTTTGCTTGGTTTTGGGCGACAATATTTTCTACGGCCAATCATTTACGCAAACATTGAAACAGGCCGCCGCCAAGACTCACGGCGCAACCGTATTCGGTTATCAGGTCAAAGACCCCGAACGTTTCGGCGTAGTCGAATTTGACGAAAACTTCAACGCCCTGTCTATCGAAGAGAAACCGCAACAGCCCAAATCCGATTGGGCAGTAACCGGCTTGTACTTCTACGACCAACGCGTCGTCGAATTCGCCAAACAAATCAAACCGTCCGCCCGCGGCGAATTGGAAATTTCCGATCTCAACCAAATGTATTTGGAAGACGGTTCATTGTCGGTACAACTTTTGGGACGCGGTTTCGCATGGTTGGATACCGGCACGCACGAAAGCCTGCACGAAGCCGCTTCATTCGTCCAAACCGTGCAAAACATCCAAGACTTGCAAATCGCCTGCCTGGAAGAAATCGCTTGGCGCAACGGTTGGCTTTCCGATGAAAAACTGGAAGAACTGGCGCGCCCGATGGCGAAAAACCAATACGGCCAATATTTGCTGCGCCTGTTGAAAAAATAATGTTTGAGGCCGTCTGAAACTTTTCAGACGGCCTTTAGATGAAAGATAAAAAGATGAACATCATTGATACCGCCATTCCTGACGTAAAACTGCTTGAGCCCCAAGTCTTCGGCGACGCGCGCGGCTTTTTTATGGAAACCTTCCGCGACGAGTGGTTTAAAACCCAAGTCTGCGAACGCACCTTCGTACAGGAAAACCACTCCAAATCCGGCAAAGGCGTATTGCGCGGCCTGCACTATCAAACTGAAAACACACAAGGCAAACTCGTACGCGTGGTTGTCGGCGAAGTATTCGATGTAGCTGTCGACATGCGTAAAGACTCCCCCACTTTCGGCAAATGGGTAGGCGAGATTCTGTCCGCAGAAAACAAACGCCAACTGTGGGTACCCGAAGGTTTCGCACACGGCTTCTATGTACTGAGCGATGAAGCCGAGTTCGTCTATAAATGCACAGACTATTACAACCCCAAAGCCGAACACTCGCTGATTTGGAATGATCCGACCGTCGGCATCGACTGGCCGTTGCAAGGCGAGCCGAACCTGTCGCCTAAAGACTTGGCAGGCAAAGTATTGGCCGAAGCAGTCACGTTTTAAGACTATTCAGGCCGTCTGAAAGAATGTTCCTCTTTTCAGACGGCCTACAATCCATTAATAACAATAATCGACGAAAACGCATTGTGAAAAACGCCTACATCCCCTCTCGCGGCATCCGCAAAATCCCCCATCTCTCCACCCTATTGCCCGAGTTTCATATCTGCAAAGACGGAAAAGGAGCGGAGGCTGTGGTCGGCTGGGGTTTGCGCCCGACGACACACAAAGCGCGTGCTTTTGCCGCCGAACACCAGCTTCCCTTTATTGCTTTGGAAGACGGCTTTTTACGCTCGCTCGGCCTGGGAGTCGCCGGTTATCCCCCTACTCCATCGTCTATGACAACATCGGCATCTACTACGACACCACACGTCCTTCGCGTTTGGAACAACTGATTCTTGCCGCCGATGCCATGCCGTCTGAAACCTTGGCTCAGGCGCGGCAGGCGATGGATTTCATCCTAAAACACCACCTGTCCAAATACAACCACGCGCCCGAACTTTCAGACAATCATCCCTTACGCTCCCCATCCAAGTCTGAAACCGTCCTCATTATCGACCAAACCTTCGGCGATATGGCCATCCAATATGGCGGCGCAGACGCCTCTACGTTTGAACTGATGTTTCAGACGGCTTTAAATGAAAACCCGCAAGCCGATATTTGGGTCAAAACCCATCCCGATGTTTTGTGCGGCAAAAAACAAGGCTATCTGACCCAACTGGCGCAGCAACACCGCGTCCATCTTTTGGCAGAAGACATCAATCCGATTTCTTTGTTGCAAAACGTCGATAAAGTTTATTGCGTTACTTCGCAAATGGGTTTTGAGGCGCTTTTGTGCGGCAAACCGCTGACCACCTTCGGTCTGCCGTGGTATGCCGGATGGGGCGTGAGCGACGAACGCCACCCAAAAATCGACAGCCTTGTTCAAACCCAACGCCGCGTCCCCCGCAACTTGCTGCAGCTCTTCGCAGCAGCTTATATTCAATACAGCCGCTACCTCAATCCCAATACCGGCGAAGCAGGCAACCTCTTTGATGTCATCGACTATCTGGCGACGGTCAAACGCAAAAACGACAAATTGCGTGGCGAGTTATATTGCGTCGGTATGTCTTTGTGGAAACGCGCGGTTGCCAAACCGTTCTTTAACGTACCCTCTTGCCGTCTGAAATTTATCTCTTCCACCCAAAAACTGGCCGGGGTCAAACTGTCCGACGATACACGCATCCTTGCTTGGGGCAACGGCAAAGAGGCCATCGTCCGCTTTGACGAACAACACCACATCCCCCTGCTGCGCATGGAAGACGGCTTTATCCGCTCGGTCGGACTCGGCTCCAACTTAGTGCCGCCGCTGTCGCTCGTTACCGACGATATGGGTATTTACTTCAATGCCGAAACCCCGTCCCGTCTCGAACACATCCTACAAAACCAAAACTTCGACGATCAAGACTTTCAGACGGCCTTGAAGCTGCAAAAAATGCTGACCGAAAACCACATCAGCAAATACAACGTCGGCAGTTCAGACTTCACCGCCCCGTCAACCGACAAAACCGTGATTCTCGTTCCCGGCCAGGTTGAAGATGACGCGTCTATCCGCTACGGTTCACCCCAAATCTATCGCAATCTGGATTTGCTCCGTACCGTACGCGAACGCAATCCCAATGCCTATATCATTTACAAACCACATCCCGATGTAGTCAGCGGTAACCGCATCGGCCATATTTCCCCTGAAGATGCTGCACGATATGCCGACCAAACCGCCGAACAAGCCGATATCCTGACCTGTCTCCGATACGCAGACGAAGTACATACCATGACTTCGCTGACCGGTTTTGAAGCCCTGTTGCGCGGCAAAAAAGTCAGCTGCTACGGCCTGCCTTTCTATGCAGGCTGGGGACTTACCCAAGATCTGCTGCCCATTCCGCGCCGCAGCCGCAGGCTTGAGCTTTGGCAGCTGATTGCCGGCACGCTCATCCACTATCCCGACTACATCCACCCCGAAACCCATCAGGCCATCAATGCGGAAACCGCTGCCCAAATCCTGATACATCAAAAAAATATGCAAAAAAACAACAACGGATTACATCGCGGTTACTTTGCTAAAAAATTAGGTAAAATCAAACAACTATATCGATCTTTCAAATAAATACCATCTAAATTAACAATACGTCATAAGCTTGCCTCTGTTGCGGCATTATTGCCTTTGCATCGTTAATTCTCTTGGCGTATGCTTGAAAGTTCAACCTAAAACTATTACATAAAAAACAAAACCACATTGCGACATGAAACAGACCGTCCTCAAAAACAACCTGCAGAACCTGCTTGAAAGCGCAGAAAATATCCTGCTGCTTCAAGGTCCTGTCGGCGATTTTTTTCTGCGCCTTGCCGACTGGCTGACTGAAAACGGTAAAACCGTACATAAATTCAACTTTAATGCAGGCGACGACTATTTTTATCCGCCCACTCAAGCTCATACCGTTGTTTTTCACGACGACTACGAGGCCTTTCCTGAATTTTTGCAAGAATACATCGTTCAACATCAAATCCAGGCAGTTGTCTGCTTTGGCGACACACGCCCTTATCATGTCATTGCAAAACGCATTGCAAACGAAAACCAAGCCAGTTTCTGGGCGTTTGAAGAAGGCTATTTCCGCCCCTACTACATCACATTAGAAAAAGACGGCGTCAACGCATTTTCCCCGTTACCGCGCCGTGCCGACTTTTTTTCTTGAACAATTCCCTAAGCTTGCCCAGCAAGAATATAAAGCGCCAACGCCGGTACGCGGCGGGTTTACGCCCATGGCAAAAAACGCCATCCGTTACTATATCGAGTTGTTCCGCAATCCACGCAAATACCCCGACTACATCCACCACCGCGCACCCAATGCCGGCCATTACCTCAAACTGTGGTCGCTCTCCATCCTCAAGCGTTTGAACTACTATATTGAAGACATCCAAATCGCCAAACGTGTGGAAGCAGGCAAATACGGCAAGTTTTTTATTGTTCCCCTGCAGGTATTCAACGACAGCCAAGTCCGTATCCATTGCGACTTTCCCAGCGTCCGCAGCTTCCTGCTCCATGTTTTGAGTTCATTTGCTGAGCACGCGCCTTCCGATACCAACATCATCATCAAGCATCACCCGATGGCCCGCGGTTTTATCGACTACTGGCGCGACATTAAGCGCTTTATCAAAGAACACCCCGAACTCAAAGGCCGCGTGACTTACGTCCATGATGTCCCCCTGCCCGTTTTCCTGCGCCACGGTCTCGGAATGGTCACCATCAACAGCACCAGCGGCCTGTCCGGACTGATTCACAATATGAGACCTTTGCAAAAAAGTCCTCCCCCCAACAGCCGAAACCTAAACACAGGTTTTCGGCTATTTCCCTCCCCAAATCACTCCTAATTCTAC
>NZ_KV821615.1:0-601 GCF_001815685.1 Neisseria sp. HMSC056A03
TAACGCCGTGCCGTCATCTTGAATCGCTGGCAGACAAAGGTGTTCCCACTCTTCGCCATTACCACCGTCAAGCAGCCAGCCTGCTAAGTCTTTCTCGTGCAGGCGTTGCATAATGAGGATAATCGGCGTTTCAGGGCTGTTTTTACGGGATTCCAGCGTGTTCTGAAACCAGTCAATGACGTTCTGCCGTCTAACCTCGCTTCGTGCTTCGTCTGCTTTATGCGGGTCATCAATGATGATGCACCCTCCAAAGCCATCACGGTGCTTGCCTGCACCAAAGCCTGTAATCGTGCCGCCTGTACCTGTCGCGTACATCACGCCGCCTGCGGTCGTCTTCCAGTGATGGCTACTCTCGCTTGCAAGCTCCACGCCGGGGAATATTGCCCGATACTCTTCATGCTGTACCAAGTTCCGAATCTGCACGGAGTTATTGACCGCCAACGTAGCCGAATAGCTCGCATGAATAAATTCACAATCCGGCACACGCCCCATCGCCCATGCGATAAAGTTCACAACCGCTATCTCTGTCTTAGAGTATCGCGGCGGAATGTTGATAATCAGGCGTTTCGTTTCGCCGTTGAAAACACGTTCTAGGGCGTTA
>NZ_KV821616.1:0-5260 GCF_001815685.1 Neisseria sp. HMSC056A03
CAAACAACATACCCGTACCGATGCGGAAGGTTGGTTGGGACATGAAGTTACCCACCTGACCGTATGCGAATACCTCAAACCATTGTTTGCAGACGGCATCGATACGCTGGTGTTGGGCTGCACGCACTTTCCTTTGCTCAAGCCCTTAATCGGTAGGGAGGCGGGTAATGTCGCGTTGGTTGATTCTGCAATTACGATGGCTGAAGAAACAGCACGCGTCCTTGCGCAGGAGGGATTACTCAATACTGACAACAATAATCCCGACTATCGTTTTTATGTCAGCGATATTCCTTTGAAATTCAGAATAATAGGCGAACGTTTCCTGGGTAGGACGATGGAGCAGATTGAAATGGTGTCTTTGGGTTAGGCAAAGTTTGCTCAAACACCCGCATATCTGGAGTAAGGATGTGCGGGTGTTTTTTGTGAAGATACGTCAGAAAATGTTTGCAAATTACATTTTAAGTTAATAGAATATAAACTATTATCATTTTTAAAAAAGTTGATATGAAAAATTCACTTATTGCCCAAGCAGCCGGTATCCTGCCTGTGCTGCTGCTTTCTGCCTGCGCGGGCGGCGGCAGTTTCGATTTGGACAGCGTGGAAACGAAACAGCACAACCCGCAGTCCGAAGCACCGAAATACCAAGACGAACAGACTGAAAAACCGGCAAAACCCGATGAAGCGCAGGCGGCGGAAAACGACCGTCCGGCTTACGGTTTTGCAGCCAAAATACCGCGCCGTAATGTCCATTTCAACGTGAAACAGGGGCATCAGCCGCTGTCGGATGCGGATTGGGTGAAATTGGCGGCGGGTGAACCGGATAAGTTTCCCCAAAAGGATGACATTTTTGCGATGGATAAGGGTACGCTGAACGAATCCATCACAACGGGCGACGGTAAAAGCCGCGTGGAAGGATACACGAAATTCAAGTATGTCCGCTCGGGCTATATCTACCGCAACGGTGCCAATAAAATCGATCCCAAAAACAATATCGCCCTTTTCGGTCCGGGCGGCTACCTTTTCTACAAAGGCAGCAATCCTTCCCAAGCTCTGCCGACGGGCAAGGCGATTTACAAAGGTACTTGGGATTATGTAACCGATGCCAAGGAAAAACAGAAGTTTCCCCAGTTGGGTAGTCCGCCAGCGGGGGATAGGTACGGGGCTTTGTCTGCCGAGGAAGCGGATGTGTTGCGCAATGAAAGCGAGGCACCGAAAGGTCAGACCGATTTCGGGCTGACCAGCGAGTTTGAGGTGGATTTCGCCGCCAAGACCATGACCGGCGCGCTCTACCGCAATAACCGGATTACCCATAACGAAACCGAAAATAAAACCAAACAAATTAAACGGTACGACATTCAGGCTAACCTGCACGGCAACCGCTTCAAAGGTAAGGCGTTGGCTGCGGATAAAGATACTGGGAACGGTCATCCCTTCGTTTCTGATTCTGACAGTCTGGAAGGTGGTTTCTACGGGCCTCAGGGTGACGAGTTGGGCGGTAAGTTTTTGGCAAACGATAAGAAAGTGCTTGCCGTATTCAGTGCGAAACAGAAAGACGATGCAGAAAAACCATTGGCTGAAACCTTTATGGACGCTTACCGCATCGGTGCGGATTTTGTGAAAAAACAGATAGACAGCTTCGGCAACGTGGCCAAACTGCTGATTGACGGCGTGGAGCTTGCGCTTGTGCCGTCCGAAGGCACTCAGACGGCATTCCAGCATGTATTTGAGAAAGACGGCGTGAAGGTGTCGGCATGTTGCTCCAATTTGGATTATCTGCATTTCGGGGTGTTGGAACACGGCGATTCGCACGATATGTTCCTGCAGGGCAGCCGTACGCCGGTTTCCGATATGCCTGTAACGGCGGGAGAGGCGGTATATCGCGGTACATGGTCGGGTACTATTGTTAATGGTACGAGCTGGAGTGCCGAACCTTCCAATAAGGAAGGCGGTAACCGGGCGGAGTTTAAAGTTAATTTTGCCGAGAAAACCCTCAACGGTATGCTGACGGCGAAAGACCGCATTGCCCCCGTATTCACCATCACTGCCACGATTCAGGGTAATGGTTTTTCAGGTGTGGCGAAAACCGGTGAAAACGGCTTTGCATTAGATCCGAAAAATACCATCGATCCGAAACGGACGAATATCCGTGCAGATGTGTCCGGCGGCTTCTACGGCAAAAACGCCATTGAGATGGGCGGATCGTTCTCCGGAAATACATTGGAGGGAGAAAGCGGCAAGGCGGCAGTGGTATTCGGTACGAAACGCCAACAGCTTGTCCGGTAAACTGGGCTGCCGGTTGACAGAGGAAAGTTCTTCAGACGGCATATCGGCTTTAAATGCCGTCTGAAGGCAGTAAGTAGAGAAATGATATGAAACAGCAACATTTGTTCCGATTAAATATTTTATGCCTGTCGCTGATGACTGCGCTGCCTGCTTATGCGGATGTTTTACCGTCCGGACAAGTGATGGAAAAGCAGCTCGATACCGTGCAGGTCAATGCGAAAAAACAGAAAACCCGCCGTGATAACGAAGTAACCGGGCTGGGCAAGCTGGTCAAATCTTCCGAGACGCTAAGTAAAGAACAGGTTTTGAATATCCGAGACCTGACCCGTTACGATCCGGGTATTGCCGTGGTCGAACAGGGTCGGGGCGCAAGTTCCGGCTATTCAATACGCGGCATGGATAAAAACCGTGTTTCCTTAACGGTAGACGGCGTTTCGCAAATACAGTCCTACACCGCGCAGGCGGCATTGGGTGGGACGAGGACGGCGGGCAGCAGCGGCGCAATCAATGAAATTGAGTATGAAAACGTTAAGGCCGTTGAAATCAGCAAGGGTTCGAATTCATCAGAATACGGAAACGGCGCATTGGCAGGTTCGGTCGCATTTCAAACCAAAACCGCAGCCGACATTATCGGAGAGGGAAAACAGTGGGGCATTCAGAGTAAAACTGCCTATTCTGGAAAAGACCATGCCCTGACACAGTCCCTTGCGCTTGCAGGACGTAGCGGCGGCGCGGAAGCCCTCCTTATTTATACTAAACGGCGGGGGCAGGAAATCCATGCGCATAAAGATGCTGGTAAAGGTGTGCAGAGTTTCAACCGGCTGATACCGGTCGAGGATACCCATCCGTACGCAAATTTCATTGTCGAAGAGGAATGTTCCAATGGATATGCGGCCTGTAAAGACAATGCGAAAAAAGATGCTTTGGCCAAAGATGAGCGCAAAACCGTCAGCACGCAGGATTATACCGGCCCCAGCCGCTTCCTTGCGGACCCGCTTGAGTATGGCAGCCAATCATGGCTGTTCCGACCGGGGTGGCATTTGGACAACCGCCATTATGTCGGAGCCGTTCTTGAACGTACGCAGCAGACCTTTGATACACGGGATATGACTGTTCCTGCCTATTTTACCGAGGCCGATCTGAATGAAAGTGTCCGGAGAAACGGTACGCCGAGCGGCTTTGGCAAATATTCGGGCAATAATAAGGCCGAAAGGCTGTTTGTTCAGGGAGAGGGCGGTACATTGCAGGGTATCGGTTACGGTACCGGCGTGTTTTATGATGAACGCCATACTAAAAACCGGTACGGGGTCGAATATGTTTACCATAATGCTGACAAGGATACCTGGGCCGATTACGCCCGACTTTCTTATGACCGGCAAGGTATAGATTTGGACAACCGTTTGCAGCAGACGCATTGCTCTCACGACGGTTCGGATAAAAATTGCCGTCCCGACGGCAATAAACCGTATTCCTTCTATAAATCCGACCGGATGATTTATGAAGAAAGCCGAAACCTGTTCCAAGCAGTATTTAAAAAGGCATTTGATACGGCCAAAATTCGTCACAATTTGAGTATCAATCTAGGGTACGACCGCTTTAAGTCGCAATTGTCCCACAGCGATTATTATCTTCAAAACGCAGTTCAGGCATATGGATCGAAAATCCCGGAAGGGGCGCAGTCACCCAACGGAAGCCAAGGCAAACCGTATTGGGTGTCTATCGGCAAGACCACGGTCAATACATCGCCAATATGCCGCTTCGGCAATAACACCTATACAGACTGCACACCGAGGAATATCGGCGGCAACGGTTATTATGCAGCCGTTCAAGACAATGTTCGTTTGGGCAGGTGGGCGGATGTCGGAGCAGGCATACGTTACGATTACCGCAGTACGCATTCGGAAGATAAGAGTGTCTCTACCGGCACTCACCGCAACCTTTCTTGGAACGCAGGCGTAGTCCTCAAGCCTTTCACCTGGATGGATTTGACTTATCGCGCTTCTACGGGCTTCCGTCTGCCGTCGTTTGCCGAAATGTACGGCTGGAGAGCCGGGGAGTCTTTGAAAACGTTGGATCTGAAACCGGAAAAATCCTTTAATAGAGAGACAGGTATTGTATTTAAAGGGGACTTCGGCAATTTGGAAGCCAGCTATTTCAACAATGCTTATCGCGACCTGATTGCATTCGGTTATGAAACCCGAACTCAAAACGGGCAAACTTCGGCTTCTGGCGACCCCGGATACCGAAATGCTCAAAATGCACGGATAGCCGGTATCAATATTTTGGGTAAAATCGATTGGCACGGTGTATGGGGCAGGTTGCCGGACGGGTTGTATTCCACGCTTGCCTATAACCGTATCAAGGTCAAAGATGCCGATATACGCGCCGACAGGACGTTTGTAACTTCATATCTCTTTGATGCCGTCCAACCTTCACGATATGTATTGGGTTTGGGTTACGACCATCCTGACGGAATATGGGGCATCAATACGATGTTTACTTATTCCAAGGCAAAATCTGTTGACGAACTGCTAGGCAGCCAGGCGCTGTTGAACGGTAATGCCAATGCTAAAAAAGCAGCATCACGGCGGACGCGGCCTTGGCATGTTACGGATGTTTTCGGATATTACAATATCAAGAAACACCTGACCCTGCGCGCAGGCGTGTATAACCTCTTCAACTACCGGTATACCACTTGGGAGTCTGTAAGGCAGACTGCCGAAGGAGCGGTCAATAGGCACAATAATGTCGGTAGGTATAACCGCTACGCCGCACCGGGACGAAATTACACCCTGACTTTGGAGATGAAGTTTTAACCTAAGCAACCGTGCATCAAGGCAATAGGAGACCTTTGCAAAATTCCCCGAAATCCCCTAAATTCCCACCAAAACATTTAGGGGATTTTCCATGAGCACCTTACTTCCAGCAAACCGCACAAGCCATGATCGCCAAACACATCGACCGCTTCCCACTATTG
>NZ_KV821617.1:0-764 GCF_001815685.1 Neisseria sp. HMSC056A03
AAGATGGTACGTTCACAGCCAAAGCATTGGCTGACAATGCCGATGTGGTGGCAAATTTTAGAGATGAGTTGCGAGAGACCTTAAAACAAAATCAGGCTCAAGAAGTTGCTCAAAATACTCCGCAAGTTCAAGAAGAGCGCAGCTATGGCGGTCGATCGTTTGGTTAAATCCTTCCCAAATTTGAAGAATGCTGATGGCACGTTTTTTCCTTATTCTTTCAATAGATAGTTACGCATGAATAATAATGAACTTGAGCAAGCACATAATCTTTTGCTTGAAACCGCCGAGGTAATGACACAATTTAGGCAAAGTACCCATCAGATTGTCCAAAATCTTGAAGATAAATTGGATAAATCACTTTACGATCAACGCAAAATGATTACAGAGATGGTGCGTGCGGAAGTGACGAAAGAAATGTCAAATTCGGTGGCAGGTTATGTGCGAGATATGGAAAAGGCACGCAACCAAATGGCTGATCAAGTACGTGAATTCAATGCATACTTGAATAAGGTAAATGAAGAAAATCAGAAGATTTCTTCACGTTTGGTATGGATTATTTCGCTTGCAATGGCAACATTGGTTATTGGCGGATTGGCATTATCTTTCTTTTATACAATGTTGATTGACCAAAAACGACAGGATGCGGATATGGTCGGTCGCATCAATCGAGCCAATATTGTGCGATGCGGCGATGAACTTTGTGCCAAGACAGGTAAAAGCGTAGAAAATGGCTATCGGGTTATTCAGCATCGATAGCTGAGAAA
>NZ_KV821618.1:0-38022 GCF_001815685.1 Neisseria sp. HMSC056A03
ACCTGTTGAAAGCGGCTAACAGGCTAAGTGCGCCTGTTAGCGCCTAAAAGGCGGCTCGGATGCCTGATTAATCAGGTATACAAGGATAATTAAGGGGGTATTTGAGTAGAATCAGTGGATATTTGAAACAAAAACAGCCGAAAACCTGTGTTTGGATTTCGGCTGTTGGAGGAAAGGCTTTTTTGCAAAGGTCTCAGGCTGTTAAAAAGGCCGTCTGAAACCCAAAATCAGGTTTCAGACGGCCTTTATTTATTTGCAGGTTTAGTTTTTCCGTGCGGTAACAAACTCGGCCAGTTGGCGCAGGCGCAGGGCTTTGTCGCCGAATGGCTCGATCAGGGCAACGGCTTCTGCAATCAGCGTTTCTGCGTAAGTACGCGCGGCGTGCAGGCCCATCAGTTTGACGTAGGTCGGTTTGTCGTTGTCCGAGTCTTTGCCGGCTGTTTTGCCCAAGGTGGCGGTATCGGCTTCGCAGTCCAATACATCGTCGATCACTTGGAAAGCCAGGCCTAATTTGGCGGCGTAGTGGTCTAAGGTTTGGATTTGCGCCGGTGTTAAGTCTGGACAGGAAAGTGCGCCTAAGGCTACGGCCGCGCGGATGAGTGCACCGGTCTTGAGGCTGTGCATCTGTTCCAATTCGGCCTGATTCATGGCTTTTCCGACATTGGCAAGGTCGATGGCTTGTCCGCCCGCCATACCAAGGCTGCCGGATGCTTGTGCCAGCGTGGACAACATGGCAAGCTGGCGCTCGGCAGGCAGGCCTGTCGGACGGCTCAGTACATCAAAGGCTTGGGTTTGCAGCGCATCGCCGACCAAAAGGGCGGTTGCTTCATCGTATTGCACATGGCAGGTCGGTTTGCCGCGGCGCAGGCTGTCGTTGTCCATCGCCGGCATATCGTCGTGAACCAGCGAATAGACGTGCACCATTTCGATGGCCGCCATCGCCTGCTCGACGGCGTTTTGGTTTGCTTCGCCCAATTCGGACGCGGCAAGCACCAAGAGCGGGCGCAGCCGTTTGCCGCCGCCGAGGGTAACGTAACGCATGGCTTCGTGCAGCGTGTGCGGCACTTGGCTTTCAGACGGTAAAAAATGTGCCAGCAGCAATTCGGTTTGCGCTTGGGCTTTTTGCTGCCATGTTTTGAGTTCATTCGCCGGGTTCAAGGTTCAACTCCTTCAGTTCGCCGGCATCCAAGACTTGCAGTTTCTGCTCGACTTCCGCCAATTTGGTTTGGCAGTATCTGACCAATTCGTTGCCTTCCTGATAGGCAGCCAGGGCGTCTTCCAGCGGCATTTCGCTGCTTTGCATGGCCTGGGTCAGGGTTTCGAGGCGGGATAAGGCTTCTTCAAAGGATTGGGGGGCGTTTTTTTTCATGGTTTGAAATGATGGGCAGAAAAGGGGAATTGTAGCATTTTTAGATGATTAAGGCCGTCTGAACAGGGATGAAAACGAAATCAAAGATTTCTGTTTCTTCGTTCAGACGGCCTTTTTTCAAACGGAATAACGTTATCAGCCCGGTAAAACGGCTTTTTGATAGTTGAGCGCGATAAACTGCTTCTCGGCATCCAGTTCGGTGATTTTGAACAATGCCTGCGATTTGGGCAGTGCGTCAAACGGAATACCGGTCGCGCGCGTTACCAGCGGCAGGCCTTCAATGCGGACGAGGTCTTCTTTGAGGATGGTGGCCGTCAGCTCACTCGTGCCTTGTTGTTGCAGATAGACGAGGCTCCAGTAGGCTTCCATTTGGCGTTGGAAGTCGGCGTAGGCTGTATAGGCGGCATCAAAATCGCGCAAGGCGGCGAAAAGCTCGGCATCGCTGTTTTGATACAGCGGCTCGGCAGTATCGTCGATCAGGCTGATCAGCTGCTTTTGGTTGATGTAGTCGGCGGCGCGGCGCAGCGGCGAGGTAAACCAGCCGTAATGCTGCACGCCCATGCCGATGTGCGGCTCGGATTTGGTGCTCATGCGCACTTTGCCTGCTGGTTGGACGCGGAAAAGGCCGGGCAGGTCGTTATCATGGAGCATCTGCGCCCAAGTACTGTTGGCAAGAATCATCATCTCGCTGACCAGCGTATCGATGGGCGAACCGCGTTCGCGGTAGACGACAGATACGTTGCCTTCCTCATCCAATTCGATGCTGTAATCGTATTGCGGCGCACGGTCGGGCTCGTATTTGCCACGTGCTTTTTGCAGGGCGATGGCAAATTGATAGAACCAAATCAGGTCTTGATGGTGGGCGAACATCATTTCGCCTGCTTCGTCCAAGCCGGTTTCGGCGTTGAAATGCGGCTCGATGGTTTGAATGCGCAGGTTTTCGGCGATGTTGACCGCTTCGATTTTGCAGGTCGGCGCGCCGACGTTGAACTCGCTGTCCACATCGAAATAAATGCTGATGGAAGGGCGGTATGCACCTGCATCAAGGCTGAACGCGGCGATCCAGTTTTCGGGCAACATGGTGATTTTGCCGCCGGGGAAATAAACCGTGCTTAAGCGTTCCATGATGTTTTTTTCCATTTTGTCGCCTTGTTTAATGGCAAGCGACGGCGCGGCGATGTGGATACCGACGCGTTTCATGCCATTGCCCAAATCGGTCAGGCTTAAAGCATCGTCCACTTCGGTAGTCGATTCGTCGTCAATGGAAAAGGCGGTAACGTCGGCTTTGGGCAAGTCGGGCATTTCAGGAAGCGGAAGGTCGGGGAAGTCTGTTCCTTTTGGGAAGTATTTGATTTCAAACCCGTCTTGCAGGTATTGGGGAATGGACGTAATGCCGCCCGTTTTTTTCGCCAGTTCGTAGGCGGAGATTTTCAGCTCGTCGGCAGCTTTGGTAAAGGCTTTGTAGGTCAGCGACTGCTTGTCGGGCGCGTGTAAGATGGTTTTCAAATCCGCCGCGATTTCAGACGGCATCTCGCCGCGTTTCAAGGCTTCCGCCCAAGCGTCGATTTGCGCGTCTTGCTGTTTTTTGCGTTCGATGGCGGCAAGCGCCTGTTTCAAAGTTTCTTCGGGCGCGGCTTTGAACACGCCTTTGGATTTTTTGTAGAAATACATCGGCGCGGCGTAAAGTGCAATCAAAGTCGCCGCCAGCTCGGTTTTGGTCGGCGCATGGCCGTAATATTCTTCGGCGATGGCCTCGGCGGAAAATTCTTCTTCGCCGCATACTTCCCACAATAAATCGGTGTCGATGTCCGCCGCCTGTGCCTGCGCGTTCTCCAAAAATACCGCCATATCGCCGTCAAACTCGGCAAAGACATTGTTTGCCTTCACTTTGGTGCGCTTGCCGTGTTGGGTATCGACTTGATAGGTGGCGTCGTTTTTTTGGACGATGGAGGCAACTTTGAATTGGCCGGACTCTTCGTAAAAGATATTCATTTTTTTAGGATTTTATGATTTGTAGGAAACGCGTGATTTTAGCAGATTTGCACAAGAAAGGCCGTCTGAAAAACATACTTTCAGACGGCCTGTTCAAACGGCGGATGATTAATACTGGTATGCCGCCAGTTTGCGTTTGATTTCAGGCAGTGCGGCGCGAGCGGCCTGTTCGCCCAATTGGATGGCGCGTTGTTTTTGGTCGAAGCCGCCAACCGAACCCAGCTCCAAAACCTGCGGTTTGATGACCACATTGGCTTGTCCCAATTCTTGGCGCAACGCAGTTTGACTCATTACGTTGAAGGTTTGGTCAAGATAGGAGAACATGCCTTGGTTGACGTTTTTGGCCGGACGGGCGGAAATATCGACGGCAATGATGAAGTTTGCGCCCAGTTTTTTCGCCGCGCTGACCGGTACGGGCTGCGACAGGCCGCCATCTACATATTTATGGTTGCCGATGACGACTGGTTGGAACACGTTCGGAATCGACGCAGAAGCGCGGACGGCCTGTCCGGCATTGCCGACGTTGAACACCACCGGTTTGCCGCTTTCAAAATCGGTCGCAACGGCGGCAAATTTGATGGGGAACTGCTGCATCGGACGGTTGCCGACTTTGCGGTTGATGTAGTTTTGCAGTTTTTCGCCTTTGATGAAGCCGCTGGTGGACAAGGTCAAATCCACCAAATCGGTTTTACCCAAAATTTCCGCTTCCAATTCGAGGCGGTCGGGCGACATTCCCGAAGCGTACATACTGCCGACAATCGAGCCAGCGGATGTACCGGTAACAATTTTGACTGGAATATTGTTTTCTTTCAAAACCTTAATAATACCGATATGGGCAAAGCCTTTGGACGCACCGCCGCCCAAAGCCAGTGCAACCGTGGCTTTCGGTTTGGGTGCAGTATGTGAAACCGTATTTTGACCCTGCGTAGAAGGTTTGGATTGAGGCGCGTTGCCGCTCGGACAGGCAGCCAATACCAAGACGGACGAAGCGGCTAAAAACGTTTTGAATGTGGAAAAAAGTTTATTCATGTTCAGACAGCCTTTAATATGTCGAAAGGGTTATTTTACTCCGAAATGAAGTCGAAAGGCCGTCTGAAATCAGGTTTCAGACGGCCTTTTAAATCAAGCTTAAGCCAATTCGAGCTGTTTTTCCAAACTTTCGACCAGTTGGTCGTCCAAATTCAAAGCTTGGGACAAACGGCTCAGGAACACAATTTCCTTGCGCGACAAATCCGCGCAGACCAATCTGGCCGCCAGATAAGTTTCGGCTGCCAAAGCCTCGTCGCTGCCGACAGAAGCGGCAATTTGCTCGATAGAGGCCGGTTGCGCATATTCAGCCTGCAACCATGCCGCCGTTTCCGCATCGCTGCCGCTTTCACGCTCGATCGCCGCGCGTTCCGCATCGTCAATCAGGCCGTCTGAAGCCGCCGCCGCAATCATCGTTTGTAAAATCACACGGCTGTGGTTTTCACCAATCAGACCGGCAGGTTGGAACGCACTTTGCGGCAATTCTTCCTGTTGGCGGTTTTGTTTCCAGTTTTGATAGCCTTTATAAGCCAGAAAACCCAAAGCAGCGACCGAACCGGCCTTGACCAGCTTCTTCGTATTTTTCTTTTTCAACAGCATTGATGCCAAAGCACCCGTCAGTGCGCCGCCGCCAAAAGAATTGAGCGGACTGTCCGCCACCGCTTTGCCGCCTTTTTGAGCCGCACCCAAAACCTGATTGAGCAACTGACTGAAATCCATAAAAAAAATCTCCTGAAAACAAATACATTGCAAATATAGGGCAGAAACACCAAAAAACCAAGCCAAAGAAAGTTAAAAGGTGCAAACAAGTTTTCAGACGGCCATAGCCGACTTTCGGTACAATCACACCATTCCAAACAATAAACCCCATCATGACCGATACCGCCCAAATCATTACCAGCTATGGCCGCCGTTATATCGTCCGCACCCCCGACGGCCAAATATATGACGCCACCACCCGCAAAAAACGCGTCGATTTCGCCTGCGGCGACCAAGTCCGCATCAGCCCCATCAACGGTGAACAAGTCGTGATTGAAGACTACCTCCCGCGCGAAAGCCTGCTCTACCGCCAAGACGCATGGAAAACCAAACTGATTGCCGCCAACGTTACCCAACTGCTCATCGTAACCGCCGCCAGCCCCTCTCCCAGCGAAGCCCTGTTGCAACGCGCCCTCCTCGCGGCAGAAGCGGCCGGTATTGACGCCGTCATTGTCCTCAACAAAGCCGACCTCCCCGAAACCGCCCAATGGCGCGAGAAACTCAAATTCTACGAAACCCTCGGCTACTCCGTGGTCGAAACCAACGCATTGGAAAACGCCGACATCCTGCGTCCCATTTTAGAAGGGCAAACCAACATCCTGCTCGGACAAAGCGGCATGGGCAAGTCCACCCTGACCAACGCCCTACTCGGCAACCAAGCCGCCCGAACCGGCGACATTTCCACCGCGCTCGATTCCGGCAAACACACCACCACCCACGCCCAACTGTACGATTTAAACGCAGAAACCCGACTCATCGATTCCCCCGGCCTGCAAGAATTCGGCCTGCACCATCTCCAAGCCGCCGATTTATTGCAATACTTCCCCGACCTGCGCCACCTTATCGGCCAGTGCCGTTTCCACAACTGCACCCACCGCGCCGAACCCGGCTGCGCCGTCAAAGCCGCTGCCGAATCAGGCGAAGCCAAACCCGAGCGTATCGAGTTTCTGCAACGCGTTACCGATGAATTGTTAAGATAAAGATTGAACGGAAACTAAGCGTTTGGATAAATAAAAAGGCCGTCTGAAACTTTCAGACGGCCTTTTGTTGAAGCATAACCAAATTTACCTTTCAACCAGCACTGCTACCTTAGCGGGAAAGAGAAGGTGCTTTTCGCGGCGGATTGATCATGAGAAGAACGGCTTCTTCAATTTTCTTGTCCTCCCGATCATGGAGCTCTACCGGAAACTTCAGACGCAACACTGCAACAATAGCGCCAACCGATAAGCCTGCATCATGAAGCAACTCAATTTCTTTAAGTACCGGTGCGGAAAGGTTTAACATGGTTTCTCCTTAAGATTTGATACTTAGCCCACTTTATCCCCAGGCTGTGCGCCTGCGTCGACATCGAGGAGCTTCAGTTTGCCCTCTGCCGTGGCGGCGGAGAGGATCATGCCTTCGGATACGCCGAATTTTGCCATTTTGCGCGGGGCGAAGTTAGCGACGGCGATGACCATGCGGCCGTTCAATTCGGCAGGGTTCGGGTAAGATGCGGCGATGCCGGAGAAGATGATGCGTTTTTCAAAACCGAAATCGAGGTCGAATTTCAGGAGTTTGGTGCTGCCTTCGACAGCTTCGCAGTTCAATACTTTGGCGACGCGCATGTCGATTTTCATAAAGTCGTCAAAGCTGGCCTGTTCGGCGACTTTTTCGTATTTGCTCTCTTCGGCGGCAGGCGCGGCTGCGGCGGCGATGCTTTGTTTGTTGGCTTCGATTAAATCGTCCACTTGTTTTTGCTCCACTCGTTGCATTAAATGTTCGTATTTGTTGATGGCGTGTTCGCCCAAGGTTTCGCGGGTATTTGCCCAAGTGATGGCTTCCAAATTCAGGAATTTGGCGGCATTTTCGGTCACTTTCGGCAATACGGGGGCGAGGTAGGCAGTCAACATGGTAAAGGCGTTGATGAGCTCGCTGCATACTTCGTGCAGGCGTGCGTCTTGGCCTTCTTGTTTGGCGAGTTCCCAAGGTTTGTTGGCATCAACGTATTCGTTAACAATGTTTGCCAATGCCATGATGTCGCGCAGGGCTTTGGCGTATTCGCGGCTTTCGTAGCATTCGGCAATGGCTTCGCTTTGCGCAGTCAGTTTTGCCAGCAATTCGCTGTCGGCAACGTCTTTCAGACGGCCTTCAAAGCGTTTGGCGATGAAACCTGAAGCGCGGGCGGCGATGTTGACGTATTTGCCGACGAGGTCGCTGTTGACGCGGCTGATAAAGTCTTGCAGGTTCAAATCGATGTCTTCGATTTTGCTGTTGAGTTTGGCGGCGATGTAGTAGCGCATCCACTCGGGGTTCAGGCCTTGTTCCAGATAGGATTTGGCGGTGATGAAGGTGCCGCGCGATTTGGACATTTTTTGTCCGTCGACGGTCAAAAAGCCGTGTGCGTACACGCCGGTCGGGGCGCGGTGGCCGGAGAAATGCAGCATTGCGGGCCAGAACAGGGCGTGGAAATAGAGGATGTCTTTGCCGATGAAGTGGTACATCTCGGTTTGGCTGTCGGCTTTGAAGTATTCGTCGAAATCGATGCCGATGCGGTCGCACAGGTTTTTAAACGACGCCATGTAGCCGACGGGCGCGTCCAGCCAAACGTAGAAGTATTTGCCCGGCGCGTCGGGGATTTCGAAACCGAAATACGGCGCGTCGCGGGAGATGTCCCAGTCGGACAGCGTGGTTTCTTCGCCTTCGCCCAGCCATTCTTTCATTTTGTTGAGGGCTTCGGCTTGCAGATGGGGCTTGCCGTCGTGCGGATTGTTGCCGGAAGTCCATGCTTTGAGGAAGTCGGCGCATTCGCCCAGTTTGAAGAAGAAGTGTTCGGATTCGCGCAATTCGGGTTTGGCACCGGAAACGGCGGAATACGGGTTAATAAGTTCGGTCGGGGAATAGGTCGTGCCGCAGACTTCGCAGTTGTCGCCGTATTGGTCTTGGGCGTGGCATTTGGGGCATTCGCCTTTGACGAAGCGGTCGGGCAGGAACATTTGTTTTTCGGGGTCGAAAAGCTGCTCGATGACGCGGCTTTCAATCTTGCCGTTGGCTTTCAGCGCGCGGTAAATGTCTTGGGAAAACTGTTTGTTTTCAGGGGAATGGGTGCTGTAATAATTGTCGTAACCGATGTTGAAACCGGTGAAGTCGGCGAGGTGCTCTTCGCGTACTTTGGCAATCATGTCTTCAGGCGCGATGCCTTGTTTTTGAGCGGCAAGCATCACGGGCGTACCGTGGGTGTCGTCGGCGCAGCAGTAGTAGCACTCGTGGCCGCGCAGTTTTTGGAAGCGTACCCAAACGTCGGTTTGGATGTGTTCGACCATGTGGCCGAGGTGGATGCTGCCGTTGGCATACGGCAGCGCGGAAGTGACAAGGATTTTGCGTGTCATGGTTTGTGCTTTTAAAAACAATGGATAAAGATGTCGGGAATTATACCGCAAAACAATACGCAAAGGCCGTCTGAAACCCGATTGCCGGTGTTTCAGACGGCCTTTTGAGACTTGGCAGAAAGATTGTTACCCAATGCTCATTCCACGCGATTGAGATTGCGCTAATTGTTTCTGTTGCTCTTCATGTTCAGCCGTTTGCTGAATTTGATTAAAGCTCTTTTCCACGGGAATAGATGCAGATAGTCCTATATCCATAGAGGCAAGATTTAATGTAGGATTTCGGTTCCCGATTAGATACTGGTCGTTTTTTACACTAAATAAAGTAAGATCAGTGATATTTTTTGACTGAGCCAAGGCGGTAAGTGCCATCGCGGAATTTTGCAGCTTTTTCTCATCAATAGGCAGATTGTTTGTCTTATGATACGTCGTTAGGTGCACCATTGCAGTATTGAAGAACTTTTGATTTTCAGGGGAAAAGTTTTGTAGTTTGCTAGCATTTATTTGCAGATCTAAAAAGGCGTATTGAGGACGATCCTGTTGTTCATATGGATTTGAATACTGCGGTTGGTTTTCTGCAATAAAACGGTCTGCAAGATTGATATATTTTTCAAATTTATCAGGGGATTTGCGAATTTCTTCTTTTACATAATTGTTAAACCGCCCAATCATTGCCATATTATTTTCAGCTAGTTTATGAGCAGGGGATTTTGGGGATAAAACAGACAAACCATGTTCGTGCGTAAAATTGCTAACAGCATGAGAAGTATATAAATCTGATGCACTACCCCAATTACCCCAACTTGAAGGCATTCTGAAACCTGCATTGGCCAAAAATTTGTCATCTGACGGATCTTGTGTGTTAAAGCCGCCTTTACTCAGATTATCTACTTCGTTTTTTGTAGTATACAAAATACTCCTGCCTAAATGATTGCTTGCAGACGAGACATAGTCTCCACCCATGCGGTGATTGATGATTAATCTGTCTGCCAAAGGATTGATTGGGAGAGCTTCTTTCAAGCCTGCTGCACCAAAGGCATTGAAAGTTTCGGTACGGTGGCCATAACGATTACCACATAGTTGGGCAAGTGCTCCTCCTAGTGAATGACCTGTTTGATAGATTGAGGCATTCTTATATTTTCCGTTTTTTAATTTTTCGGCTTCTTGTGTCAATAATTTTGCATCGTTATATTGTGGGTTAGTATGATCTTTGACCATGCGCATATCGGCTTCTCGGTCTTGGCGTGTTTCAAACTCCGTACCTCTGTGGACAACTACTAACTCGTTGGTGTCTAAGCGACGGTAAATGGCACCAAAATAACCATTTTTGGGATTGTCACTGATTTTCTCGACAGCATATTTAATACCGTTTAAAGTTATTTCTTTATTTTTTTCGTTATCAAAAACTAGTTTTACTTCATCGTTTTTATCTTTCTTCCCATAAATGTGATTAGACAGCAGGGCAAAATCCTGACTATTCAATGCTCTCATTTTTCAACCTTTCTCAATATCAATTCAACTGAAAATTTATCTTCTGGAGCGACAACTAATCCACTCTTTATAGAGCTACCATCATCAGACCAACCATCTTCAAAATTCAAATCTTTTGCTATTGGAAAATTACTTTTCTGATATTCATGCTTAACGATTAATTCAGGATTTTGCGCAGTCAGTTTTTTTAAATCTTCCGAATCAATACGGACAATCAAAGCTGTTTCTCGCTTATCTTTTCCTGTTGGTTCCATTACTATGGCAGCACTTAAAAACTGCCATTTACATACGCCTTCCCCATAGTAATCTTCATCTAAAGGAGTATCCGAATAAAAGTCTGTAGCATATGTATTATTATCAATTTTAGTCAACTCCAGTTTTTTTCGGTATTGAGGCCACGTTGTCGCACCTACCCAACGATTGGTTACATATTTACAGTTTTCCGATTGGTAAAGTTCATCTCCCGTCACAATTTGGAAAGCTAGAGGCGCATCTTTAATTTTAACCACAGCTTGATAATGTTCTTTACGGTTTGGGTTAATTTTGACATCCTTTGGAGGAGCATCTCCTTTCGGCAGTTTATAGGTGGGGAAATCCGATTCTTTAAAGCCATATTCTTCGTACACGTTTTTCTCCTTGTTGCAGGCGGTTAATGATAAAGCGGCACAGAGACCGAATAGCAAGATAAAAGGTTTCATAAGGCTTCCTTCTACAATGAGATTTTGAATCTTGATTCAAAGTATACAGGAGTAATTCAAAGTATACAGGAGTATTTGTTGTTACTTTATTCTTTTTGTATTTTCTTTCAAATTTTGATAAATACGCTGTTTTAGAAATTCTGCGATGGTTGTCAATAAAAACGCTGTAAACCATAAATACAATCCTAATCCGTAAGTTGGTTTTGCATGTCCTCCTGCTTCATTCACAATTACTTCGTTTAAAGTAAATGTAAGTAGCGCCACAACCCATAATAATCCATGCAAAGTAAAGATAAATTTTTTTGCTTGCGGTCGGATAAGAGATATGAATATTAAAATGAACCAAATATAATTTGCATAAACAGCAAAATATCCAATGTGTCCTAAACCAGGTCCAAATATTGTTCCAATAATTAGAACAAAAAATCCCTCATATTGTCCTTCTTTTCCAAAAGTAAATACATTTTGAAATAAGGAGCAAATCCAAATGAAAATGGCAATAAAGAAACATAGTTTATGGCCATAACGGGTTATCCGTTTCTTTGTTGTGTGTGATGAATCATTCATAATGTATATTGATTATATGGAGGATTAGTAGTGGATAATTATCGGCTTTTCTACTGCTTTAATGATGCTGTTTATATAAATCAGATTAATTTTGAAAAGATTGGAAGGTGGGTTTTCTGAGTGTTTACTAATCGAAAAATCCTATTTCTTATCTTAGTTACCTGCTTTTTATTTCACAAGTAGATAGGCCGTCTGAAAACAAGCATAGCGTGTTTGCTAGATTTTGTTTTCAGACGGCCTTTTATTTATCGGCAGCGTATGGGATTAACCGCGTACGCGTTCGATTTTTGCGCCTACGCCGCCGAGTTTTTTCTCGATGTATTCATAGCCGCGGTCAAGGTGGTAGATGCGTTCGACGATGGTTTCGCCTTCTGCGACCAAACCGGCCATGACGAGGCTGGCGGAGGCGCGCAGGTCGGTTGCCATCACGACGGCGCCGGAGAGTTTTTCCACGCCTTTGATGTAGGCGGTGTTGCCTTCGGTGGTGATGTCTGCGCCCATACGGTTGAGTTCGGGAACGTGCATGAAGCGGTTTTCAAAAATGGTTTCCACCACGCGGCTGCTGCCTTCGGCAATGGCGTTCATGGCCATAAACTGCGCCTGCATGTCGGTTGGGAAGCCTGGGTGGACGACGGTGCGGATGTCGACGGCTTTGGGGCGTTGCTGCATGTCGATGGAAATCCAGTTGTCGCCTGCTTCGATGATGGCGCCGGCTTCGGTCAGTTTGTTTAACACAACTTCCATGGTTTTGGGGGCGGCATTGCGCAGGACGACTTTGCCGCCGGTCATGGCAACGGCGCAGAGGAAGGTACCGGCTTCGATACGGTCGGGAACGACGCTGTGTTCGCAGCCGTGCAGCTCTTTTACGCCTTCTATAGTCATGGTTGCTGTACCGATGCCGCTGATTTTCGCGCCCATTTTGACGAGGCATTCGGCCAAATCGACGACTTCGGGCTCGATGGCGCAGTTTTCGAGGATGGTGGTGCCTTCTGCGAGCGTGGCCGCCATCAGCAGGTTTTCAGTGCCGCCGACGGTCACGACATCCATGGTAACGCGCGTGCCTTTCAGACGGCCTTTGGCTTTGACGTAACCGTGTTCGATGGTGATTTCCGCACCCATGGTTTCGAGGCCTTTGAGGTGTTGGTCAACCGGGCGCGAACCGATGGCGCAACCGCCGGGCAGGCTGACTTGGGCTTCGCCGAAGCGGGCGAGGGTCGGGCCTAAAACCAAGATGGATGCGCGCATGGTTTTTACCAGCTCGTAAGGTGCGCAGGTGTTGTTGACGGTGCCGCCGTTGATTTCAAATTCGGAGATATTGTCGGTCAAAACGCGTGCGCCCATGCCTTGCAGCAGTTTTTGGGTGGTTTTGACGTCGGCGAGCATGGGTACGTTTTTCAAGCGTAAAGTGCCGGAAGTCAGCAGACCGGCACACATCAGCGGCAGGGCGGCGTTTTTTGCGCCGGATACGATGATTTCTCCGTTGAGGGGGCCGTTGGCAGAGATTTTGAGTTTGTCCACAGGATGTCTTTCGTTATTTGTCTGCACGGTTTATGCCGCACAAATGAAATGAGATGGATAATAAGCCATCAATTATAAGGGATTATGCCCTTGCTGTTAGATTTGGCAGTATTAAATTTTCACAAGGTTTGTTTAAGTTGCGAAAGGATAAGATTTCAGGCCGTCTGAATGGTTCAGACGGCCTGTTTGCCAAGGCTTATTTTTTGGCTTTGAAGCCTAAGAGGTGTTGCGTGGTGGCCAGCCATGCGCCGAATACGCCCAGCGCGATGACGAAGCCGAATACCAGCGACACTTCGCTAAATGTGAAGAAACGCCAGCCGATGTTCAGACCGTAGGGTTTGAAAATCGCGTCCACCAGCGGCCGTACTTCGGCCAGCAGCCAAGCCGACAAACCCAAGCTGACGGCGGCGGAGAAAATACTCTGCCACATTGCCTGATAAAGGAAAGGGCGGCGGATGAAGGAAGCGGGCGCACCCAACAGCTTGGTGATTTCCAACTCTTCCTTGCGGCTGAGGATTTGCAGGCGGATGGTGTTGTGTGCCACCAAGACAAAGGCCATGCCCAAAGTCAGCGAGAGGAACCACAAAATCTTGCGGATAAATTCGTTAATACGATAAAGGGTCTGTACCCATTCGGTATCCATGGTTGCTGATTCGACGCGCGGCAGTTTGGTAATGTCTTTATAGATGGCCTGCATCTGATCCGGAGAAGTGGCAGGGTCGGGTGTAACGATAAAGACGTCGGGCAATGGGTTGCCATCGAGCATGGAAACGAGGTTTTGGTCGAGATTGGTTTGCAATTCTTCCAAACCTTCCTGCTTGCTGATAAAGCGGACTTTATCGATACGGCTGTCGCGCTGGAGCAGGTTTTTCACCGTATCGGCATCAGAACTTGCTGCATCAGTGTCCATATAAACCGTAATCTGTGGCGATTCGTTGAGTTTACCCAATACGCTTTGCCCGCTTTGGATACCCAAATACATAAACAGGGGCAAGGTCATGGCAACGGCAAGCATGAGCAGGGTCAGCAGCGTGCCGATGGGTTGGCGCAGAAGCTCTTTGAGCGCGGCGCGCGCCGATTCGACGTGTAATGAGATGTAATGAATCATACTCATGCGAGGCGTCCTTTCTGCAGGCGCAAGACGCGGTGGCCGTAATCCGCCATCAGCGTTTCATCGTGCGCCGCAACAATCACAGTCGTGCCTGCTTCATGGAAGGTTTTGAACAATTCCATAATATCCAGCGCATAGGCGCGGTCGAGGCTGGCGGACGGCTCGTCGGCGATCAGCAGGCTGGGTTGGTGAACCACTGCGCGCGCGATGCACAAACGTTGTTGTTCGCCGCCGGACAAAGTGATGGGCATATCGTTTTCGCGGCCTTTCAAGCCGACTTTCTCAATCGCAATACGCGCGCGCTCTTCAGCTTTGCGCGGCTGGTAGCCGCTGATCCGCAAAGGCAGGATAACGTTTTGCAAGACATTGCGGTCGTAGAGGATTTTGTGGTCTTGGAAGACAATGCCGATATGTTGGCGCATAAAGCCGATCTGATTGTCGCTCAAGGTGCCGAGGTCTTGATTGTTGAACCAAACCTTGCCTTTGGTAGGCTTGGTAATGCCTGAAATCAGCTTCAAAATGGTGGATTTGCCCGAACCCGAATGGCCGGCGATAAAAATCATCTCACCTTTGTTAATCTGGAAACTGACATTTTTCAGGGCTTCGAAACCGCCGGGATAGGTTTTGGAAACTTGTTCGAAACGGATCATGGGTTTTCCTGAAAATAGGGAGTCAGACGGCCGGCGTCATCGATAGGGCAACATGCCGTCTGAAAAAATGGGGATATTCACAGATTATAAATATTTCGGCTGCTTTTTGATAGTGAAACCTCGGTTCTGCCTGTGGAGACACTGCCGGTTTGCAACACAAAGCAATATGGTTTGAAAAAGGGCCGTCTGAACGATTGGGTTTCAGACGGCCTCGGTATCAGCGTAGGTTAAGCACCTTATCCGCTGTTTTATTTACATTTGGTTTTGGCCAAATTCACGGCGGCGGTCAGGCTTTTTTCGTTGACTTCGCCGGTGATGGTTTGTTTGTAGCCGCATTTCGGCGCTTCGACGACAGTGAAGGGCAATACGCCGACGTTGTTGCCGTGGGCTTTCATGAAGTTGCGGCTGTTGGCGCCGGTGTAACGCCAAATCGGATAGCTGACCGGCGTTTGTTTCAGGAACTTGCCGATGTTGTCGGTCGTATCCAGCGCGATGCCGACCATATCGACGCTGCCTTTTTTCTGAGCTTTGTACCATGCC
Organism: Neisseria sp. HMSC056A03; assembly: GCF_001815685.1. Lineage (NCBI taxonomy): Bacteria > Pseudomonadati > Pseudomonadota > Betaproteobacteria > Neisseriales > Neisseriaceae > Neisseria > Neisseria sp. HMSC056A03. The sequence continues at coordinate 15,084 of NZ_KV821618.1, forward strand.
GACATGGCGGGCATTTCTTTACGGCAGGGGCCGCACCAGGTTGCCCAAAGGTTGACCACGCGCACGGGGGCTTTGAGCGATTCCAGGCTTTGCGGTTTGTTGTCCTGCCAACCTGCTGTTTCATCGGCGGCAAAGGCCGGCGCAGCGGTAAAAACGGCAGCGGACAAGAGAAGGGCGGTTAAGGCTTTCATGGTTGTATCCTTGAGGTTGCCAATCGAAATTGTGTTTATTGTAAAACGGTTTGGTGGGTATGCCTACCGATTCATATCAAGATATCAGGTAAAAAGTTTGAGTAAAAATCAGTTGCAGACGATAATAACCGCCATCATTGAATGATTTTGCAATAATACGGAGACTTTCATGCCGTCTGAATTCACACTTTATCACAACCCGCGTTGCAGCAAATCGCGTGCCGCGCTGGCTTTGCTCGAAGAAAAAGGCGTTGCCGCCGATGTAGTCAAATATCTGGATACCGCGCCTGATTTGGCGACTTTGCAGGATATGTTTGCCAAACTCAGCATCAAATCGGTGCGCGGCATGATGCGCACGAAAGACGATTTGTACAAAGAATTGGGTTTGGACAATCCCGATTTGGACAATGCCGCCCTGCTTCAGGCAATCGCCGAACACCCTGCCCTGCTCGAGCGTCCCGTTTTGGTCACGCCTACGCGCGCAGCCATCGGCCGTCCGTTGGAAAACATTGCCGCCCTACTCGGCTGATGGGGTTGGATAAGGCCGTCTGAAGATGATTTCCCTGCTTAAAAGCCGCAATGGCCTGCGATACTACCTGTTTCGCGGCCTTGCTTTGAGCGTTTTGCTGGTGTGCGGTATTTTTTTGACCGGCACATGGCAGATTTACCGGACAGGTTTGCAAACCTTGCCGAAGGACGCTCATGCCGATGCGGCGGTGGTGTTGGGTGCGGCGGCGTGGGACAGACGCCCGTCGCCGGTATTCCGTGAGCGCATCAACCACGCCATCACGCTCTACCAAAGCCATCGGGTCGGCAAAATCATTTTCACCGGCGGTACGCCCAAAAAAGGATTTATGACCGAAGCCGAAGTAGGGCGCAGATACGCGCTCAAGCAGGGCATACCGGCGCACAATATCCTGTTTGAAAACACGTCGCGCAACACTTACGAAAACCTGCGTAATATCGTCCCCATCATGCACGCCAACGGAGTCGGCAGCATTATCGTTGTCAGCGACCCGTATCATTTGGCGCGCGCCGAAGAAATGGCCGCCGATTTGGGCTTGTCAGACGCACAGTTCTCCGCCACCCCGACCACGCGCTTTGACGAGCGCAGCAAGAAAGCCAAGTTTCTGATGCAGGAGAGCTATTCTTTGTTTCTCTACCGTATCGGCAAATGGAGCGATGCGGTTTGGAATTGGATAGGTGGTTGAGCCTTCGGTAATCCATGTAAAAGGCCGTCTGAATCCTTTTAGGTTTCAGACGGTCTAAATGTATGCTTACTTATTGATATTGATTTGCAGCTATACTGCCAAAAATGACTACAGCCAGCACCAGATAAATTGCCATTACGATGGCAAACAGAATCAAGGCAGCCTTGAAATAATTGGCTTTATTCGGATTGGTGTTTGAGCTAAATGCCCACACAAGCATCATAACTATATTGACCAGCGGAATCATCATAATCAAGTTTGTTAGCAACCATTCTTTGACGCTTACAACAGGAGCCTGCTGATGGCCGATTTGGTTTTGTCCGTTCATACGTACCCAGTAATTTTGTTGAAAGAACAGTAATTATACTCATTAAATCTTTATCGGCATAGCATGCTCAGGCCGTCTGAATCTTCAGACGGCCTGAACCTAATGATTTTTGCAGCCGCTATTTCAATTGGATGTAAAACGTACCGTCCGGCACGACGGGCAGGTATTTGCGGTAGAAGTCCAGATAGGTCTTGTTTGGGTCTATGTCGGCAAACTGCTGCGGATACAGGGTTTTGGCGATAAATTGCGCGCTGGCCAAATCGGCGAGCGAGCGGGAGGCGGTGTGGTAGATGCCGTAAACGCGTTTGTTTTTGACGGCAGGAATGTCTGCCCAGCCTTTGCGTTTGACAAATCCGGCCAGTCGGCGTTGCGCATCGGCCTGGCTGATGCCTATGCCCATCGCCATAATGTCAGGCTTGTCTTTATGGCCGTTTTCCGTCCCCGAAATGACGATGACGTCGGGTTTGGCCGTCAGGAATTTTTCAGGGTTTATCGGTCCCCAGTTTTTAACGTAAGGCGCGGCGATATTGTTGCCGCCTGCTGTGTCGGCAATCGCGCCCCACATATCTTTGCCGAAGGTGTAGCTGTATTCGGACGGGCCTTTGTCGCCGAACTCGATATAGATTTTCGGTTTGGACTGCTTGGCGCGTGCGACGCGTTTTTTGATGTCGGCAATGCCTCGGGCGTATTCGGCGGCAATTTTTTGGGCGCGCGCCTGCGTACCGTTGAGTTCGCCGAAAATTTCCGCACTGCGCGTGTGCCGCGCGACGGTTTCGGCGTTGAAATCGACCACGACGACGGGTATGCCTGCCGCTTCAATGCGCGGCAGGTGGGTGGCGACGGCCTTATACTGCCAGTCGGCCAGAATCAATACGTCCGGCTTGAGCGCGAGCGTTTTCTCCAGTGAAAACGTGCCGGTGTTGATGTTGCCGATGTCCGCAATGTTTTGCAGCGTAGGCAGCTTCTGTTTGAACATCGCCCAGCTGCCGGGATTGAATTTCTCCCAAAACTCACGCGAAATGCCGATGACGTTTTTAAATTTGTCCGCGCCCGTTACCGCGATATAGTCGGGATAGTAAAACGCCAAAACCGCGCGTTTGACAGGGACATCGACTTTGACTTCGCGTCCCAATACATCTTTGATAGTTTTGATTTCGGCTTGGGCAAAAAGGGGCAGGAGGGCGAGGGCGGCAAATAAAGCGCGTTTGTTCATGAGCGGATCCTTTAAAAGAAATAATTATCATTATATTTGATTTGTTTTCAGGAGAAAAGTCCCAGACGGTCCTTCTGCGCCGACATTATTTTCAGACGGCCTTACATTGTTTAAACCACGCCGAAAAAGTAAAATACCTGTTTTCAAAGACTTTGGAGCCATCATGACCGTCAAAACCCGTTTCGCCCCCAGCCCCACCGGCTACCTGCACATCGGCGGCGTACGCACCGCCCTGTTCTCATGGGCGTTTGCCCGCCATCATAAAGGCGAATTCTTATTGCGTATCGAAGACACCGACTTGGCGCGCTCTACTGCCGAATCCGTCAACATTATCCTCGACGGCATGAAATGGGTCGGCCTGAACTACGACAACGCCGACAACGTCGTTTACCAAACCCGCCGTTTCGACCGCTACAAAGAAGTCATTGCCGAACTTTTAGAAAAAGGCCATGCCTACTACTGCTATTGCAGCAAAGAAGAGCTGGAAGCCATGCGCGAGAAAGCTGAAAAAGAAGGCACGGCGACTTACGACCGCCGCTGGCGTCCGGAAGAAGGCAAAACCCTGCCCGAAATCCCTGCCGACGTGCAACCCGTTGTCCGCTTCAAAACGCCTTTGGACGGCGTCACCAAATGGACGGACTTGGTCAAAGGCGAAATCTCTATTCCCAACGAAGCGCTTGACGACCTGATTATCGCCCGCGCCGACGGCACACCGACTTACAACTTCTGCGTTGTCGTGGACGATTACGACATGGGCGTTACCCACGTTATCCGCGGCGACGACCATGTGAATAATACCCCGAAACAAATCAACATCTTAAAAGCCATCGGCGCAAACCTGCCCGAATACGGCCACCTGCCGATGATTCTTAACGAACAAGGCAAAAAAATCTCCAAACGCAGCGGCGATACCGTTGCCATTACCGATTTCGGCGCAATGGGCATCCTGCCCGAAGCCATGCTCAACTATCTGGCACGCTTGGGCTGGGCGCACGGCGACGACGAATTTTTCACGATGGAACAATTCATCGAATGGTTTGATTTGAAAGACGTTTCCCCATCCCCAAGCCGCATGGATTTGAAGAAACTCTACTGGATTAACGGCGAACACATCAAAATCACCGCCAACGAAAAACTGGCCGAAATGGTGAAACCGCGCCTCGCCCTGCGCGATATCCATGAAACAAGCAAGCCTGCTTTGGAAGATGTGTTGGCATTGGTTAAAGACCGCGCCCAAGACCTGAACACACTTGCCGACGAGTGTCTCTACTTCTACGTTAAACAAACCCCTGCCGAAGCTGACGTGCAGAAACACTGGGATGACGAAGCCGCCGCCCGTATGCTGCGCTTTGCCGAACGCCTCGAAGGTTTGGAAGACTGGACCGCCGAAGCCATCCATGACCTGTTCAAACCTTTCTGCGACGAAGAAGGCATCAAAATGGGCAAACTCGGTATGCCTTTGCGCCTCGCTGTCTGCGGTACGGCAAAAACCCCAAGCGTCGATGCCGTATTGGCTTTAATCGGCAAAGAAGAAGTGTTGAAACGGATTCGTTCGTAAGGCATGAATGATAAAAGGCCGTCTGAAAACTAGGGATACCAAGTTTTCAGACGGCCTTTTTTATTTTGAACAGGATTTATTTATTCTTCTTCGTTCGGTTTGTTTTTATCTTTTTTGCGCCACAGGCCTTTAAACAATGCGCCTGCTGCAACAGCACCGAAAATAATCAGTTTGCCGAATTTAGCCAGTAATGCGCCGGTCAAAGCTAATAATCCCAGTTTTTTTGCAGCGATACCGCCAACCAAGGCAGCCAGTCCGTATTCGGCCACTTTGTCGGTTGCGGCATTGAAATCGCTGTAGCGCTTGCCTTCATTGAATTCGATATTGCCCAACAATTCTTGCACAATAGGTTTGTATTGATCTATGCTTTTCAAATCGGTGATCATAGTCAATTCAATATAGCCTTCGCGTCCCAGCTGGAAAGTATTGTAGTTGATGGCAGGATTGGGATCGGGTTCGTTTTTATTCAGAACGTCAATCGACCAAATCAGACGATGGGTCTTTGCATCATATTGCGGTTTTTCCACCCAGCCGCGTGTTTCCAATTCCGGCAGGTTGCGGGAGGCACGCTCTTTGTTTTGTTCCTCGGTGCCTTCTTTCAGCTGCTCGAGCATGGCTTCAACATCCCATTCTTTGGCATCATCGTCTTTGATGTAGCCAGAATCGGTAAAGGTCAGGTCTACTATCCAATTGGTGTCACTGTCCTCGTTTTCCGACTCGGGGAGAATCAGGCCGTAGCGGTTGGGATCTGTGGCGTTGCCTGCTTCCCTCATCATGGCGTTGGCGCGATTTTTTTTCACAAAGACCATTTTTGCAGGCAGTTTCAGTTTGGCCTGATTGCCCAAATCAACGGTTGCCGGGCCTTGGACGATTTGGTCGTCAACGTAGTTTGCGATAGAGTCTGAGGCTTGTTGCGTCTCTTGTTCGGATGCCTCGACGGCAGAAGCGGCATCAGCTTTGGCTGCAGAAGCCGGTAGGGTTTGGATAGATAGTAGGGCTGCCAAAACGGCATAGGCGAGACGGTTGCTTTTCATCATAGGGTTCTCATGGAAGAAGAATTAAAAAAGATGCAGACAGCCGCAACACCATATGCTCCGGCATGACCAAAGGGTAAATTTTACAATAAATAAATCATATTTACATATTTAAATATGACTGTAATTTAAAAAATACAGGAAAGCTTTTTGACGAGAGGCTGAGCGATCGTTGTGAAATTCAAAAAGGCCGTCTGAAATGTTTCAGACGGCCTTTTCTAATAAAACCAGAAAAAAATGGAATAAGGCGGAGAATATGAGAAAATAATAGCGACCTGCCTGCCACAACAGTTGATTGAATTAACTTTTATCGGCAGCCTGAATGTCCGGATTGGATAAAATAAACCATCAAGAACAAAGACCAACAAGCATATTTATGTAAACTTGGCGGCTGAAAAATCGGCTCTGCGCTTTACTTTACGAATCAAACAACTTTAAAGGAAAACTCATGAAAAAAACCTTACTTGCCCTGATGATGTTATCTGCCGCCGCGGCGTATGCCGGTGAGGCGGAAGACCGTTTGTTGTCCGTCCAATCGGTTTACCGTGCCGCTTTGCATGAGCAAAACAGCAACGACAGCAAAATCATTTCCCTGCAAAGCGATTTGGAAAGTGCGCAGCGCCGTTTGCAGGCAGCGCAATCTGATATTGACCGTTTGAAAGGCGAAATTCAAACGGCCTTGGCTCAGAAAGAGCAGCAAAATGCCAAGTTGCAACAGGCCGGCCAGATGTTGGACGCGGCTTGGAATGCCGTTTACGGTGCAGGCGGCAGCAAGGCGAAGCAATAATTTAGACATTGTATTATTTGAGTTTTACGCTTCTTTTATCATATTTATAAGGAAACCTCATGTCCCTACCTCCCTGCCCGAAATGCCACTCCGAATACACTTACGAAGACGGCGCTCAATACGTTTGCCCTGAGTGCGCCCATGAGTGGAACGAGGCCGATGCTGCGGCTGCAAGCGATGATGCTTTGGAAGCCAAAGATGCCAACGGCGCGGTATTGCAAGATGGTGATACGGTTGTCTTGATTAAAGATCTGAAAGTCAAAGGCAGCTCTATGGTCATCAAGCAAGGCACCAAAGTCAAAGGCATCCGCCTGCAAGAGGGCGACCACAATATCGGTTGTAAAATCGATGGCAGCGCGATGAACTTGAAATCTGAGTTTGTCAAAAAAGCCTAAAGATTTTATTTTTGAAAGGCCGTCTGAAATCCGAAGATTAGGATTCAGACGGCCTTTATACATTTCATTCAAAATAAAACAAATCTTTATTTAAAATTAAATAAATTTGATAGATTTGAATTTGAGGTCGTCTGAAAAAGCAGCGGCAAAATGTTCCGCACATACGCGGGTGTAAAACCGTTAAAATAACGCTTTCCCCTATTCTACGGAACCATTATGCCTCAGCCGACCGCCAAACAGATTTTGCACGAAGTATTCGGTTATCCCGAATTTCGTGGCAAGCAGGAGGCTATTGTCAATGCTTTGGTCGACGGCGAGAGTTTGATGGTGCTGATGCCGACGGGCGGGGGCAAGTCTTTGTGTTACCAGATTCCGGCGCTGATGCGAGAAGGCGTGGCGGTTGTCGTATCGCCGCTGATTGCGCTGATGAACGACCAAGTGGCCAGTCTGCATGTGGCCGGGATTGAAGCGGCGGCAGTCAACAGCAGCACATCGGCAGATGAGGCGCGCGAGATTGCCGACAAGCTTGCCCAAGGCCGTCTGAAACTGCTTTATGTCGCTCCGGAGCGCTTGGTTACCGACCGCTTTTTGCGTTTTCTCGACCAACAAACCGTCAGCCTGTTTGCCATTGATGAGGCGCATTGCGTCAGCCAATGGGGACACGATTTCCGCCCTGAATATCAACAACTCGGCATGCTTGCCGAACGCTATCCGAACATCCCACGCATCGCCCTGACCGCTACCGCCGATGCAGCCACGCGCACCGACATCAAGCATTATCTGCACTTGGACAGTACGTCCGAATTTATCTCCAGCTTTGACCGTCCAAATATTTATTATCAGGTTATCGAAAAAAATAATGGCAAAAAACAATTACTAGATTTTATCCGCAAGCAGATGCATGGGCAAAGCGGCATTGTGTATTGTCTGAGCCGTAAAAAAGTCGAGGATGTGGCGCAGTTTTTGTGTGAAAACGGCTTGGAGGCGATTCCGTATCATGCCGGTTTGAGCATGGACGTGCGCGAGGAAAACCAACGCCGCTTTACGCATGAAGACAATATTATCGTAGTGGCGACCGTGGCGTTCGGCATGGGCATAGACAAACCGGATGTGCGCTTTGTCGCCCATCTCGATATGCCCCAGAGTGTCGAACATTTCTATCAGGAATCGGGGCGTGCCGGCCGGGACGGACTGCCTGCCGTGAGCTGGCTGTGTTACGGCTTGAACGATTGGGTGTTGCTGCGCGAACGGATTGCCGAAGGCAACAGCGACGAGGTGCAAAAGCAAATCGAAATGCAAAAACTCGATGCCATGCTTTCCGTCTGCGAAACCGCCGCCTGCCGCCGCGTACTGCTGCTTAAACATTTTGGCGAAGAATCCGAACCCTGCGGCCATTGCGACAACTGCCTGCATCCGCCCGTGCGGTTTGACGGTACGGTGTTGGTGCAAAAATTACTCAGCTGCGTGTACCGCTCCGGACAACGTTTTGCCGCCGGTTACATCACCAACCTTTTGCGCGGTAAAAGCGATGATTGGATACAGCGCAACGGCCATGACAAACTCTCCACATTCGGCATCGGCAGCGAACAGACCGACAAGGAATGGCGCAGTGTCATCCGCCAGTGCATCAGCCTGGGCTATCTCACTGTCAACGTCGAACAGCATCAAGCCCTGCAGCTGACCGAAGCGGCCAAACAAGTCCTCAAGGGCGAAACCGAAGTCATGCTGCGTCCCCTGCGCCGTGAAAAAACGGCCACCCAAAAGCCGAAAGACGATTGGTTGCGTACCGAGCGCGAAGAGCGTTTGTGGCAGGCATTACGCCAATGGCGGCAACAACGCGCCCGGGCAGAGGAAGTGCCGGCCTATGTGGTTTGCGGCGACAAAACCCTGCGCGATATTGTCGAAAAAATGCCCCGAAGTTTGGAAGATTTACATCAAATCTACGGCTTGGGCGAGGCGAAAATCAATAAATTCGGTTTGGAGATACTCGACGTTTGCGAAACGGCCGAAGCCGGTACGGTTTCTACAGAAAATATACAAGTTATCCATAGCTTGGGCGAGCGCGAAAAGGCCTTAAAACAAGCTTTGGAAACTTGGCGCGAGCAGCAGGCAAGTGCCGATCAAGTAACGCTGGGTACGGTATTCTCCAACGAAAGCATGGACGACTTGCTGACCAATACGCCTGCCGAACCCATCGACCTTTTAGGCGTGTATAAACTAGGCGAAAAACGTATCGAACAATACGGCGAGGGCATTTTAAACATCTGCCGTCCGTTTTCAGACGGCCTGAGCGAAGAGGATAAACGCAAACGCCGCTTGATGCGCCGTCTGCTTCAGTGGAACATCGATACTGCCCGCCATGAAGGCCTTGAAGCCTATCAGATATGCAGCAAAGTCACCTTGCGCGCGATTGCCGCCCGACGGCCGCAGGATTTGGCGGAGCTGGCGGAAATCCACGGCATGAGTGTGGAGAAAACTGATAAATACGGTGCGGAAATTGTCGAATTGTGCAAACAAGCGGATTAATTGACCGCGATTATCATCAAAGGCCGTCTGAAACCCAATCAAGCATGGCGTTTCAGACGGCCTTTTTGAATTTTTAATCTTTATAAAACAATAAATAAGAAAATAACTTTATTTGTTTTGTCAGTTTTTTAAAGCTGCCGCGTCTAAACAGGCATGAAATATGGGATGGTGCCGATTGATTTTTCGTCCCAGCCCATTCGACACACATCGATAAGGAAAATAAATGAACACCTCATCCAACCCCTCTTGGCAGGCTGCTTTCGGCTTGTTGACGCTCAGGCTTTTTGCCGCGTATGAATTTCTTGAGTCCGGCCTGGAAAAATGGAATGGGGAAAACTGGTTTGCAGATATCAACAGTCAATTTCCCTTTCCGTTCAATTTGTTGCCGGATACGGTCAACTGGAATTTGGCCATGTGGGCGGAACTGGTTTTGCCTGCGCTGCTCATCGTCGGCTTGGCAACGCGGCTGTCCGCGCTGGGATTGATGGTCGTAACGGCTGTCGCATGGTCTGCGGTGCATGCCGGCTTGGGGTACAATGTGTGCGACAACGGTTATAAAATGGCACTGATTTATTTGGTGGTTTTATTTCCTGTCCTATTGCAGGGCGCAGGCCGTCTGTCTTTGGATGGCCTGCTGAAGAAACGCTGTTGTCGTATCAAACATTTTCTTTAATGATTCACGGTCGCGGGCCGACTTTAAATGCCCGATATTATCCCTTGATTTATTTAAACCCATATTTTTAAAAGGAAGTTAAAATGAAAAAAAATGTAGCTGCTGCTCTGGCCGGTGCACTGTCCCTGTCTCTGGCTGCCGGCGTTGTTGCCGCTGATAAACCGTTAAGCAGCAAAGCAGGTGTTCAAAAATCTGCTCAAGGCTCTTGCGGTGCGGTTAAAGCCGGTGAAGGTTCATGCGGTGCAAGCGCTGTTTCTAAAGCAAGCGAAGGCAAATGTGGCGAAGGCAAATGCGGTTCAACCGTGGAAAAAACTCACGCTAAAAAAGGCAAAGCATCTAAAGCCAAAGCTGCCAAAGTAGTAGAAGGCAAATGCGGCGAAGGTAAATGCGGTTCTAAATAATCCTGCAATATACCTTTAACAAAGTCGCATTTTATAAACGAAAATGCGACTTTGTCGTTCATACGGCACCATAACAGGACATCACCATGATTCAACATGCAGGCTTGGGCTACCGCCGCGACTTGGCGGAAGACTTCCTCTCGCTTTCAGACGACAGCCCGATACGCTTTATCGAAGCCGCCCCCGAAAACTGGCTGAAAATGGGCGGCAGGGCGCGCAAACAGTTTGACCGCGTGGCAGAACGGCTGCCGCTGGCGTTGCACGGATTATCCATGTCGTTGGGCGGACAAGCCCCGCTGGATACCGACTTGATAGACGGCATCAAAGAAATGATGCGCCGTTATGACTGCACGTTTTTCTCCGACCATTTGAGCTACTGCCACGACGGCGGTCATCTCTACGACCTGTTGCCGCTGCCCTTCACCGAAGAAATGGTGCGGCATACCGCGCGGCGTATCCGTGAAGTGCAAGACCGGTTGGGCTGCCGCATTGCCGTAGAAAACACTTCCTACTACCTGCATTCCCCGCTTGCCAAAATGAACGAAGTCGAGTTTCTCAACGCCGTTGCCCGCGAAGCCGACTGCGGCATTCATCTCGATGTGAATAATATCTACGTCAACGCCGTTAACCACGGACTGTTGTCGCCCGAAGCCTTTTTGGAAAACGTTGACGCAGAGCGCGTGTGCTACATCCACATCGCCGGACACGATGTCGAAACGCCCGAATTATTGATTGATACCCATGGCGCGGCAGTTTTGCCGACCGTTTGGGACTTGCTCGAACTGGCCTATGCCAAGTTGCCGACGATTCCGCCCACCCTGTTAGAACGCGATTTCAATTTTCCGCCTTTTGCCGAACTCGAAGCCGAAGTCGCCAAAATCGCCGACTATCAAATGCGTGCCGGAAAGGAATACCGCCGTGCAGCCTGAAACCTCCGCCCAATACCAACACCGCTTTGCCCAAGCCATACGCGAAGGCAAAGCCGCAGACGGACTGCCGCAAGAGCGCTTGAACGTCTATATCCGCCTGATACGCAACAATATTCACAGCTTTATCGACCGTTGTTATACCGAAACGCTGCAATACTTTGACAGCGAAGAATGGGGTCGTCTGAAAGAAGGTTTCGTCCGCGACGTGCGCGCCCAAACGCCCTATTTTCAAGAAATCCCCGGCGAGTTCCTCCAATATTGCCAAAGCCTGCCGCTTTCAGACGACCTCTTGGCATTGATGGACTTTGAACACACCCAGCTGCTCGCCGAAACCGCTCAAACCGACAGCCAAACAACCCACGCCGATTCAGACGATTTAGCTTACACCCTTTCTCCCGCCGCCTTTGTGCGCCGTTATCAGTATGATGTGACCGATGAATTGCAGGAGGCGGAAACTGCTGTTTTGGTGTGGCGCGATAAGGAAGACGACGTGATGTACCAAACGCTTGATGGATTCGGTGCATTATTGCTGGAAACACTGGCAGAATCGCCCACTTCCCTAAACGGCCTGCAAACCATGCTGGCAGAGTTCATGCCGTCTGAAAATGTTTGGCAGGACGCATTAAAGCAAAAATGGACGGATTGGCGGGAACAGGGCATTTTGGTTGCGGCATAAATCAAGGCCGTCTGAAACGGGGCAGTCGGTTTTGGCGAAACAAAAAAACTACTGAAATCGTTTATAGATTCAATCGCATGCTCTTTCCGTATCAGCGTAAAATCAGAAGCATATTGATCATTCATTTCATACTGATACATTATGGCCCTACCCGAACTGACCGATGCCGAGCTTGCCGAATCCCGCAAACTGCTGCTGCGCTTTGCCCATATCCAGCTGCCCGACCGCCCCGATTTGGCGGAAGACCTCGTACAGGAAACCATGCTTTCTGCCTACCGTGCGGCCGAGGGTTTCAAAGGCGACGCCCAAGTGAGCAGCTGGTTGTTTGCAATCTTAAAAAACAAAATCACCGACTGCCTGCGCCAAATCGGGCGGCAACGCCAAGTTTTCGTCACGCGCGACGAAGAAGCCTTAGATGAAGCCTTTGAAGGACATTTTGCCGCCGACGGGCATTGGACGGACGAAGGACAGCCTCAGGGTTGGGACTCGCCCGAAGCCAGTTTGAACAATAAAGAATTCTATCAAGTTTTGCAGACCTGCCTCTACCATCTGCCGGAAAACACCGCCCGCGTGTTTACCATGAAAGAAATTCTCGGCTTTTCAAGTGATGAAATCCGCGAACAATGCGGCATCAGCCATGCCAACTACCACACCATCATGCACCGCGCGCGCGAAACCTTGCGCCAGTGTCTGCAAATCAAATGGTTCTCCCATGCCTGACAGGAAAACGTCATGAAAAAATGCCGCAAAATAACCGATCTGATTTCCAAACAGCAAGACCAAGTGCGCCTCAGTCTTTTTAACCGCATTGCCCTTGCTGTGCACCTGTCGCTCTGCCCCCGTTGCCGCGAATATAAGAAACAGCTCGAATTAATCAGCAACGCCATGCACAAGATGTTTCGATGATTCAAAAAAGCCGTCTGAAACCTACCCCTGTCAGTTTCAGACGGCCTTTTTGTATCTGCTTTATGTATCGCTAATCTTGAATAAGACATGTTTTGCAGCTTACTTTTTTAGCAGTATTTGTTTTCAAACTTGCGCCGTTGGCCTTTGTTTTTGGAGGCATGGCTTAAGATTTTGATAAGGTAGAACAAGATAAAGGCCGTCTGAAAGATAAATTTCAGACGGCCTTTTTCACGGCTCTTATTGTTGCTCTTCCGGCTCTGATTCGTCTTTGCCGAACAGGTTGTCAAAGCGGATGGTGTATTTCAACTCGCCGCCGGAGGAGCGCGTGCCGATGCGGGCAACGGCTTGGATGGCGCGGGTCAGTTGGTACACGAGTTTGACGGATTGTTCGGCGCTGGAGATGCCGTATTCGTAACCTACGTAGAGGTTGTTGGTGAGCTGTTTGCCGACGGTCAAGACTTGTTCGGCGGGGTTGAGCTCGCCGGTTTGGGCGTTGCGGCTGCGTTTGCTGGTGAAGCCCAAATCATCGACAAGGCCGATGCGGTCGTTGATTTGGCCGGCAAGCAGCGCGCTGGCGGCCGCAGAGAGCGTGGCGTTGTCGCCGTCGCTGCCGCTGCTGGCACGGTTGAGGATGAGCCAGGAGAGTTTGTCTTTTTCACTCATGGCTTCTTTGGCAACCAAGGTCACGCGCGGATTGTTAAGGCTGCCGAGAACTTCGACACCTGCACCGACCGGGGAGAGACGGCGTTCGGCACGGATGTTGAGGTTCGGATCGGTCAGCGGGCCGACGAAGGAAACCGCGCCTTTGGTGATTTCGAGGTCTTGGCCGTAGGCTTTGTAGCGGCCTTTGACAACGCGCACGGTACCGACGCCTTGGACGGTTTCGCCCGGGCGGGAAGTGAGGGTCAGTTTGCCACCGATGGTAACGTCTGCGCCGTAGCCGACAAAACGGACATTGTCGTTGATGTTCAAGACAAGGTTCATATTAATCGGCGTGGTGGCCGTTGCTTCTTTTGGGGTTTCGCCCAGTACGACCACGTCGTCATCGAGGGTCGGCATGGAGGATTTTTGCGAACCAAATCTGCCGTAGTCGGTGTTGAGGGTGCCGTTGAGCGATACGCCTTTTTCCGGATTGTAGAGGACTTTGGCCGCGCCGGAGAGCTGCAGTCGGCGGTTTGGACGCGAGAGGGTGCGGTATTTGTCGAAGACGATGTCCACGTCAACATCGGGATTGGCGTTGGCAAGGTTGACCGCGCCTTTGAGCTCAATCGTGCCGCCACGGTGGAATTTGAGGCTGTCGATCACCCATTTTTGACCCTGCAGGCGTGAACGCAATACGCCGTTGTCCAGAATCAGGCCTTGGGTTTGATGGCGGTAATAGAGGTTGTCGCCGTTAATCAGGCCGCTCAGTTGCGGATCGTTCAGACGGCCTGCCAAGTTGACGGCGGCGTTCAGACGGCCTTTGAGGGTTTGGCCGACGGGCAGGAAGTTGCGGAAGACTTCGAGGTTGGCGACGTTCAGGTTAAGCTTGCCGCTCAGAGGGGCGGTATCGAAGCTGGTGCCTTGACCGATGTTAACGGTACCGTTGGCACGGCCGTAATTGGTTTGGAGGTCGAGGTTGCTGTTGACGGTGGGCGAACCGAGTCGGCCGCCGATGGTGGCGGTCGCGTTCAGACGGCCTACAATGCCTTGGGCTGTCGCCGGCATAAAGGATTTGAGCGAGCCCAAATCGGGAACGCTGATATTGACTTTGCCGCTGACGGGGGCGTTGTTGATGTTGTTGCCGAACTGCTGGGCGATGCCGAGCGTGCCGTCAACTTTGCCGAAACGGGTGTTGCCTTCCAGCGTGCTGTCGATGCGGCCGTTTTGGAAACGGGTGCGCAGGGCGAGCGCGGAAAGTCCCAAAGGCTGTTTGTTTTTCGGGTCTTTGCCCGGCAGGATGATGTCGCCGCTTTGACGGTTGATGTTGAGGAAGCCGCGCGCGTTTTGACTGTACGCCAAATCCCAGTCGCCGCCCAAGACGAGGTTGTGTTCGATGGGCGGAGTGTAGAAGTTGTGCAATTCGGTAATGTGCAGATTTTGTGCGCTGCCTTTACTGGTAATGCCGGCTTTCTTGTCCCAAACGAAATTTTGTAGGTTGAGGTTGCCGCCCATGGCCGCCCAGCGTGCGCTGCTGAGGGAAACGCGTTCGCTGCCGGCTTCGAGGTTGAGGCGGTTTTGCAGTTTGAGGTTGAACGCGCCGTTGATGTCGAGCGTGTCAACCGTGCCTTTCCATTGGGTTTGGTCTTTGTTAAGGCCGCCGGTGGCATCGAGGTCGAGCTTGTAGCGTTTGCTGTCCACCGCCATGCTGCTGTTGCCGCGGATGTGGTGGCGCGAGCCTATGCCGCTGATGAGCAGATTGACGTTGTCGATCATGGCCGCGCCGCCGGAGACGGCGATGTGTTCGCCTTTAATATCGGCACTCAACGGACGGTTGGTATCGGGCGAACCTTTAAGCTTGAAGTCGAGGGTGCGGATGTTGACGGTATCGGCGACTTTGAAGTTACGCGCTTCGCCGTTCAAATCGGCTTCAAGGGTTTTGAGGCCGTCTGAAAAGCTGCCGGAGATGTAACCGCGCGCGTTGAGCAGGCCGCCCAAGCCGAAGCCGAAACGCGACAAATCGGGGGCGGTAATATTGAGATTGAGGCGGTCACCTTTTTTACCGAAGCTGCCGTTGGTTTTGATGATGTTGCTGCCGAGGGTCAGATCGGTCAGGGCGCGCGCGAGGTGTTTGTTTTCATAGGCGACGTCGGCTTTGCCGCTAAGCGGAACGCCGTTGAGCGTACTCGGTGTAAACTGCATTTTGCCGGCGAATTTCTCTTGCGCCAGTATGCCGGTCAAGTTGATGTTGCCGTTGACGCTGCCTTGCGGAAGCTGCGGATCGATACGCGCAGGGTTGAAGGCTTTGCTGACGATGTCCAGTTGCAGTTTGCGGTCTTTGAAGAGTTCGAGCGAACCGTTGGCGTTGAGTTCGCCGCCGTTTTGCGGAACCAGGCGGACTTTGTCGAGCTTGAGCGTGCGCTGGCCGAGCTGTTTGTCGGTTTGGAAAAACAGCATGCCGTCTGTACGTGCAAATCCGCTGTCGAGATTCCAGTTAACGACAGGGGAGGAGGTTTCGCCTTTGACGTCGATACTGCCGTTCAGACGGCCTGCGATGTTTTGACGGACAAAGTCGTCTGCGCCGGTATTGTTGATGCCCAGTGCGAGTTTGAGCTGGTCTTGGGCGGTATCGATTGAGCCGGATACATCGATGCTGCCGTCTTTGAGCAGATCGACGCCGATGTCTTCAATCATGACCGTGCCTTTGTCGTCGACGATGAATTCGCCGAGGATGCGTTTGACAGGGATATAATTTTCATCGGCAAAACCGGCTTGGTCGTTTTCCAAGTCAATCGAGCCTTCCAACGCAACGCCGTTGGTAAACGACGGAATGGTGGTGGCGTCGAAATTCAGGCGCGCTTTGGGCAGGCTGGGCAGGAAGGCCTGCGGATTGATGTTGGAACCTTTAATCAGGATTTCGCCGACGGTTTCATTGAGGCTGTCGGCGAATGGATGAATAGTGGATTTGGCCGACAAATGAACGTTGTCGCTATCGAGCAGCAAGTCGGTGGATACGTCTTGCAGGCTGCCCCACAGGCGCACCGTGCCATGTAGGGTTTCGCCCTCAAGCTGGCCTTTGGTGTAGATGGCGGTATTGAGGACGTAGGGTTTGTTCAAGCCGATCACCACCGCGCCTGTCGAGCTGCTCCATGGCGTATCGGCGGTTTTGATGTGGAGGCGGTGTTCTTTTTTGTCGTAATGATAGGCTGCGTGCAGATGGTCGAGATAGACGGTCTGCTTGTCAAAACGCTTGCCCACGCTGATTTTGCCGGTTTCCAAACGGTCGAGATAGGCGGTAACAGGCAGGTCTATGCTGTCGGGCAGGCCTTTTGATGGCTCTTCTTCTTTGGGCGGCGTGCGTTTGGTCACGATGGCGATGTCGCCGGCCACGACTTCGGTGATGTGCAAGGACGGACGGATCAGTTCGGACGGTTTCCAATCAAAGCGGAAGCTGCTGATTTTGATGTCTGCACCTTCTGTTTCAATCAACCATTTGTCGCCTTCAAAACCTTCAATCAGCGTGCCTTTCAGCGTGTCCGAGGAGATCTTGACGCCGAACCATGACGGGATTTTGTACAAACCGAAACGCAAACCCGATTCCGTACCGACCAGCCAGCCGATTGCGCCGGCGGAAACGGTCAATACGCCCAAGGCAGACAGGACAAAGCTGCGCAACAGGCGTTTTTTGCGCTTTGGCGGGGCGGGCTGTTGTTCAGACGGCGTGGAAGTGTTTGCAGTATCGGTCATGATATTTTTCTGTTTGTCTGTTTTTCAGACGGCCTGAAATGGCTGAGGCCGTCTGAAAGAATGGATGGTGAGTATGTTTTTTAAAACCTTGTGCCCAAGCTGATGTGCCAGCGGATTTTCTTGTCGTGATGGCCGTAGGCAATGTCGAAGGAGAACGGCGCAACCGGGCTGAACCAGCGCACGCCCAAGCCGGTACCGTGTTTTAAGGTCATGTGTTTGAAGTTGCTTGCCGCATCGCCGACATCGTGGAAGATGGCGCCGGAGAAGCTTTTGGTAACCGGGAATTGATATTCGAGGCTACCGACCACCAAGGCGCGTTGCGGCAGGACGGAGCCGTTGGGGCCCGCCAAGCCGATGCTGTCGAGTTCGTAACCGCGTACGGAAGTTGCGCCGCCGGTGCGGAACATTAGGCTGGACGGTACTTCTTCGCCTTCGCGGGCATAAACGTAGCCTGCCTGTCCGCGTACGATGAATGTACCGAGTTTTTTATTTTCAGGTGTGAAGAAATAGCCTGCGCGTGCTGTAGCGCGTGCCATTTGGGTGGAGGAGAGGAATTTGCCCAAAGTTGCCCCGATTTTGCCGTCGAGGTAGTAGCCGTTTTGAGGGTGCAGCTCGGTTTCGATGCTTTGCCGTTTCCATGAGGCGGTCAGCATGGTGGCATGGCTTCGGCCCAAATCGTAGCTGGCGTCGGGGACTTTGCGGTCTTCGGTAATGAATTCGAGGCCGAAGCGGGCGTCGATATTGTTGCGGTCACGGACATACCAAATACCGCTGGTCAGGGCGCGTTTTTCAAGGTTTTGCGTGGTCGAGCGGTTGTAGGAAACGTTGCTGGTCCAGTAGTTGCCGCGGTTGTTGCGCGGTTGGCTGATACCGGCGGCCAGCGTGGTTTCGTATTTGTCCATGTCCCAAACGATGGAACCGATGTAACCTTTGTTAAAGAGGTTGTAATAGTCATAGGCGATGCGGCCGCCGATTCCGTATTCGGAGTCGTAGCGGATACCGGTTTCCAGTTTGTGGCGTTTGACTTCGGTCACGTTGATTTTGACGGGAACGCGGTCGCCTTGCAGTTGATCAAAATCGGCCTGTACGGACGCGCCGGAATAGTGGCCGTTTTGCTCGAGCGCCTGTTGCAGGTCGAGGATTTTGTCCAAGTCGTAAGGCGAACCGGGGTGGAAACGCGTCATGCCGGAAACCACGCTCTCAGGGTAGCGGCGCGTGCCGGTGATTTGGAAATCGCCAAAGTAAATGGGGCGGTTGCTCTCCACAATGACGTTCAAGTCGGCTTTTTGGGTATTGGGATTGATGGTGGCTTGGGTGGTGGTGAGTTTCGCCAACGGATATTTTTTACGTGTGACCGCACTGAGGACGGAGGTTTTACTCGCACTCCAGCCGTCTTGGTCGAAGTTTTCGCCAACGGGCTGTTGCCAGTTTTCCATCGCATTTTGGTAGTACTCGGCCAAGTTGTCGTCATTCAATATGTCGCCGAGGATGGCCACGCTGACGTTGTCGACTTTGGTGCGCGGGCCGGGGGTAACGTTGACGGTATAGCTCTCGCCGTGGTCTTGAATATTGACGTTACTGTTGAAGTAGCCTTTGGTCCGGAGCATGGTTTTGACATTGTCGGGTGCCTCTTCGGCGAGGAAGCCGACCTGCTCTTTGTCCAGCTCTTCGTCCTGCTGCTGGGTAATCAGCGGCAGGTATTCTTCAAGCATTTCTTTGACTTCGCTGTCTTGAGTGTCGATTTTGACGGGGAATTTGGGCTTGAGTTTGCCTGTTTGGTCATCTTTGGGCTGCTTGGGCATTTCGGATTCGGGAACAGCTTCGTAGTCTTCCGCTTTGGGAACGGAAGTATCTACTGCCAACGCGTGTCCGTAGGCGAGCGCCAATGATGCAAATAAAACAGGGTAGGTCAGTTTGGTCATGATGTGTGTTCGACAGCAACAATTCTTCAGTTTGGGGATTTTAACATTATTTCTGCAAGCTTTCAGGCTATGGATATAAACGGAAATTTAGCGCGATAACGTTGCAAAATGCGACTTAAGGGCGGATTTTGGTTTGTTTATATCTGATTGTAATAGTTATGTTTTGTGTTTTGACTGATAAAGTTGCCTTTGTATTCGGCCTTATGGCGCAGATTTCAGGCCGTCTGAAAGCAAGATACAGAGGGATAAGGCAACGGTATGGGCATACTTTAAAGTAGGGTTTGAGCGGATTCGCTCATATTTTTGGAATAAAGTGCCAACTTTGTCATAAATGCTAAACTTTAATGCTGTTTTCGTGAGGTGTGCATGAAAACCTCGCCGACAAATGATTTTTTATTTTAGAATGTAAGACTTTTTTAACATATCTTTAAATTGTGAAGGAACGGATATGGCAAGTGGCAATCCGATTTTGAACGCGCTCAATCGCGTCAGCCTGGTGGCGCAAATCGCCATCGGCTTGGTTTTAGGTATTATTGTGGGTGCAGTTTCGCCGCAAGTCGGTATCAGCGCAGGACTGCTGGGCAGCCTGTTTGTCGGTGCGCTTAAGGCTATCGCGCCGATTTTGGTATTTGTTTTGGTGACTGCCGCTATTGCGCAACACCAAAAAGGCAATCAGGCCCACATCAAACCGATTTTAATTTTGTATATTTTCGGTACGTTTGCCGCGGCTGTGGTGGCAGTTGTCGCCAGTATGGCATTCCCGACCACGCTGATTCTGCGTGCGGCCGGCGATGTATCCGTTGCGCCGCCTTCCGGCATTGTCGAAGTGCTGAAAACGCTGCTGATGAATTTGGTGGCCAACCCGATTAACGCGCTGGCCAATGCTAACTATATCGGCATTTTGGCTTGGGCTTTGGTATTGGGTGCGGCTTTGCGCCATCACGGCTCGGATACGACCCGCCAAGTAGCGGCTGATTTGGCCGATACCGTTTCGACTGTTGTGAAATGGATTATCCGTTTTGCGCCGCTGGGTATTTTCGGCTTGGTGTCCTCTACCATTGCGGAAACCGGTTTTGAAGCACTTGCCGGTTATATGCAGCTGTTGGCCGTATTACTCGGCTGTATGCTGTTTATTGCTTTGGTGGTCAACCCGATTATTGTGTGGTCGCAAATCCGCCGAAATCCTTTCCCGCTGGTGTTTACCTGCCTGCGCGAAAGTGGCGTTTATGCCTTCTTTACCCGTTCTTCCGCCGCCAATATCCCTGTGAACATGGCATTGGCGAAAAAACTGGGTTTGCACGAAGACACTTACTCCATCTCCATTCCATTGGGTGCAACCATCAATATGGCCGGTGCGGCAATCACCATTACTGTTTTGGCGATGGCTGCGGCGCACACGCAAGGCATTACGGTTGACTTCGCCACTGCCCTGCTGCTGAGCCTGGTGGCAACTGTCAGCGCGTGCGGTGCATCCGGTGTGGCCGGTGGCTCGTTACTGCTGATTCCTTTGGCGTGCAGCCTGTTTGGTATCGATAACGATGTGGCCATGCAGGTGGTTGCCGTCGGTTTCATCATCGGCGTGATTCAAGACTCTGCAGAAACTGCGTTAAACTCTTCCACCGACGTCTTGTTTACTGCCGCTGCCGATTTGGGCCGTCAACGTAAAGAGTGATTTTTAAGGGTAACCTAAATCCAGCAAAGGCCGTCTGAAAAGTTTCAGACGGCCTTTGTTTTATGTAAAGCAAAGGGATTTTTAGATGGTCAAGCCGATAGATTGGTTTGATCGGACTGACGGTATCCGCTGTCATCAGTTGGATTTTTCCCGTAAAATACAGTCTTGAATGTATTTGAACACTTCTTTTCAGACGGCCTGACCGTCTTATCACATTTGCAAAAACAATGATTAAAAAAATATTCTCATGGTTCGAGTCCCGCATCGACCCCTATCCCGAAGCCGCCCCGAAAACGCCTGAAAAAGGGCTGTGGCGGTTTGTCTGGAGCAATATCGAAGGCTTGCGCAAATGGATTGCCGTATTGGCGGTGTTTACCGCCGGTATCGGCATCATGGAAGCCCTGCTGTTTCAATTTATGGGCAAAGTCGTGGACTGGCTCGGCAAATACACGCCCGCGACCCTGTTTGCTGAAAAAGGCTGGGCGTTGACGGCGATGGCGGGGATGATGGTGTTTTTCGCCCTCTGGACCTTCCTCGCGTCCAATGTGCGTCTGCAAACCCTGCAAGGCGTGTTCCCGATGCGCCTGCGCTGGAATTTCCACCGCCTGATGCTGGGGCAGAGCCTCGGTTTCTATCAGGACGAATTTGCCGGCCGCGTGTCCGCCAAAGTCATGCAGACCGCGCTGGCGATGCGCGACGTGGTGATGACGGTTGCCGACATGGTTGTTTATGTGCTGGTGTATTTCATTACTTCCGGCGTGATTCTGATTTCGTTCGACAGCTGGTTGCTGTTGCCCTTTATCGGTTGGATTATCGGCTTCGCCTTAGTGATGCGCTTCCTGATTCCCAAGCTCGGGAAAACCGCCGCGCGTCAGGCGGATGCGCGCTCACTGATGACCGGCCGCATTACCGACGCCTATTCCAACATCACCACCGTCAAACTCTTCTCCCACGGCGCGCGCGAAGCGGCCTACGCCAAGCAGTCGATGGAAGAATTTATGGTTACGGTACACGCCCAAATGCGTTTGGCGACGCTTCTGCACACATGCAGCTTCATCGTCAACAGCTCGCTGACCGCCGGCACGACCGCGCTGGGCATCTGGCTTTGGTATCACGGACAAGTCGGCGTCGGCGCAGTTGCCACCGCCACCGCCATGGCGTTGCGCGTCAACGGCCTGTCGCAATACATCATGTGGGAATCCGCCCGATTGTTTGAAAACATCGGCACCGTCGGCGACGGCATGGCAACCCTGTCCAAACCACAAACCATCCTCGACAAACCGAAAGCCCTGCCGCTGAAAGTGTCGCAAGGCGAAATCAAATTCGAACACGTCGATTTCTCCTACGAAGCAGGCAAACCGCTGCTCAACGGCTTCAACCTCACCATCCGCCCGGGCGAAAAAGTCGGCTTGATCGGACGCAGCGGCGCGGGCAAATCCACCATCGTCAACCTGCTTTTGCGCTTCTACGAACCGCAAAGCGGCACAATTTCGATTGACGGGCAAAACGTGGACAGCGTTACCCAAGAAAGCCTGCGAGCCCAAATCGGTTTGGTGACGCAAGATACTTCCCTGCTGCACCGCTCCGTCCGCGACAACATTATCTACGGCCGTCCCGATGCAACCGAAGCCGAGATGATTTCCGCCGCGGAACGCGCCGAGGCCGCCGGTTTTATTCCTAACTTGAGCGATGCCAAAGGCCGACGCGGCTATGATGCGCATGTCGGTGAACGCGGTGTGAAACTTTCCGGCGGCCAGCGCCAACGCATCGCCATCGCCCGTGTTATGCTCAAAGATGCGCCGATTCTGTTGCTTGACGAAGCCACCAGTGCGCTCGACTCCGAAGTTGAAGCCGCCATCCAAGAAAGCCTCGACAAAATGATGGAAGGCAAAACCGTGATTGCCATCGCCCACCGCCTCTCCACCATCGCCGCGATGGACCGTCTCATCGTCTTGGATAAGGGCCGCATCATCGAAGAAGGCAGCCACGCCGAACTCCTTGAAAAACAAGGTCTCTACGCCAAACTTTGGGCACACCAAAGTGGCGGCTTCTTGAGTGAGCATGTCGAGTGGGAAAACAATTAAACGCTTTGAAAGAAGATAAAAGGCCGTCTGAAAACATTTTCAGACGG
>NZ_KV821618.1:38122-61134 GCF_001815685.1 Neisseria sp. HMSC056A03
GCCGTCTGAAAACATTTTCAGACGGCCTTTATTAATGAAGCAAAGGGCAGGTGGGATAACCGCCCTTTTTTAGTTGAAGCCTTAGTTTTTTACAGCCCCAGCGACCAAGCATTTTGGTGTTCGGACAAGTCTTCCAAGCGGTTTTCGTAATGGGCGAAGATTTCTTCGATAATCTCGTCTTCGTCGTCGATAACGCGGATCAGGTTCAAATCCTCTTCCAAAATCAGGTTTCTGCCCAACAACTGCTCGCGTATCCAGTCCAATAAACCTGCCCAAAATGCTTTGCCCACTAAGATAATCGGGCGGTCGGGCGTTTTGCCGGTTTGCACCAAGGTCAGGCTTTCAAACAATTCGTCCAACGTGCCGAAACCGCCGGGCATGACGACATACGCCACGGCGTGTTTGACGAACATGACTTTGCGCGGGAAGAAGTGTTGGAATTTAATCGATAAATCCTGATACGGATTGGCTTTTTGCTCGTGCGGCAACACGATATTCAGCCCCACCGCCGGACTTGCGCCTGCAAACGCGCCTTTGTTGGCCGCTTCCATAATGCCCGGTCCGCCGCCGGAAATGACGGAAAATCCGGCATCCGACAGTTTGCGCGCCAAGCGTAATGTGAACTCGTAGTCGGGATGATCTTCAGGCGTACGCGCACTGCCGTAAATGCTGACGGCTGGCTGAATGGCGCGCAATTCTTCGCCGGCTTCGACAAATTCGGAAATAATTTTCAATACATGATACGACTCGCGCGCCTGAATATCGCGGCGGGGTTCGTCGGGCAGCATGGGTTGGGGCAGTTTTTTGAGCAGGCTCACGGCTTTTCCTTCGTGTTTTTATGTGCAGTATTGTAACCCGAAAGGGGCGGGCCGTCTGAAAGTTGGGTTTCGGTGGCAAGTGTGCCTGCCACATTTTCAAAAGCCCGTTACAATATCTGCTTTTATTTTTACAGCTTTGCCATGCTTGATATTATCCACCGCGACAGCCGCACCATCGCCGTCAACAAACCTGCCGGAATGCTGGTGCACCGAAGCTGGTTAGACAAACACGAAACCCGTTTTGCCGTGCAGACCCTGCGCGATCAAATCGGGCAGCACGTTTATCCCGTCCACCGCCTCGACCGTCCGACTTCCGGTGTCTTGCTGTTTGCCCTCGATACGGAAGCTGCACGGTTATTGACGCAGCAGTTTGAAAATAAAACCATCGAAAAAACTTATTGGGCGATTGTTCGCGGTCATCTGCCTTCAGACGGCCTGATTGATTACGCCCTCAAATATATGCCCGACAAAATTGCCGAAGCGCAGACCGAAGCGACTTTGCAGGAAGCGCAAACCTCCTACCGCTGTCTGGCACAAACCGAGTTGCCGTTCCAATCCGCCCTGCGTTACCCGACCTCTCGTTATTCGTGGGCCGAACTCACGCCCTACACCGGACGCAAACACCAACTCCGCCGCCATATGAAACACATTTTTCATCCCATCGTCGGCGACACCAACTACGGCGATTTGCGCCAAAACCATGCCGTTGCCGAACATATCGGCACGCAACGCCTGATGTTGCACGCGCGAAGCCTCAGTTTTCAAAGCATAGAAGACGGCAGCCGAATGACCGTACAAGCGCCGATAGACAACGACTGGCGGCTTTGGATGGAAAAATTCAAAACCGAGGCCGTCTGAAAACCCGAACCGCACATTTTCAGACGGCCCGGTCATGGAAAAAAACAGGCAAATCCCTTACAATACGCCCCTAAAATTTTGAAAGAACACAAGAATCATGGAAGCCGAAGTAATCAACCAGCTTAACAACACCCTAAACGACTTGGAGAAGCGCAGCGAAGACATCCGCGTCTATATGGACTACCAAGGCAAAAAAGACCGCCTTGAAGAAGTCGTCGGCCTCTCCGAAGACCCGGAACTCTGGAACGACCCCAAACGCGCCCAAGAAATCGGCAAAGAGCGAAAAATCCTCGAAGGCATCGTGGTGACCCTCGACAACATCGCCACAGGTATCGAAGACAACCGAATGCTGATTGAAATGGCCGTCGAAGAAAACGACGAAGAAGGTTTCGCCGCCGTGCAGGAAGATGTGGCCGGTTTGGAAAAACAAATGGCCGACCTCGAATTCAAACGAATGTTCAACCAGCCTGCCGACCCGAACAACTGCTTTATCGACATCACCGCAGGCGCAGGCGGTACCGAAGCGGAAGACTGGGCGGGCATGCTGTTCCGCATGTACAGCCGTTACGCCGAGCGCAAAGGCTTCAAAATCGAAATCCTTGAAGAAGACGACGGCGAAATCGCAGGCATTAACCGCGCTACCATCCGCGTGGAAGGCGAATACGCCTACGGCCTGCTGCGTACCGAAACCGGCGTTCACCGCTTGGTTCGCTACTCGCCGTTTGACTCCAACAACAAACGCCATACGTCGTTCTCATCCGTGTTCGTGTACCCCGAAATCGACGATTCCATCGAAATCGAAATCAACCCCGCCGATTTGCGTATCGACACTTACCGTGCATCCGGTGCGGGCGGTCAGCACATCAACAAAACTGACTCCGCCGTGCGTATTACCCACGAGCCGACAGGGATTGTGGTGCAATGTCAAAACGACCGTTCGCAACACGCCAACAAAGCCGCTGCGATGGAAATGTTGAAATCCAAACTGTACGAATTGGAAATGCGCAAACGCAACGAAGAGAAACAGGCGTTGGAAGAAGGTAAATCCGATGTGGGTTGGGGCAGCCAAATCCGCTCATACGTTTTGGATTCCTCACGCATCAAAGACTTGCGCACAGGCTACGAAGTCGGCAACACCAAAGCCGTATTGGACGGCGACTTGGACGGCTTCATCGAAGCCAGCCTGAAACAAGGTGTGTAAACCGTAAGAGACAAACAGGCCGTCTGAAAGATTTCAGACGGCCTGTTTGTTAGTAACTATACCTACGACTACTGAAAAAATTAAATTGAAAAAAAAATCTAAATCTATAAAATATAGAAACGGAAATAAAAGTCCGTGTATCTGAAAACTTGAGTATAGAATGGAGCAATAATGGCAAATAATCAGACAGGCAACAGTAACCCAAACTGGCCAAGCAAAACAGGTAATCCGTCAGGCGGCGGACGTGGTAACAATCCCCCGTCAGGTAGCGGAAAATCTGGTGGGGGCAAAAAATAAACAATTTCTTTAAGCCCTACTTTTTTAAGTAGGGCTTTATTTTATCTGTTATTTGTATCACATAGTTTTCAGGCAGCCTGAAACTACTCTAAAGTCTTATCAGCCTAAAAGGAATGCTGAACGCAGTAAATATATCCGTTTTCGGCCAAATGAAAAATACAGTATAGAAAATCTAAAAATTAATGGGTTTTTGAATATGTAGGGCATGACGGAGATGACCGCGATATGCTTGTTATGTAGCTATTGAGTTCTTTTTAAATGAGAATATTAATCTTTTTGTAAAAATATACTTTTTAATGTTTTGCAAATGCAAAGATTAACGGTAATATATGGTTTCCATAAAAATGATTGGTAGGTATAACAGGCCGTCTGAAGCCTAAGTCTGTCTAATATATAGGAGAACTCATAATGTCCGGTCAAAAGCCGTCTTCTGCCGAGAAAACCTTCTTCGGCCATCCTTTGCAATTATCCACCCTATTCCATATTGAGCTGTGGGAACGTTTTTCCTTCTACGGTATGCAGGGCATCCTGTTGATTTATCTGTATTACGCCGCGAATCAAGGCGGCTTGGGTATGGATAAGGCTTTGGCCGGCGGTATTGTTGGCGCATACGGCGGCAGCGTTTACCTGTCTACTATTCTCGGCGCATGGTTGGCCGACCGCATTTGGGGCGCGGAACGTACCCTGTTTATCGCCGGTATCGTCGTGATGACCGGCCATATTTTATTGGCGATTGTGCCGGGCTTGATGGGATTGCTGCTGGGCTTGGTGTGTATCGCGCTGGGCAGCGGCGGCGTGAAATCGTCTGCCGGTTCGATGGTCGGCTCTTTGTATGAACGGGACGACCTGCGCGAATTACGCGATGCCGGTTTCTCCATTTTCTATATTTCCATCAATATCGGCGGTTTCTTAGGCCCTTTGTTGACCGGTATTTTGCAAGACCGCATGGGTTTTCATTATGGCTTTGGCGCGGCGGCCGTCGGTATGGCATTTGGCCTGCTGTGGTATTCACGTGGCCGCAAAGACCTGCCGCATACGCCGGCTCCCAATCCGTTGCGCCCTGAAAAGGTACAGACTGCAATAGCTGTCGGCGTGTTGCTGGTTTTGGTGTTGGGCAGCGTGATTGCTTCCGGCGCGCTCAATCTTGAAAACTTTTCACGCTGGCTTTTGGGCGTGGTCATTATCACCGTTATCGCTTATTTTGCACGCCTGCTGGGCAGCAGCCAGGTTGAGGCAGCCAATAAACGTTACATCATGGCCTATATTCCGTTGTTTTTGACCATTTGTATGTTCTGGGCGGTTTGGTTTCAAGTGTACACCGTTGCAACGGTTTATTTCGACGAAACGGTCGACCGTACTTTCTTCGGCTTTACCGTGCCTGTTTCATGGAAAGACTCGATACAGGCCATGTGGGTGGTTCTCTTCTCCGGCGTGATGGCGGCGGTGTGGACGAAAATGGGCAAACGCCAACCTAAAACGCCGTTGAAGTTTGCGCTGGCCATGTTGGTAACCGGCGTCTCTTATTTGTGTTTCATTCCGTATATTTCATCTGGAACCCCGATGCCGATTATCGTGTTTATGTTGGTGTTGCTGGCGATTACGATAGGCGAGTTGATGCTGTCGCCGATTTCGCTGTCGTTTTCCACCAAAATCGCACCGAGCATGTTTAAAACACAAATGGTTGCGTTGAATTTTTTGGCATTGTCTATCGGCTTTACCTTGGGCGGAGTGTTGTTTAAAGACTACTACAATGCTCAGTCGCCATTGGATTTCTACTGGATGCTGGCCACCATCGGCGCAGTAACCTGCGGTATCCTGCTGGTACTCGCCCCGGTATTGAACCGCATGCTCAAAGGTGTCGATTAATTTTTCTATTTAAAATAATGTGATGTAAATATAGGCCGTCTGAAAATAATCAGTTTTCAGACGGCCTGATGTTTTTATTGAGGTTTGGAAAAGGGCGGTTTTCCAGATTTTTGAAGTAAATCGGACAGGTGGAAAACCCGAATTAAATGATACATGATTAAATTGAAATTAAAATTGGGAAATATTAAATAAGAATAAGAATTGTTCTCATAACTTTATTGAATTTATTAGTGTTTTTTTACTGATTTGCTGATATTTACCTTTAAATGGCTTTTGAAATTCGATAGAATGGTAATCTATTTTTAAGATTTGTCTGTCAACCAGTTAGGTACGACCATGTTGGCCAGTTACTTTCCCGTCCTCGTATTCATCCTCGTCGGCCTCGCAGCCGGTGTGCTGTTTATCCTGCTCGGCACAATTTTAGGCCCGAAACGTCACTATGCCGAAAAAGACGCGGCTTATGAATGCGGTTTTGAAGCCTTTGAAAACGCAAGGATGAAGTTCGACGTGCGCTATTACCTCGTCGCCATCCTCTTCATCCTGTTTGATTTGGAGGTCGCGTTCATGTTGCCGTGGGCTGTCGTGTTCAAAGATTTGGGCGCATACGGCTTCTGGTCTATGCTGGTGTTTATCGTCGTTCTGACGGTAGGCTTTATTTACGAATGGAAAAAAGGTGCGCTGGAATGGGAATAGAAGGCGTTTTGAAAAAAGGTTTCATCACCACCAGCGCGGATACGGTGTTGAACTATATGCGTACCGGTTCATTGTGGCCGGTTACTTTCGGCTTGGCCTGCTGTGCCGTGGAAATGATGCACGCGGGTATGGCGCGTTACGACCTTGACCGTTTCGGCATTATTTTCCGTCCGTCGCCCCGTCAGGCCGACCTGATGATTGTGGCAGGTACGTTGACCAACAAAATGGCGCCTGCGCTGCGCCGCGTATACGACCAGCTCGCCGAGCCGCGCTGGGTATTGTCTATGGGCTCGTGTGCCAACGGCGGCGGCTATTATCACTATTCTTATTCCGTTGTGCGCGGTGCCGACCGTGTCGTGCCGGTAGACGTTTATGTGCCGGGTTGTCCGCCGACTGCGGAAGCTCTGATTTACGGCCTGATTCAGCTCCAACAAAAAATCAAGCGCACTTCCACCATCGCGCGTGACGAGTAAGGAGAGGACGATATGGCAAGCATTCAAAACTTATACGAGACTGTCGTCGGCGTGCTTGGCGATCAGGCAAGCAAAGTCATTTCAGCTTTGGGCGAGATTACCGTCGAGTGTCTGCCCGAACACTATATTTCAGTCATGACCGCATTACGCGACCATGAAGAGTTGCATTTCGAGCTTCTGGTCGACTTGTGCGGTGTCGATTACAGCACTTACAAAAACGAAGTATGGCAGGGTAAACGCTTTGCCGTCGTCAGTCAGTTGCTTTCCGTTAAAAACAATCAACGCATCCGCGTACGCGTCTGGGTTTCAGACGACGACTTCCCCGTAGTTGAATCCGTAGTCGATATTTACAACAGCGCGGATTGGTACGAGCGCGAAGCCTTCGATTTGTACGGCATCATGTTCAACAACCATCCGGACTTGCGCCGCATCCTGACCGATTACGGCTTTGTCGGACATCCGTTCCGTAAAGACTTCCCGATTTCCGGCTATGTGGAAATGCGTTACGACGAAGAGCAAAAACGCGTGATTTACCAACCTGTTACCATTGAGCCGCGCGAGATCACGCCGCGTATCGTCCGTGAGGAGAACTACGGTGGCCAATAAATTAAGAAACTACACCATCAACTTCGGCCCGCAACACCCTGCGGCGCACGGCGTATTGCGTATGATTTTGGAGTTGGACGGCGAACAAATCGTCCGTGCCGACCCGCATATCGGCCTCCTGCACCGAGGCACCGAAAAACTGGCGGAAACCAAAACTTACCTGCAAGCCCTGCCTTATATGGACAGGCTGGACTACGTTTCCATGATGGTCAACGAGCAGGCGTATTGTTTGGCAGTAGAAAAACTCGCCGGTATCGATGTACCTATCCGCGCCCAATACATCCGCGTGATGTTCGCCGAAGTAACGCGCATCCTCAACCACTTGATGGGCATTGGTTCGCACGCATTCGACATCGGCGCGATGACCGCCATCCTCTACGCCTTCCGCGACCGCGAAGAGCTGATGGACTTGTACGAAGCCGTGTCCGGCGCGCGTATGCACGCAGCCTACTTCCGTCCCGGCGGCGTTTACCGCGACCTGCCCGACTTCATGCCCAAATACGAGAGCAGCAAATTCCGCAACGCCAAAGTATTGAAGCAGCTCAACGAATCCCGCGAAGGCACCATGCTCGACTTTATCGACGCTTTCTGCGAACGTTTCCCGAAAAACATCGACACACTTGAAACCCTCCTGACCGACAACCGTATTTGGAAACAGCGTACCGTCGGCATCGGCGTTGTTACTCCTGAGCGCGCCATGCAAAAAGGCTTTACCGGCGTTATGTTGCGCGGTTCAGGCGTGGAATGGGACGTGCGTAAGACACAGCCTTACGAAGTGTACGATAAAATGGATTTCGACATTCCCGTCGGCGTCAACGGCGACTGTTACGACCGTTACCTCTGCCGTATGGAAGAAATGCGTCAATCCGTACGCATCATCAAACAATGCTCCGAGTGGTTGCGTGTCAATCCGGGTCCGGTCATTACCACCAACCACAAATTCGCTCCGCCCAAACGTACCGAAATGAAAACAGGTATGGAAGACCTGATTCACCATTTCAAACTCTTTACCGAGGGTATGCACGTTCCTGAGGGCGAGACCTATACCGCTGTCGAACATCCGAAAGGCGAGTTCGGCGTTTACATCATTTCAGACGGCGCAAACAAACCCTACCGCCTGAAAATCCGCGCACCCGGCTTCGCCCACCTGCAAGGTATGGACGAAATGGCAAAAGGCCACATGCTGGCCGACGTCGTTGCCATCATCGGTACGCAGGACATCGTATTCGGGGAGGTTGACCGATAATGTTATCCGCAGAATCTTTAAAACAAATCGACATTGAGTTGGCAAAATATCCTGCCGACCAACGCCGCTCCGCCATTATGGGCGCATTGCGTATCGCCCAAACCGAAAAAGGCTGGCTTGCTCCCGAGACCATCGCCTTTGTCGCAGACTATATCGGCATCTCGCCTGCACAAGCCTACGAAGTCGCTACTTTCTACAATATGTACGACCTTGAGCCTGTCGGCAAATACAAACTGACCGTTTGTACCAACCTGCCCTGCGCCCTGCGCGGCGGTATGGCTACTGGCGAATACCTCAAACAAAAACTCGGTATCGGCTACGGGGAAACCACGCCCGACGGCAAATTTACCCTTGTCGAAGGCGAATGCATGGGCGCATGCGGCGACGCCCCGGTTATGCTGGTCAACAACCACAGCATGTGCAGCTTTATGACTGAAGAGGCGATTGAGAAAAAATTAGCAGAATTAGAATAGATCGTCTGAACATATTAGGTTTGTAATCAAACTTACTAGTTATTCCAAAATTTTAAATTGTGATTTAAAAGTAACAATAAAAAGGGAAGCGGTTAATGAAAGGGATAATTGTTAAGTGGGATGATGAAAAAGGTTATGGTTTTATACGGATAGATGGTAGTAAACAAGAAATTTTCTGCCATATTTCTGACTTTTCCCAAAGAAGCCCTCGTCCTGAAATTAATGAGGCAGTTGGCTTTGAAGTATCTTCTAACGGAAAAGGAAAAAATGTTGCTAAACAGATTCGTTACTTAAATCGTGAGGCAAGAGATTTTAAGCGGAATCATAACCATCATTCGAGGGTAAAGAAAAAATCATTTTTTGCCTTAGATATGTCGTCTTCCATATTGACGAAATTGGTAGGGTTGGTACTTTTCGGGTTAATTGGTTATCAGATATATCAATTCGCCGTAGCAAAATTAGTCCCTAAACAAACTAATGCACCAATAGAGCTTAATGATCCAGCTACGATACAAGCTAAAAAAAGCAATAGTAATAAATATCGTTGTGATGGCAGGCAATATTGTTCTCAGATGGTGTCATGCGAAGAGGCCAAATGGTTTTTACAGAATTGTTCTGATACCAAAATGGATGGTGATAGTGATGGGATTCCATGTGAAGATAAATGCGGTGGATGGTGATAATTTCAGCAAAGTAGACTAGGTCTATAACCATGAAAACGAAATACAAGGTCGTCTGAAATATCAACTTTAGTGAATCAACATATTTAGACGGCATAGAGTCGATATACAAAGGTATATTAGGCCGTCTGAAAACAACGGCTGCAACCTATACGAAAACAAACAGGCACACCAAAAATGGCTATTTACCAATCAGGCGTGATTTTTGACCAAGTGGATACCGCCAATCCCGATTGCTGGACATTGGACGAATACGTCAAACGCGGCGGTTACAGCGCGCTGCGTAGAATCCTGTCCGAAAACATCTCGCAAACCGATGTGATTGACGAAGTCAAAACTTCCGGATTGCGCGGGCGCGGCGGTGCGGGCTTCCCGACCGGCTTGAAATGGAGCTTTATGCCCCGTTCTTTCCCCGGCGAAAAATACGTCGTCTGCAACACCGACGAAGGCGAGCCGGGTACGTTTAAAGACCGCGACATCATCATGTTCAACCCCCATGCCCTGATTGAAGGCATGATTATCGCCGGTTACGCGATGGGCGCAAAAGCGGGCTACAACTACATTCATGGCGAAATTTTCGAAGGTTATCAACGCTTTGAGGTCGCTTTAGAGCAGGCGCGTGCCGCAGGTTTTTTGGGTAAGAATATTTTAGGTTCGGACTTCGAATTCGAACTCTTCGCCCACCATGGCTATGGTGCATACATTTGCGGCGAAGAAACCGCATTGCTCGAATCGCTGGAAGGCAAAAAAGGCCAGCCGCGCTTCAAACCGCCGTTCCCCGCCTCGTTCGGCCTGTACGGCAAACCGACCACCATCAACAATACCGAAACCTTTGCTTCCGTACCGTTTATCGTCCGCGACGGCGGTCAGACGTTTGCCGACAAAGGCATTCCGAATGCCGGCGGTACCAAACTGTTCTGCATCTCCGGCCATGTTGAGCGTCCGGGCAACTATGAAGTGCCGTTAGGCACGCCGTTTGCCGAAATCCTGAAAATGGCGGGCGGTATGCGCGGCGGCAAAAAACTCAAAGCCGTTATCCCCGGCGGTTCGTCCGCGCCCGTATTGCCTGCCGACATCATGATGCAGACAAATATGGACTACGACTCGATTTCCAAAGCCGGCTCCATGCTCGGTTCCGGCGCGATTATCGTGATGGACGAAGACGTGTGCATGGTGAAAGCCCTTGAGCGTTTGAGCTACTTCTACTACGACGAGTCTTGCGGTCAATGTACGCCTTGCCGAGAAGGCACGGGCTGGCTTTACCGCATCGTCCACCGCATCGTAGAAGGCAAAGGCCGCATGGAAGACTTGGATCTGCTGGATTCTGTCGGTAACCAAATGGCAGGCCGCACCATCTGCGCCCTTGCCGATGCCGCTGTTTTCCCTGTCCGCAGCTTTACCAAGCATTTCCGTGATGAGTTTGTGCATTACATCGAACACGGCGGACCGATGAAACCGAATAAGTGGTGCTAAGTTTTCAGACGGCCTCTAAAAGAATTATTTATTAAATACCCGTAACTAGGAACGAACCATGTTACAAATCGAAATCGACGGCAAACAGGTATCTGTGGAGCAGGGCGCGACGGTGATTGAGGCCGCGCACAAGCTTGGTACTTATATTCCGCATTTCTGTTACCACAAAAAGCTCTCCATCGCCGCCAACTGCCGTATGTGTCTGGTGGACGTGGAAAAAGCCCCCAAACCGCTGCCCGCCTGCGCTACGCCGGTAACGGACGGCATGATTGTGCGCACGCATTCGGCAAAAGCCCGCGAGGCGCAGGAAGGTGTGATGGAGTTCCTACTCATCAACCATCCGCTCGACTGTCCGACCTGCGACCAAGGCGGCGAATGCCAGTTGCAGGATTTGGCGGTGGGCTACGGCAAAACCACCAGCCGTTATACCGAAGAAAAACGTTCTGTCGTCGGCAAGGACATGGGTCCTTTGGTTTCCGCCGAGGAAATGAGCCGTTGTATCCACTGTACCCGTTGCGTTCGTTTCACTGAAGAAATCGCCGGCGTGCAAGAAATCGCCATGGCCAACCGCGGCGAACATTCCGAGATCATGCCTTTTATCGGCAAAGCAGTGGAAACCGAATTGTCAGGCAACGTCATTGATTTGTGTCCTGTCGGCGCATTGACCAGCAAACCGTTCCGCTTCAACGCGCGTACTTGGGAATTGAACCGCCGCAAATCCGTTTCCGCCCATGATGCTTTGGGCAGCAACCTGATTGTGCAGACCAAAGACCATACTGTCCGCCGCGTGTTGCCGTTGGAAAACGAAGCCATCAACGAATGCTGGCTGTCCGACCGCGACCGTTTTGCCTACGAAGGTCTGTATCACGAAAGTCGTCTGAAAAACCCGAAAATCAAACAGGGCGGCGAGTGGATGGACGTGGATTGGAAAACCGCGTTGGAATATGTCCGCAGCGCGCTTGAATGTATCGCCAAAGACGGCAACCAAAACCAAGTCGGCATTTGGGCCAATCCGATGAATACGGTTGAAGAGCTGTATCTGGCCAAAAAACTCGCCGACGGCTTGGGTGTTAAAAACTTTGCAACCCGCCTGCGCCAACAAGACAAACGTCTTTCAGACGGCCTTAAAGGTGCGCAATGGTTGGGACAAAGCATTGAATCTTTGGCTGACAACGATGCCGTATTGGTAGTCGGCGCGAACTTGCGCAAAGAACAGCCGCTCCTGACCGCCCGCCTGCGCCGCGCCGTCAAAGACCGTATGGCCTTGAGCGTATTGGCTAGCAGTAAAGAAGAATTGTTTATGCCGCTTCTGTCCCAAGAAGCCGCACATCCCGACGAGTGGGCAGGCCGTCTGAAAAAACTGTCTGCCAATGCGGAACACGCCGTTACCGCCAGCCTGAAAAATGCTGAAAAAGCAGCGGTGATTTTGGGCGCGGAAGTGCAAAACCATCCTGATTACGCCGCCATTTATACCGCCGCTCAAGAGCTGGCTGACGCGACCGGCGCAGTGCTGGGCATTTTGCCGCAAGCCGCCAACAGCGTTGGTGCGGATGTCTTGGGCGTGAACTCGGGCGAGAGCGTTGCCGAAATGGCAAACGCGCCGAAACAGGCAGTCTTGTTGCTTAATGTCGAGCCTGAAATCGATACTGTTGACGGTGCAAAAGCCGTGGCCGCGTTGAAACAGGCGAAAAGCGTGATGGCGTTTACGCCGTTTGTCAGCGAAACGCTGCTGGACGTGTGCGACGTATTGTTGCCGATTGCGCCGTTTACCGAAACCTCGGGCAGCTTCATCAATATGGAAGGCCGTCTGCAATCTTTCCACGGCGTGGTACAAGGCTTCGGCGATTCGCGTCCGCTGTGGAAAGTGTTGCGCGTATTGGGCAACCTGTTTGACCTGCAAGGTTTTGAATACCACGATACCGCCGCGATTCTGAAAGATGCGCTGGATGCGGAAAGCCTGCCGTCCAAACTGGACAACCGCAGCACATGGGCAGGGGAGGGCGTTCAGACGGCCTCAGACCGCCTCGTCCGTGTCGGCGGCGTCGGTATTTATCACACCGATTCTA
Organism: Neisseria sp. HMSC056A03; assembly: GCF_001815685.1. Taxonomy (NCBI): domain Bacteria; kingdom Pseudomonadati; phylum Pseudomonadota; class Betaproteobacteria; order Neisseriales; family Neisseriaceae; genus Neisseria; species Neisseria sp. HMSC056A03. The sequence goes on from NZ_KV821618.1 coordinate 50,873, forward strand.
TCGTGCGTCGTTCCGCACCGTTGCAAGAAACCAGCCATGCCGCTGTGCCTGCCGCGCGTGTAAATCCGAACACATTGGCACGCTTGGGCCTGCAAGACGGACAAACCGCTGTCGCCAAACAAAACGGCGCAAGCGTATCGGTTGCTGTCAAAGCCGATGCCGGTTTGCCTGAAAACGTGGTGCATCTGCCGCTGCATACCGAAAATGCCGCGCTGGGTGCGTTGATGGACACTATTGAACTGGCGGGAGCTTGATCATGCAAGAATGGTTCCAAAACCTCTTTGCCGCAACGCTCGGTCTGGGCGATTTGGGTATCACCGTAGGCTTGGTGGTATCCGTCATCGTCAAAATCGTGATTATCCTGATTCCGCTGATTCTGACCGTTGCCTACCTGACGTATTTCGAACGTAAAGTCATCGGCTTTATGCAGCTTCGTGTCGGCCCGAACGTAACCGGCCCGTGGGGCCTGATTCAGCCGTTTGCCGACGTGTTCAAACTTTTGTTTAAAGAGGTAACCCGTCCGAAGCTGTCAAACAAAGCCCTGTTCTATATCGGCCCGATTATGTCGCTTGCTCCGTCTTTTGCGGCGTGGGCAGTGATTCCGTTCAACGAAGAATGGGTGCTGACCAATATCAATATCGGCCTTTTGTACATCCTGATGATTACCTCGCTGTCGGTTTACGGCGTGATCATCGCGGGCTGGGCTTCCAACTCTAAATATTCGTTCTTGGGCGCAATGCGTGCTTCCGCACAAAGCATTTCCTACGAGATTGCCATGAGTGCCGCGCTAGTGTGCGTCGTGATGGTATCGGGCAGCATGAACTTCTCCGATATCGTTGCCGCGCAGGCTAAAGGTATTGCCGGCGGTTCGGTATTCTCTTGGAACTGGCTGCCGCTCTTCCCCATCTTCATCGTCTATCTGATTTCCGCCGTTGCCGAAACCAACCGCGCGCCGTTTGACGTGGCAGAGGGTGAATCTGAAATCGTTGCCGGCCACCACGTTGAATACTCTGGCTTCGCATTCGCACTGTTCTTCCTCGCCGAATACATTTTCATGATTCTGATTGCCGCGCTGACATCGCTGATGTTCCTCGGCGGCTGGTTGTCTCCGTTCCCGCAAAGTTGGGGCTTTATCGGTACGCCTTCCGCATTCTGGATGTTCGTAAAAATGGCGGCGGTTCTGTACTGGTACCTGTGGATCCGTGCAACCTTCCCACGCTACCGTTACGACCAAATCATGCGTTTGGGCTGGAAAGTGCTGATTCCGATCGGCTTCGCCTACATCGTGATTTTGGGCGTGTGGATGATTTCACCGCTGAATTTGTGGAAATAGGGCAGGGAGGCCGTCTGAAAGTTTTCAGGTAGCCTATAACCCAAATTTTTAACCGTTTCAAACCGAGAGAACCTAATGAAAGCTCAATGCCTGTGTGGCGCAGTATCACTGGAAACCGCCGAAAACCGCGAACTCCACGCCTGCCATTGCGGAAAATGCCGCGTATGGGGCGGCGGCGCGTCTTTTACTTTGGCCGCCCAGTCGCCTGAAATTACAGGCAGCGAACACATTACGCATTATCAGTCGTCCGAATGGGCGCAACGCTGTTTTTGCAAACACTGCGGCACACATCTGTTTGTGAAAGTTGGCAACGATTATTACATCAACGCCGGGCTGTTTGCCGACAACGCGGGCTTTGAAACCACTTCGCAAATCTTTATCGATTGCAAAGCTCCGTATTACGACTTGGCCAACGATACCCCGAAGCTGACCGAAGCAGAGTTTTTAGAAATGGTGGGCGCGGCAGGTTAAAAAACCGCTTTCAGACGGCCTGTAAACAGAACAATCCGAAAAGAGCATCCGAAAATGGCTAATTTAGTAAAAACCTTCCTGCTGGGCGAATTGGTGAAAGGCATGGGCGTAACGCTCAAAAACTTCTTCGCCCGCAAAGACACGATTTACTTCCCCGAAGAGAAAACGCCGCAATCCGTGCGTTTCCGCGGCCTACACGCCCAACGCCGCTATCCGAACGGCGAAGAGCGCTGTATTGCGTGTAAATTGTGCGAGGCAGTTTGTCCGGCAATGGCGATTAACATCGAATCGGAAGAACGCGAAGACGGCACCCGCCGCACCAAGCGTTACGACATCGACCTGACCAAGTGCATCTTCTGCGGTTTCTGCGAAGAGGCCTGCCCGACCGATGCGATTGTGGAAACCCATATTTTTGAATACCACGGCGAGAAAAAAGGCGACTTGCACATGACCAAGCCGATTCTTTTGGCCATTGGCGATAAATACGAAACTGAAATCGCCAAACGCAAAGCCGCTGACGCGCCGTATCGTTAAGGAGCAGATGAATGACTTTTTCCGCGATTCTGTTCTATATTCTTGCCGCCATCGTTTTGTACGGTGCGGTTCGTACCGTTACCGCTAAAAACCCCGTACATGCCGCTTTGCATCTGGTGCTGACCTTCTGCGTGAGCGCGATGATTTGGATGCTGATGCAGGCAGAGTTTTTGGGCGTGACGCTGGTGGTTGTATATGTCGGCGCCGTGATGGTGTTGTTCCTGTTTGTTGTGATGATGTTGAACATCGACATTGAAGAAATGCGCGCCGGTTTCTGGCGGCACGCGCCTGTTGCCGGTGTGGTCGGCACATTGTTGGCGGTTGCCCTGATCCTGATTCTGGTCAACCCGAAAACTGACCTGGCCGCATTTGGTTTGATGAAAGACATTCCTGCGGATTACAACAATATCCGTGATTTGGGCAGCCGTATTTATACCGACTACCTGTTGCCGTTTGAATTGGCGGCGGTATTGCTGCTGTTGGGCATGGTGGCCGCGATTGCGCTGGTTCACCGCAAAACCACCAATCCGAAACGCATGGATCCTGCCGACCAAGTTAAAGTGCGCGCCGACCAAGGCCGTATGCGCTTGGTGAAAATGGAAGCCGTGAAACCGCAAACCGAATCTGCCGAAGAAAGCGAAGTTTCAGACGACCTCAAGCCGAAAGAGGAGGGCAAAGCATGATTACCTTGACGCATTATCTGGTATTGGGCGCGCTCCTGTTCGGTATCAGCGCGATGGGCATCTTTATGAACCGCAAAAACGTGCTGGTCTTGCTGATGTCGATTGAGCTGATGCTTTTGGCGGTAAACTTCAACTTTATCGCCTTCTCGCAGCATCTGGGCGATACCGCCGGACAGATTTTTGTATTTTTCGTACTGACCGTCGCCGCTGCCGAATCCGCCATCGGTCTGGCGATTATGGTATTGGTGTACCGCAACCGACAAACAATCAACGTTGCCGATTTGGATGAGTTGAAAGGGTAATCATGAACGATATGACTTTATATTTGATAATTGCCCTTGTTCCGTTGGCAGGATCGTTGATTGCGGGTTTGTTCGGCAACAAAATCGGTCGTGCCGGCGCGCATACCGTGACGATACTCGGCGTGGCGGTGTCCGCCGTGCTGTCGGCTTATGTGCTGTGGGGCTTTATTGACGGCAGCCGCGCTAAGTTCGACGAAAACGTCTATACCTGGCTGACAATGGGCGGCTTGGATTTCTCCGTCGGCTTCTTGGTCGATACGATGACGGCGATGATGATGGTCGTGGTAACGGGCGTGTCGTTGATGGTGCATATCTACACCATCGGCTATATGCACGATGAAAAAGTCGGCTACCAACGCTTCTTCAGCTATATTTCTTTGTTTACATTCAGCATGTTGATGCTGATTATGAGCAACAACTTCGTCCAGCTCTTCTTCGGTTGGGAAGCTGTGGGCTTGGTGTCGTATCTCTTGATCGGTTTCTATTTCAAACGTCCGAGCGCGATTTTTGCCAACCTGAAAGCCTTTTTGATCAACCGCGTCGGCGACTTCGGCTTTTTGCTCGGTATCGGCTTGGTACTTGCCTATTTCGGCGGCAGTTTGCGCTACCAAGATGTATTCGCTTATCTGCCTAATGTTCAGACGGCCACCATCCAACTGTTCCCCGGTGTGGAATGGTCTTTGATTACCGTAACCTGTTTACTCCTGTTTGTCGGTGCAATGGGTAAATCGGCACAATTCCCACTACACGTCTGGCTGCCTGATTCGATGGAAGGCCCGACCCCGATTTCTGCATTGATTCACGCCGCAACCATGGTTACCGCCGGTCTGTTCATGGTATCGCGTATGTCGCCGATTTATGAGATGAGCAGCACTGCGTTGTCTGTCATCATGGTAATCGGTGCGATTACCGCCCTGTTTATGGGCTTCTTGGGCGTGATTCAAAACGACATCAAACGTGTGGTTGCGTATTCTACCTTGTCTCAACTGGGCTATATGACTGTGGCTCTGGGCGCCTCTGCCTATTCCGTGGCGATGTTCCATGTGATGACCCACGCTTTCTTTAAAGCCTTGTTGTTCTTGGCCGCAGGTAGCGCGATTATCGGTATGCACCACGACCAAGACATGCGCCACATGGGTAACCTGAAAAAATATATGCCAATTACTTGGCTGACCATGTTGATCGGTAACTTGTCGCTGATTGGTACGCCGTTCTTCTCCGGCTTCTATTCCAAAGATTCGATTATCGAAGCGGCGAAATACAGCACCCTGCCGGGTAGCGGCTTTGCTTATTTTGCCGTCCTTGCCAGCGTGTTTGTTACCGCGTTCTACGCGTTCCGCCAATACTTTATGGTGTTCCACGGCGAAGAAAAATGGCGCAGCCTGCCGGAGCATCATGATGATCATCATAGCGAAGAACATCACGGCTTGGGCAAAAACGACAATCCGCACGAAAGCTCGCTGGTCGTTACCCTGCCGCTGATTCTGCTTGCCATTCCGTCCGTCATCATCGGCTACATCGCCATCGAACCCATGCTCTACGGCGATTTCTTCAAAGACGTGATTTTCGTCAATGCCGACGCGCATCCGACCATGCACATCATGAAGGAAGAGTTCCACGGCGCATTGGCAATGGTGTCACACAGCCTGCATTCTCCTGTACTCTACCTTGCTATTGCAGGTGTCTTGAGCGCATGGCTCCTGTACGTCAAACTGCCGCACCTGCCTGCGAAAATTGCACAGACGTTCCGTCCGATTTACGTTTTGTTTGAAAACAAATACTACCTTGACGCCCTGTATTTCAACGTTTTCGCCAAAGGCACACGCGCATTGGGCAACTTCTTCTGGAAAGTCGGCGATACCGCCATTATCGACAACGGCATCGTCAACGGCTCTGCCAAACTGGTCGGCGCGATTGCCGCGCAAGTGCGTAAAGCCCAAACCGGCTTTATCTACACCTACGCCGCCGCTATGGTATTCGGCGTATTGGTACTGCTCGGCATGACTTTCTGGGGATTGTTCCGATAAGAATAAGGTTTCAGACGGCCTTAAACCTCAAGGCCGTCTGAAACGAAGAAATATCCACATAAACACATTTTTATTTTAACCACAGGTTAACCACTATGTTTTCCAACTACCTACTCAGCTTGGCAATATGGATACCCATCGCCGCAGGTGTGCTGGTTTTGGCGACCGGTAAAGACAGCCGTGCTCCGCTGGCGCGTGTGCTTGCCTTCATGGGTGCGCTTGCCGGTTTTTTGGTAACGCTGCCCCTGTTTACTGGTTTCGACCGTTTGAGCGGCGGCTATCAATTTACCGAGTTCCACGAGTGGATTCCGCTTCTGAAAATCAACTACGCATTGGGTGTGGACGGTATTTCAGTGCTCTTTATCATCTTGAATGCGTTTATTACGCTGTTGGTGGTATTGGCCGGTTGGGAAGTCATTCAGAAACGTCCGGCGCAGTATATGGCGGCATTCCTGATGATGTCGGGTTTGATTAACGGTGCGTTTGCCGCGCAGGATGCGATTCTGTTTTATGTGTTCTTTGAGGGTATGCTGATTCCGCTGTACCTGATTATCGGTGTATGGGGCGGCCCGCGCCGCGTCTATGCGTCGGTCAAGCTGTTCCTCTATACGCTGATGGGTTCGCTCTTGATGTTGGTTGCCATGGTTTACCTGTACTATCAAACAGGCAGCTTCTCTATTGTTGATTTCCAAAACATCAAACAGATTCCATTGGGCGTACAACAGCTTTTGTTTGTGGCGTTCTTCCTGTCATTTGCTGTAAAAGTGCCGATGTTCCCTGTGCATACTTGGTTGCCGGATGCCCACGTTGAAGCGCCGACCGGTGGTTCGATGGTGTTGGCGGCGATCACGCTGAAACTGGGTGCATATGGTTTCTTGCGCTTCATCCTGCCGATTATGCCGGATGCGGCACGCTATTTTGCCCCTGTAATCATCGTATTGAGCCTGATTGCTGTGATTTATATCGGTATGGTGGCTTTGGTGCAAACTGATATGAAAAAACTGGTGGCGTACTCTTCCATCAGCCATATGGGTTTTGTTACTTTGGGCATGTTCCTGTTTGTGAACGGCCAACTGAATGATTGGGCATTGAAAGGCGCAATCATTCAAATGATTTCCCACGGTTTCGTGTCTGCCGCGATGTTTATGTGTATCGGTGTGATGTACGACCGCCTGCATACCCGCAATATTGCCGATTATGGCGGCGTGGTTAATGTGATGCCTAAGTTTGCGGCGTTTATGATGTTGTTCGGTATGGCCAATGCCGGTCTGCCTGCGACTTCCGGCTTCGTGGGCGAGTTTATGGTGATTATGGGTGCGGTTAAGGTGAATTTCTGGGTAGGCGCGTTGGCTGCCATGACCTTGATTTACGGTGCATCTTATACCCTGTGGATGTACAAACGCGTTATTTTTGGTGCGATCCACAATCCGCACGTTGCCGAAATGCAAGACATCAATTGCCGTGAATTTGCGATTTTGGCAATTTTGGCGGTTGCTGTTTTGGGCATGGGTCTGTATCCGCAAGCGTTTATCGAAGTGGTGCATCAAGCGGCAAACGATTTGATTGCCCATGTGGCACAAAGCAAGATTTGAGGTGTGTAAATGAACTGGTCTGATTTGAATTTAATGCCCGCCATGCCCGAAATCGTGCTGCTTGCGCTATTGGGTGTCGTATTGCTGGCAGACTTGTGGATTTGCGATAAAAACCGCTATTTAACCCATCTGATGAGTTTGGGAATAGTCATTGTCGTAGCCGTCACCCAATTGGCGGTATGGGAGCAGGGCAGTGTCGATGCCTTTCATGGTATGTATATTGCAGACGGCATGTCCCGTTTGGCAAAACTGGTGCTGTATGCGCTGACGTTTGGTCTGTTTATTTACAGTAAACCGTACAACCAAGACCGCCAAATCTTCAAAGGCGAGTTTTATACCCTGTCGCTGTTTGCTCTGTTGGGTATGAGCGTCATGGTCAGCTCTGCACATTTCTTGACTGCGTATATCGGTTTGGAATTGTTGTCTTTGTCGCTGTACGCCATGATTGCCCTGCGCCGCGACTCCGGCCGCTCTGCCGAGGCCGCGCTGAAATACTTCGTATTGGGCGCGTTGGCCTCCGGTTTGCTGCTCTATGGTATTTCTATGGTTTACGGCGCCACCGGTTCTCTTGATTTTGCTTCCGTCTTGGCTTCTGCTTTCAATGAACAGGCCAATGAGTGGTTGTTGAAATTGGGTATGGTGTTTATTGTGGTCGCCATTGCATTTAAATTGGGTGCGGTTCCATTTCATATGTGGGTACCCGACGTGTACGATGGCGCGCCGACCTCTGTTACCGCCTTTGTGGGTACGGCTCCGAAAATTGCCGCTGTTGTCTTTGCGTTCCGTATCCTTGTTACCGGTATGGGTACCATACATTCAGACTGGGCGCCGATGTTGGCCATTCTTGCCGTTGCTTCTTTGGTGGTCGGTAACCTTGCCGCCATCATGCAAACCAATATCAAGCGTATGCTTGCTTACTCCACCGTATCGCACATGGGCTTTATCCTATTGGCGTTTATGGCAGGCGCGGTCGGCTTTACCGCAGGTTTGTATTACGCCATTACCTATGCTGTGATGGCGGCAGTCAGCTTCGGTGTTTTGATGGTATTATCTACCAAAGACATTGAGTGTGAAAACATCAAAGACCTCGCAGGCCTCAATCAACGCCATGCATGGTTTGCCTTCCTGATGTTGCTGTCTATGTTCTCCATGGCAGGCATTCCGCCGCTGATGGGCTTCTACGCCAAATTCGGCGTGATTATGGCGCTCTTGAAACAAGGCCATGTTTGGTTGTCAGTGTTTGCCGTCATCATGTCCCTGATTGGCGCGTTCTACTACCTGCGCGTGGTCAAAGTCATCTACTTCGATGCGCCTGATCATGACCAGCCGGTCGGCAGCAACTATGCCGCCAAATTTGTCCTGACGGTCAATGCCTTCCTGCTGCTCCTCTGGGGTATCATGCCGCAAACCGTTATCGACTGGTGTGCCAAAGCATTGGAAAATACCCTGTAAGCTTCAAACAAAACCAACGGCGGCTGTTCCAAAGTCGCCGTTTTTGTTAGGATTCGCATTCGGATGAAGTATCCCCAAAGTTCAGACGGCCTCAAGCCTTTGAACAATCATCAGGCGGGTATCATCAAGAGATTGAATATTCCACGGATAATGATGGGCAAGAATGCCCATTTAACATGTTAAAATCACACACAGGCCGTCTGAAAACAGAAAGACCATCATGACCGCATCCATGTACATTCTTTTGCTGTTGGCACTTATCTTTGCCAACGCGCCATTTATTACCACCAAATTCTTCGGCATCATCGTCCTGAAACGCAAACACATCGGCCATCACTTGATCGAATTGCTGGCAGGCTTCCTTCTTACTGCGATCCTCGCCTATATTCTCGAATCACGCGCCGGAGCCGTGCATGCCCAAGATTGGGAGTTTTACGCGACCGTTGTCTGCCTCTACCTGATTTTTGCCTTTCCATGCTTCGTATGGCGTTACTTTTGGAATGAGCGGAATAGAGAGTAGGAATTGGATTTGAATAAGGAAAAGGCCGAGACCTTTGCAAAATCCCCTAAATGTCTTGGTGGGAATTTAGGGGATTTTGGGGAATTTTGCAAAGGTCTCTGGATATTTGAAACAAAAACCGCCGAAAACCTGTGTTTAGGTTTCGGCTGTCTGGGGAAGGACTTTTTTGCAAAGGTCTCAGGTCGTCTGAAAGATTTTCAGACGGCCTTTTTATGTGTCAAATACGGATTGCTTTAGGGATGAGCTTTGGAACATTGACCTAGAGTTGCCATATTCAGCTTCATCATGGCAGCTTTGGCAACATCTTCAGAAACTTCAGTTGCTGCCCGCATTGGTATTGGCTGCTTCTGGTAACAAGAAACCTTTGTTTTGCAAGTCGCCTAAGCAATTAACGACAATATCTTTGGTTACAGAGATAAATGCCTGATCCAGATTGCTATGGGGAGTCAGCTCTTTTGGTGTAGAGGTTAAACCAAAAGTAGTCACAATAGCGTGATTAAATTCGGAACGGTTTAATTCTTTTTTACCATCTGAGTAGCTACAGTAGAATTGATAGTAATCCTGAACTGTACTGTCTGCTAATCCAAAAGTCAGACCTGTTTTTATACCGTTACCTACTGCACCACCAATATTGGCGATATTGTTGGCATGGATTTTTAGGCTGTTTTGGGCTTGCGGATCTACTGTTACAATCTTTGTTCCGTTTAGTGCAATTTTGGCAGCTTTTGTTAGAGCCGGATTTGCTTTGGGGAAAGACTTACCATTACGCTCGAACTCTCCTTCTAAACGTATAGGATAAGGTTGATTTGGTATTTTCAAATCACTTTGTTTATATTTTTGATATTCGGTTGAAGTATAAGGATGTGGTACAACACAGGCAGAAAGCGCTAATGCTGAGCATAGGATGAGTAATTTGTTCATAGATATTCTCCAGTTAATTTGCATTTATCTGTTCGTTTTCAGGTGAATGAAATAACGTATTCGAATAAAACCAATTATAACGTAATACAGTTTTTATACAAATTTTGCAAACTAATGTGAAAATTTGCATAGGAAGGTAGGTTGCTATATTTGGATTTACCTTGCGAACCTCATTACTTCAGAGAGAAGATTTCAGATAGTGATTGTAGATATTGAGGGAGAGTTAACTTTAATTACCAAGAGTACAACTGTTAGCTTTTGAGTTATTAAGATTAGATGTGATTGAAAATGATAGGGAGATTTCAGCTTGGGGTCAGCTGGCAAATAAATCAAGCCAAAAGGCCGAGTTGATGTAGTTGCTTGAAACAAGAAAGGCCGTCTGAAATATGTGAACTGACCCCCAAATCTTGGACACTCATAAAAGCCT
>NZ_KV821619.1:0-3836 GCF_001815685.1 Neisseria sp. HMSC056A03
TGCCGCAACGTTGCCGCTGGTCAGGTTGGTGATCTTGTTGCCGCCGTTATCCAGGCCACTGGTGGTTAGTCTTACGGGGGAACTGCCTGCGGCTGCCGGAGTTATAGTGACACCGCTGCCATTGGTAACAGTTTTATTGCCAGCCGCATCAGTGGCAGTCACGCTGGTTACGCTCAAATTCTCGGCAGTGGCAAAAGTAAAATCCGCACCACTCTGTGATAGAGCGATGTTTTTACCCGCCTGCAATTTAACGGTACTGCCATTATTTACTTTGGTTGTAGCTGCACCAGTAACGGAGCCGCCAGCAACCGAACCACCCTGCACATTAAAGCCACTCTTGCTCACGGCAGTATTGATGGCAGTGGCCACGCTACCTGCAGTGGCAGCTTTATTCGCATCCGCAGCAGTGGGTGCGTTGACTTGGCCGGTTGCAGCGTTGCTGGTCAGGGGAACGGCTGCACCGCCGCCTGTGGCGTTGATTTTAACGGTGGTCACACCCGCGCCATCGGTCGATACTTCGGTAGTGGTATTTGTACCGTCAATAAATTTGAGCGTATTGCCCGGTTTCACAGTTTGCGTCGTACCAGTAGCAGCGGCCACCTGAAAACCGCCGCCCACAGTATTCAAACGGCTGTCCAATACGTTCAGCGCGTCGCCGACATTATTTTTGCTAACCGCATTACCGTTGGCATCAGTCAGGTTGTAGGTGGGAGCGGTAAACGTACCATCTGGTTTCAAGGCCGCGCCGCCGCCCAAATTAGTAGCCACACCTTTACCGATATTGCCGATTACATTTTGGGTGGCGTAAAGCTGGCTACCGTTAATCGCATCGGTGGAAGCAGCCGAAACTTCGCCCGCCCCTACCTGTTTGATTTGACGGTTGCCAACGGTCACAGAACTATTGGCGGAATCGCCGACATATGTATAGTTCAGTCCGTTTACATTTTTCGTTCCAGACTGGTTGGTAGCAGCAACGGCAGTCGTACCTGAACCTAAGGCAACAGAATTGGCCACGGCAGCGCTGGCATCCGAACCAATGGCAACACCCTTGGCAGCTGCCTGAGAGCTACGACCGAATGCGATGGAGTCTTTCGCCTGCGCGTTGGCACTACGACCAATAGCCAGCGCATCCTCGCCTGCGGCGTTGGCATTGTTACCCAAAGCCACAGTTTGTGCCGCATTCGCACGAGCGGAAGTACCGATGGCTACGGAATAATATCCGGAAGACTCCACGCTGTTGCCGACAGCTACAGACTGCACTCCATTGGCCTTGGCGGCCGAGCCGATGCCAACAGCCAGGGCAGCTTTGGTTTCCACGTCATTACCGATAGCAACGGAATTCGATTGACTATTGGCAGCCTGCAAAGTATTGCCGCTACCAATGCGGATACTGTTATTGCCTGCGGCACGGTCACCCAAGCCGATAATGCCGCTATTTACATCCAAACGGCCACCGAGCGAAAGGTGTTTGCTGCCCGCACCGCCCGCATCACCATAGAACAGGGCACGGTTGGTTTGACTGGCCGCATCTCCGGATCTACATTTATCCCGAAAAGCATTTACACTCGGCATATTGCCGCCGCTGGCCTGCCCGGCCGCCCATTCCAAGTTGTTATTAACCAGAAAGAACAGCGCGTTTCTTCTTATCGATTCATCACTGGTAACGATACATCCGTCATCAGTACCATCATTGATAAAAATACCAGGTCCGGCATTGGCATAACCTGCGGTCATCATCAGCGCGGAAACCAATGCGGTGCAAACGAAACGGGAGGATTTCAACCCCAAGCTGCCCAATGTGGCAGGCTCGGCAGAAACCCGTCCGGAAGAAGATTTTCCCTTGGCCTTGGCATTTTCCGGAACAGCAGTCCAAGTGTTGGTGCACGCATTCCAAATAACGCGATAGGCTTTATTCATTGTTATGCTCCATTATTTAGTTGTATAGAGTGATCGAAATTGCAACCTACCCACTTACCTGCACGAACCATTCGGCTCGTGAGTACAAGAATTTCATTTTACGAGGTAAGCAGGGGGTAAAATTTTGTCATTTTATCTTTATTTTGAAAATATTCCAGCCCCCCCCTGTTGATGTACGGAGAAATGTATCGCTTTTTTGCAACAGTAGAGGGAGTCCACCAGAATAAAGCAACCTGCAGGAGAAAAGGCAGGTATCCCATGTCTTGGACTCCCAAGTTTCTATAGCCATTCAGGTTTACTCTCTAAAGAGGGGGCGGCCTGATTCATGAAATTCTTTTAAAAACAGCATGCATCTGGTTTTTGCGTACAATATGCCGCACCAAAATCATTGGGAGAGTTGATATACAGCCTGCTATCTTGTTGCTTAGCGTATATTCGCACCCAGGTCTCTTTCAGCTGACCGTAGTTGACGACGTCGGTATCGTCGGTACCGGCGGCTACGTTGGTCACTTTGTTGCCGGCGTTGTTCAAACCGTCTTTGGTCAGTTTGACATCGCCCGCTTTAACGCCGTCCTGGGTCAATGCGACATCGTCGCCTACTTTCACTCCGTCGTTGTTCACGGTGGTGTCGCCGGCTTTGACGCTGTCTATTACCAGGTCTTTTTTCAGCTTGACGGTCACTGTATCGTCCTGGGCTGCGGTGGTGATGTTGTCGTCGCCGGCAACGGTCACGGTGGAGCCCAGTTTTTCGACATTGGTGCTGCCGCTGTCGCCGTTGAAGGTCAGGCCTTTGCTGTCAACGGCGGTTTTGGCGTCCACGCCTTTTTGGATGTCGGCTTTGGTGCTTTGAGCGAGATCGATACTGTAATTAGTTGTGACTGCACCATCGGCTGCAGTTGTAGTATTAGAGGTCAGATTCAAAGCATTGGAAACTTGTACCGTTGCTTTATCTGCGCTGACGGTATAAGTGGTTTCTTTGCCTGAAGTTGTTTTATTGACATGCGTGTTGCTGCCTGCCGCTACCTTGGTTGTGGTTTTGGCATTATTGATGGCATTGGCTACATCGCCGGCAGTCGCTACACCGGCAGTCGGTGCGGACACTGTACCATTATTATCGACAGACAATGTGCCTTGAGTGACGTTGATTTGAACTTTTGATGCATTCTCGCCATCGGTAACTGCAACGGTCGTCAAGTTGCCATTAGCGTAGTTGACCGTACCGTTGTTATTGATGCGGGATTTGTCTGTACCGTTTTGTTGGATATTATGTCCAACATTATTCATGACTGTGTACAGTTGGCTACCATTAACTGCATCGGTCGAAGTGGCGGAAATACGGCCTGCGGCAACATTCTGGATTTGGCGCTCATTGCCTGCGCTGCCTACAGAAACCGCGCCTGTTTTAGAAGATGAAGAAGCAGCATAGCTGACATTGGTCGCAGCGCCGCTATCGTTTTTGAATGAGGCATTTTTAGCTGTTGCATCAAAATTATTGGCCGCGCCGACAGCACCATTGCCCAAAGCGACAGAGTCTTGAACAGAAGCAGTAGTACCGTTACTCAAAGCAACAGCATTGACGCCTGTAACATTTGCCTGATTACCGATAGCGACACCATTTGTGGCTGCGCTTGTTGTAGATGCAGATGGGCCAATGGCAATTGAGTTTGCACCTTTCGCACCATCGTTATTCCAGTTTTTGGTGCCGTCAGTACTGCCATCAGTTGACTTAACAGAGAAATAACGAATGCGTTCGAGCGCACTCAATACACCATAAAGCTGTGAGCCGTTGATCGCATCAGTAGAAGTAGCAGAAATATCGCCAGGAGCTACGTTGATAATTTGACGTTCGTAACCTTGAGAACCGACAGACACAACATCACCGGCATCGGTATGTAGAAACTAGTAGCGTTGTTTACAGT
>NZ_KV821620.1:0-76103 GCF_001815685.1 Neisseria sp. HMSC056A03
GTGGTGTAAACAACGCAACGTTTTCCTACAAATAAAGGCCGTCTGAAAATCTTTCAGACGGCCTTTTTATTCAAAAGAATCAAGATAAAATAATCATATAAATAATGATGCCACACCAGCAGCATTCAATAAAAAATAAAACCTGAGGCCTTTTATTCCTCAGGTTTTATTTATCAAGCCTTATGCTTTTTCTTTCTGGAGTTTCTCTGCCATCAGTTGATGCAGCGTTTTCTTAGCCGGTTTCATCGGAACACGGTTATCCGTCCAGCCCAGCTGCTTGCTAGGCGTCAATGCACGAAATTTAGTGGCTGTCCAACCGAATGCACGGTAAGCTTTACTGCCGCTGAAAATACCGTCAAACGTACGCCACGCCATTTGTTCGCCGAAAGTATGCGATGCGCCTTGACCACGGATAGGATGTGGAACGATTTCGGTTGGTGAACGTTGAGCTTCAACACGCAGACGTTGCATTTGCTCGGTAATCGGAATGCGTACCGGACAAACCTCAACACAGGCACCACACATGGTACACGCAGTCGGCAGATCGCGTGTCGCATCCAAGCCCAACAAGTGCGGAGAGATAATCTCGCCAATCGGGCCGGGATAAGTCGTACCGTAAGCCGCACCACCGATACGTGTATAAACCGGACAGTGGTTCATACATGCACCGCAACGGATACATTGCAAGGTACGGCGCATTTGATCTTCTGCATACGCTTGGCTACGGCCGTTATCAAGCAGTACCAAGTGCATTTCTTGAGGACCGTCCAACTCTTCGCTACGGCGAGGACCGGTAATCATATTGAAATAAGTGGTAATGTTCTGACCGATGGCGGAGCGTGGCAGCAGACTGTACAAAGGTGGAACATCCGACAGCTTCGCAACCACTTTTTCAATACCGGTAATGGCAATATGCACAGGCGGTACAGTGGTACTCAAGCGGCCGTTGCCTTCGTTTTCGACCAGACACAAAGTGCCCGTTTCAGCAACGGCAAAGTTCACACCGCTCAAACCGACATCGGCAGTACTATAAATATCGCGCAATGCTTTACGAGCAAATCCGGTCAACTGGTCTACATCGTCTGTTAATGGAGTACCGAGGTTTTGATGGAAAAGCTCACTCACCTGCTCTTTGGTCTTGTGAATGGCAGGCATCACGATATGAGTTGGTTTCTCGCCGGCCATTTGAACGATAAACTCACCCAAGTCACTCTCAACCGCTTTGATGCCTTGATCTTGCAGATAATGGTTCAGCTCAATCTCTTCACTGACCATAGATTTGCCTTTTACCATCAGCTTGCCGTTTTTATCGGTAATGATGTTGTGAATGATTTGGCAGGCTTCGGCAGGGGTTTCCGCCCAGTGAACTTTAACGCCTAACTTGGTCAGGTTTTCTTCCAGCTGTTCCAACAATGCAGGCAATTTGGACAACGAACGTTGACGGACATGCTCACACAAGTCACGCAGGCTTTGCAGCTCTTCTTCATCTGTCAAAACGGCTTTGCGCTTGGTCATCAGCATATCCATCGCTGTACGCAAGCTTTTACGCAGAGGCTTGTCTTGCAAAGAAATCGCAGCGTTTTGCTTGAACGTTTCCGGCTTCATATGGAATTTAATGGTTTGGGAACTCATGCTTTTTCCTCCAAATCGGCAGGGGAAATATGATCAGGCAGAACGGCCAAAACCACCAAATCGCGCGGGCCGTGTGCACCATAGGCCAAAGTCAATTGAATATCGGCAGTCTTAGACGGGCCGGAAATCAAAATAACGTTGGTAGGCATGCCTTTTTCTACCAGTTTTTCGCCTTCAACAGCATTATGAAATTCGTTGTACATTTTGCTGGTGTCAAACAGGCAGAAATGCACAGGCGGAACCAAACTCAGGCTGCGCGGCTCGACAGGGCTGGACTCCAGCATAATCGTACCGGTACGGGCAATACCGCATTTAGAGCCGCTAAAACCAGCCTCGATATCGGTAAAGAATTCGTTTTTCCAGTCGTCGATTTTTCGCTCAAAACCACGCGGTTCAATATTGGTATCGGCCAAAGCTGCACGGGCCAGCTGACCATGTTCTGTTTCCAATGGGAGCAGAATGTTTTTCAAGCCTTTACCTTCGGCTGCTTGACGGAATACTTGCGGCCAGTTGGATTTGGTAACCCAATAGATTTCAGTTTTGACGGCACGCATGGCAGCCGCCCAATGTTTTAAGCGCTCGACATCGTTTGCCCAAGAAACACCCATTTCACGGTAATAATCGAAAACCGGCGGTTCTTCCATCGGCAAGGCGTCGGCTTTTTTCAGTTTCGCTAAAATATTTTCGCGCGCGCTCATGCTTTACCTCCGGTACGTTCCAACAGGAAAGATGCAATATGTTTCGGACGTGGCATATTGGGTTCGTCTTTGGCAATTTTGCCGCCGATATTCATCATGCAACCGCAATCCGCGCTGATGATTTCAGTGGCGCCTGTTTCTTTTAAGGCTGCGACTTTGTCGGTTACCATCGCGCCGGAAATATCGGCTTGTTTCACAGAGAATGTACCGCCAAAACCGCAGCACTCGCTTTCATGGTCGTGAACGATACGTTCAACATTTTCCATGCCGTCAATCAGCTGCCAGCCTGACAAATGGACATTCATCTCACGACGCGCGGCGCAGGAAGTATGGACGGCCACTTTAATCGGCTCGCCTTTATCTTCAGGTTTGTAACCAATCGCCAGCAGGAAGTGGGTAAATTCAATGATACGGTTGGCACAATCAATCGCTTTTTGCTCGTACTCAGTACCTTTGAACAGAGTCGGCCAGTGGTGTTTCATCATGCCGCCGCAAGAACCGGAAGGCACGACAATCGGCCAATTTTCAGGGAATAAATCCAGTTGCGCTTTGGCAACATCAAAGGCTTCTTTAGGATGACCTGACGAATAGGCCGGTTGACCGCAGCAGCTTTGTTCCATCGGATAATGGATACGGATACCCTGCTGTTCAATTAAGGTAATGGCATCCATGCCTGCTTCCGGCATGAAAAGGTCAAGAACGCAAGTACCGAAGAAATAAGCATCGGTTGGCTTGCTGTCGAATACGGTGATTTGTGGTGGTTTGATTGCGCTCATTTTTTTGGAACGGGATAACCCATTTTCTTGTGTAAAAATAAGATGGATACTTTAAGTAATTGCTTGTAATGGGTCAAGTCTAATTTTAAAAAATAATATTAAAAAAGCATGACAAACCAGGCAGACACCTCTCCCTTATTGATTTGATAATCTACATAATAACCACTATCAATAAGAAATTTTATGGATTCATTTTTAAATAAATGAAATTCAACCATTCACTCTCTCTTCAAAACACAATAACTGCCTCTTTATAGAATCTTGATTTACATCAGAAGTCATGAACTTAATCTCTATGACACGTTTTTAAACAAAATAAGCAACCCGTTATGCTGCACATATGTTTCAGACGGCCATACTTAGCATAAAAAGATGTCTAATATAATAAAAATAAAAGTTTTTTTCACAAGACTCAGGCCGTCTGAAAGATAAGTTCGTCAAAAGGCCGCTTTCCATATGCTCAATCCTACTTTTAATCAAAATCAAACACTTGAAAAATCATCGTTCCCAACCTTGAAAACCCTATGCACACTCAAGCACTTCCAGTATTATTGTGACAGTTTCTTGACGCATAATTACAGTCTTAGCCGCCCACAATCGGCATGGATTTGCAAAAGAAGTGAAACCAAGCTTCAAAACAATTTCACCTTAACTTCGGAGTAGGCATTATGTTGACCCAGACTCAACAGGTTGATTTGACCTTGCATCACCTTAAAGAACGCACCCTATCGATTTATACCCCCGAACAGCGTGCAAGTATCGAGACATCTGAAGACTGGAAACAGTTTGACAGACGACTTGAGGAACGCTTCCCCAAACTGATGCATGAGCTGGACAATGTTTACAACAACAACGAAGCCGTCCTCCCCATGCTGGAGCAACTGATTGCCCAAGCATGGCAAAGCTATTCACAACGCAACTCATCCTTAAAAGATATTGATTGCGCGCGAAAACGATCCTGACTGGATTTTGTCCAACAAACAGGTTGGCGGCGTATGCTATGTCGATTTGTTCGCTGGCGATCTGCAAGGCTTAAAAGCCAAAATCCCTTATTTCCAAGAATTGGGGCTGACCTATCTGCACCTGATGCCCCTGTTTAAATTCCCTGAAGGCAAAAGCGACGGTGGCTATGCAGTCAGCAGCTATCGCGATGTCAATCCGGCTTTGGGTACGATAGACGACTTGCGCGATGTCATTGCCGCGCTGCACGAAGCTGGTATTTCCGCTGTTGTCGATTTCATCTTTAACCATACTTCCAACGAACACGAATGGGCAAAAGGCTGCGCCGCCGGTGATCCGCTCTACGACAACTTCTACTACATCTTCCCTGACCGCTGGATGCCCGACCAATACGACCGCAGCCTGCGTGAAATCTTCCCCGACCAACATCCGGGCGGCTTCTCCCAACTGGAAGACGGACGCTGGGTATGGACGACGTTCAACTCCTTCCAATGGGACTTGAATTACAGCAACCCATGGGTATTCCGTGCCATGGCAGGCGAAATGATGTTCCTTGCCAACTTGGGCGTTGATATTCTGCGCATGGACGCCGTTGCCTTTATTTGGAAACAAATGGGCACAAGCTGCGAAAACTTGCCTCAAGCACACGCTCTGATTCGCGCGTTTAACTCTGTAATGCGTATCGCAGCGCCAGCCGTGTTCTTCAAATCCGAAGCCATCGTCCATCCTGACCAAGTTGTGCAATACATCAGCCAAGACGAATGCCAAATCGGCTACAACCCCTTGCAAATGGCATTGTTGTGGAACACCCTCGCCACACGCGAAGTCAACCTGCTCCATCAAGCACTGACCTACCGCCACAACCTGCCCGACCACACAGCATGGGTCAACTACGTCCGCAGCCATGACGACATCGGCTGGACATTTGCCGATGAGGATGCATGGCAGTTCGGTATTCACGGCTACGACCACCGACAATTCCTCAACCGCTTCTTCGTCAACCATTTCGACGGCAGCTTCGCGCGCGGTGTACCGTTCCAATACAATCCAAGCACGGGCGACTGCCGTGTCAGCGGTACAGCCGCAGCATTGGTCGGCTTGGCTCAAAACGATCCGCATGCCGTTGACCGCATTAA
Organism: Neisseria sp. HMSC056A03; assembly: GCF_001815685.1. NCBI lineage: Bacteria > Pseudomonadati > Pseudomonadota > Betaproteobacteria > Neisseriales > Neisseriaceae > Neisseria > Neisseria sp. HMSC056A03. The sequence goes on from NZ_KV821620.1 coordinate 5,203, forward strand.
ACTCTTGTACAGCATTGCTTTGAGTACCGGCGGCCTGCCGCTGATTTACCTAGGCGACGAAGTGGGTACGCTCAATGACGACGACTGGTCGCAAGACAGCAATAAGAGCGACGACAGTCGCTGGGCACACCGTCCTCGGTATAATGAGGAGTTGTACAAGCAACGTCATGACAGCTCGACCACTACCGGTCAAATCTTCCAAGGTTTGCGCCATATGATCTCCATCCGCCAAAGCAATCCGCGCTTTAATGGCGGCAGACTGATCACCTTCAACACCAACAACAAACACATCATCGGCTATATGCGCAACAACGCGCTTTTGGCATTCGGCAACTTCAGCGAACATGCGCAAACCATCAGTGCGCACACCCTGCAGGCCATGCCGTTTAAAGCGCAGGATTTGATCAGCGGTCAAACCGTTTCTCTGAATCAGGACTTGGTACTGCAACCCTATCAAGTCATGTGGCTTGAAATTGCATAAGCTGAATTTTTTATGCATCATTCAAGGCCGTCTGAACAAATCAGCGTTCAGACGGCCTTTTAAGGCATAAGATGTATTTTGTATTTTGGGCAGTTTCGCTTAGAATGCACGCTTTAATACCAAATGACACACTTAAGTCAGGAGTAAAAATCCATGTTGAAAAAATTCGTACTCGGCACCATCGCTGCAGTAGTTTTGGCTGCTTGCGGCGGAGAAGGCAGCAACTCAGCTTCTTCTGCTCCGGCGCAATCCGGTGCGGCCTCCGGTTCACTGATTGAGCGTATCAACAACAAAGGTACCATCACTGTCGGTACGGAAGGTACTTACGCACCCTTCACCTACCACGACAAAGACGGCAAATTGACCGGCTACGATGTCGAAGTAACCCGCGCAGTTGCCGACAAACTGGGCATCAAAGTTGAATTTAAAGAAACACAATGGGACTCCATGATGGCAGGTTTGAAAGCCGGCCGTTTTGACGTGGTTGCCAACCAAGTCGGCCTGACCAGCCCTGAGCGTCAAGCGACTTTTGACAAATCCGAGCCTTACAGCTGGAGCGGTGCCGTATTGGTTGCCCGTAAAGACAGCAACATCAAATCCATCGACGACATCAAAGGCGTAAAAACCGCACAATCCCTGACCAGCAACTATGGCGAAAAAGCCAAAGCTGCGGGCGCAGAACTCGTACCGGTGGACGGTTTGGCACAATCGCTGACCCTGATTGAACAAAAACGCGCGGATGCGACTCTAAACGATGAATTGGCAGTTTTAGACTATATGAAGAAAAACCCGAATGCGGGCGTGAAAATCGTTTGGTCTGCGCCTGCCGATGAAAAAGTCGGTTCCGGCTTGATTGTCAATAAAGGCAATGACGAAGTCTTGGCGAAATTCAGCACGGCAATCAACGAACTGAAAGCCGACGGCACGCTGAAAAAACTGGGCGAACAATTCTTCGGAAAAGACATCAGTGTTAAATAATTTCCTTGCCTCTCTGCCGTTTATGACGGAAACACGCGCTGATATGCTCATCAGCGCGTTTTGGCCTATGGTCAAAGCCGGCTTCGCAGTATCTTTGCCTTTGGCGATCGCTTCTTTCGTTATCGGCATGATTATTGCCGTGGCCGTTGCTTTGGTGCGAATCATGCCCTCCGACAGCATTTTCCAAAAATGCTTGCTGAAGCTGGTTGAATTTTATATTTCCGTCATTCGCGGTACGCCGCTATTGGTGCAGTTGGTCATCGTATTCTACGGTTTGCCTTCCGTCGGCATCTATATCGATCCGATTCCTGCCGCCATCATCGGCTTTTCGCTCAATGTCGGCGCATACGCTTCCGAAACCATACGCGCGGCAATTTTGTCCGTACCTAAAGGACAATGGGAAGCAGGTTTCTCCATCGGTATGACCTATATGCAGACTTTCCGCCGCATTGTCGCACCGCAGGCATTCCGCGTTGCCGTGCCGCCTTTGAGCAATGAATTTATCGGTTTGTTCAAAAACACCTCGCTTGCCGCCGTGGTAACGGTAACCGAGCTTTTCCGTGTCGCCCAAGAGACAGCAAACCGTACTTATGACTTTTTGCCGGTTTATATCGAAGCTGCATTGGTTTATTGGTGTTTCTGCAAAGTACTGTTTCTGATTCAGGCGCGTTTGGAAAAACGTTTCGACCGCTATGTCGCCAAATAAGGAGTTGTCATGATTAAAATCCGCAATATCCATAAGACCTTTGGCGAAAATACCATTTTGCGCGGCATAGATTTGGATGTCGGCAAAGGACAAGTGGTTGTTATCTTAGGCCCTTCCGGCTCAGGCAAAACCACGTTTTTACGCTGTTTAAACGCTTTGGAAATGCCTGAACAAGGTCAGATCGAGTTTGACAATGCGCAGCCGTTAAGCATCGATTTTTCCAAAAAACCAAGCAAACACGATATTTTGGCACTGCGCCGCAAGTCCGGCATGGTGTTCCAACAATACAACCTCTTTCCGCACAAAACTGCGTTGGAAAACGTCATGGAAGGACCGATTGCCGTACAAGGCAAGCCTGTCGCCAAAGCGCGAGAAGAGGCTGTCAAATTGCTTGAAAAAGTCGGTTTGAGCGATAAAATTGACCTCTACCCCTACCAGCTTTCCGGCGGTCAACAGCAGCGTGTTGGTATTGCCCGCGCATTGGCGATTCAGCCTGAACTGATGCTGTTTGACGAACCGACTTCCGCGCTTGACCCTGAATTGGTACAAGATGTTTTGGATACCATGAAGGAATTGGCGCAAGAAGGCTGGACGATGGTTGTCGTTACGCATGAAATTAAATTTGCTTTGGAAGTGGCAACCACCGTCGTCGTGATGGACGGCGGCGTTATTGTCGAACAAGGCGGCCCGCAAGATTTGTTCAATCATCCCAAACATGAGCGGACACAAAAATTCCTGCGTCAAATCCGTGCAGACAATACCGATCTTCAAATTTAATTGAAACAACAGACAATTTGAAAGCATTTCCGACTGTCATTTCATAAAGGCCGTCTGAATAAGTGAAATAGAAATCGTTGATTTCGTTTTCATACTTGTTCGGACGGCCTTTTATATATCTTTTCAGGTAAAATAACGCCTTTCGTTTTACTCATCTCCTTGCCTGCCATCATGATAGAAATTAAAAAACTCACCCTGCAACGCGGTTTGAAAGTCCTGCTCGATAAAGCCGATGCCGTAATCAACCCCGGCCAACGCGTTGGTTTAATCGGTAAAAACGGTACGGGAAAATCCAGCCTGTTTGCGCTGATAAAAGGTGAAATCACACAAGATGGCGGCGAAATCCTTATTCCCAAAACATGGCGTCTGGCTTCCGTCTCTCAAGAAACGCCTGATTTAGATATTTCCGCTTTAGACTACGTTTTACAAGGCGATGCCGAATTGCAGGCTTTTCAGATGGCCTTGGCCCAAGCAGAAGCGCAAAACGACGGCATGAAGCAAGCCGAATATCACGCCAAACTTGAAGAAATCGATGCCTACACTGCTCCGGCACGCGCCGCCAAACTGCTTAACGGCTTGGGTTTTGCACAAGAAGAACATACCCACCCCGTCAAATCTTTTTCCGGCGGCTGGCGTATGCGCCTCAACCTTGCCCAAGCGCTGATTTGTCGTGCCGATTTGCTGCTTCTGGACGAACCGACCAACCATTTGGATTTGGAAACCGTACTGTGGCTGGAAAACCATCTCGCGTCCCTGCCCTGTACGCAAATCATCATCTCCCATGACCGCGACTTCTTGAATGCCACCACAACGCACACCATCGAGCTGTCGCAACAAAAACTGACCCAATACGGCGGCAATTACGATTTCTATCAAACCGAACGCGCCCAACGTCTGGCGCAACAACAAGCCGCCTACGTCAAACAGCAGGCACAAATCAAACATCTGCAATCCTTTATCGACCGTTTCAAAGCCAAAGCCACAAAAGCCGTGCAAGCCCAAAGCCGCATGAAGGCATTAGCCAAACTCGAGCGTATCGCCCCTGCGCATTTGGATAGCGAGTTTTCCTTTAAGTTTGCCAATCCGACCCACCTGCCCAATCCATTATTGAAACTCGACCATGCCGACTTGGGTTATGGCGACAATACCGTTTTGCACGATATTACCTTGTCTCTGGAAAGCGGCGCACGTTACGGCCTGTTGGGCGTTAACGGCAGCGGTAAATCCACATTTATCAAAGCATTGGCAGGAAAAATCGATTTACTTTCCGGCAGCATCGTTCGCTCCGAAAAGCTCAATATCGGCTATTTTGCTCAGCACCAACTGGACACATTGCGCGCCGACCAAAGTCCGGTTTGGCATATCCAACAGCTTTCGCCCGAAGTCCGCGAACAGGAAATCCGCAACTTTTTAGGCGGTTTCAACTTTGTTGGCGATATGGCGGTTCAAAAGACCGAGCCTTTTTCGGGCGGTGAAAAAGCTCGGCTTGCCCTTGCCATGATTATCTGGCAAAAACCTAATCTGCTCCTGCTTGACGAACCGACCAACCACCTAGACTTGGATATGCGCCACGCCCTGACACTTGCCCTGCAAAGTTTCCAAGGCGCATTGATTGTCGTTTCGCACGACCGCAGCCTGCTTGAAGCGACTACCGATAGTTTCCTCCTTATCGACAAAGGCCGTCTGAACAACTTCGACGGCGATTTAAACGACTACCGTCAATGGCGGTTGGCACAAGAAAACGCCGCAGTGGTCCCCGCTGCTTCTGCACAAAGCCAAAGCCGTAAGGACACCAAGCGCATAGAAGCACAAATCCGTCAGGAAAAAGCCAAACGCAGCAAACCGATTCAGCAGAAAATCGACAAAGCCGAAAAAGAAATCGTGCGATTGACTGATATTCAGACGGCCTGTGAAGCATTTTTGGCACAAGAATCTGCTTATTCAGAAGAAAATAAACCCAAATTGCAAGAGACACTCGCACAATTAACAGAAACTAAAGTAAAATTAACGCAACTGGAAGAAAACTGGCTGCAATGGCAGGAAGAGCTTGAGCAAATCCAAGTGGATGTCGAAGCCGAGTTTTCCCAATAAAAATAGAGCCATCAGGCCGTCTGAAATAAAACACAATACGGAAAAACATGACTTCAACCATCAAACAAGCCGGATACTTCCTCGTATCCTCTTTCGTCTTGGGCATTTCTCTTCGCGCAGCCGCCGCAGTTTATTCCTGCGGCAACGGCAGCTATACTTCCGAACCCAAATCCTCCTGCGCACAGGCCGAATTGCCTAAAATCAGCGGCCATCAAGGCAGCGGTTACCATCTCAACATCCGCAGTCTCAATGCCTCTGATGAACGCGCAAGTGCAAAGCCTAAGAAAAAGGCACGCACGGGAAAATCCGATAAACAAGAGAAAAAATCCGACAAACCGAGCAAAAACAAAAACAGTGCAAAAGCTAAAAAACAGCAGCCCATGCCGTCTGAACAAGAATAAAATGCTCAACTGCAACGAATCAGCCCTACCTGAATCATGAAAAAATATCTGCTTACCCTATCCCTGCTGCCGCTTGCCGTTTTCAACAGCCAAGCACACGCCGCAAAAATCTACACCTGTGAAGTCAACGGCTCAATTGTCTATACCTCGCGTCCAAGCGGCAACTGCCAAGCCGTCAATGATTTGCCGATTGTCGGCAAATACAGCAGCAGCCGATACGACGCCCCGGTGAGCGATGCGCCTACACTCAACGCGCCGACATCACAAACGGCTCCTGCAAAAAGCAAAAACACAGCGGCAAAATCCAACCATAAGGCAACGCCCAAACCTGCCCCTGTCCGCACCGCTTCTGAAACGACTCCTCCTCCGGTTCCCAAATCCTCAGGCGTCAACAGCCGCCGCTCTATTTTGGAAACCGAGTTATCCAATGAACGCGCGGCTTTGGCCGATGCCAAAAAGCAACTGAGCCAAGCGCGGACAGCCAAAGGCGGCAGCGTCAATCAACAGGCCATCAGTACACTGCAAGGTGCGGTTTTGGATAGGGAGAAAAACATTCAAGCCCTCCAGCGCGAACTGGGCAGAATGTAAGTCCAAATCAATCAAAACATCAGGCCGTCTGAACAGGTAGACACGAAATCCAAAATTTTCGTCGCGCCAAACAGACGGCCTGAATCCTGTAATGATTACGCCCGTTTCAATTTCTTGTGCCTAGTAAATACGGTATAATTTGCCCTTTACGCACATTACTTCCGGTCTTTTCAGACGGCCTTTATCTCATGACTGCAAAATCTTCTAAAACCCAAACAAAAAAACGCGTCTCTACCAAACCGGCAGCCAAACCGACCACACGCAAATCCACCAAAGCACAAACTCAGGCCGACAATAAAGTCTCCCAACGCCTCAAGGCCGCCAAAGAGCTGCAAAAAAACGAAGAAAAAAAAGCGCGCCCCGAGCATGTCGTCAACTTGATTAATGATGCTTTATGGCTGTTTGGCTTGGTTATCACCATTTATCTGGCCATTTCTCTGGCCAGCTTCAGCATGGACGACCCTGCATGGTCGCGCAGCGTTCCCAAAAGCAATGATGTCGCCAACCTCGGCGGCCTCTTTGGCTCCTATCTTTCCGATGTCGGCTATTATCTGTTCGGCTTGTCGTTTTGGTGGTGGATAGCCGCCTCTTGCGTTTTCCTCTACAAAAATTTCCGCCCCATGAAAAAGCAGGAAAACCACAAGCCCTACAATCACGGCGTAGCCGCTTTGGCATTGTTTCTCCTGCTGGTGTGCAGCCCGATTATCGAACATTTCCTGTTTGACAATGCATTGAGCGAATCCCTTCCCGTCGGTGCAGGCGGCTTAGTCGGCTTGTTGGCCGGTTCAGGCTTGGCTTGGCTGTTGGGTAAGTCGGGCAGCCTGTTGATTATGCTGGTGATGTTGCTTTTATCCATTTCCCTGCTGGCTCAGGTGTCATGGTTGGAAGTCATGGCCAAATCCGGCAGCCATATGGGCGGCCTGTTTGGCAGCCTGATGAAAAAACTGTCTCAATTCCAAAATAAAAAAGAAGATGTCCGCACTGAAGCTTTGGAAACCCAAAATACGCGCCGCATGGTTAAAGAGGCCAAAACCATTACCGCCACTCCGGTTGCTCCGTTAGCAGGCAGCAGCAGCAACCGTAAAACCGTTGCCGTATCCGTTGCGCCGCCCCCTAAAATCCAAACTTCCCTGTTTGACGATACTGAACCTAAAAACAACGGCGAATATCATAAGCCCAACATGAACCTGTTGCGTATGCCGTCTGAAGAACCGGTCGCCGTCAATCCGGATGAATTGCAACAGACCGCAGAATTGATCGAAGCCAAGCTGGCTGAATTCGGCATCGGCGTACAGGTTGTTTCCGCCACTTCCGGCCCCGTGATTACCCGCTACGAAATCGAACCGGCACAAGGTGTCAAAGGCAGCCAAATTGTCGCCCTGTCCAAAGATTTGGCGCGCTCGATGTCTCTGCAAGCGGTACGCATCGTAGAAACCATTGCCGGTAAAAACACCATGGGCATTGAATTGCCCAATGAGAAACGCCAAGACGTCATGTTGAGCGAAATCCTCTCTTCACCCGTATTTACCGACGCCAAGTCCAAACTGACCGTTGCCTTGGGTAAAGATATTGCGGGTACGCCCATTGTCGGCGACTTGGCAAAAATGCCGCATCTTTTGGTCGCTGGTATGACCGGCTCGGGTAAATCCGTCGGCGTGAACGGCATGATTATGTCCATGCTCTTCAAAGCCACGCCCGACGAGGTCCGCTTCATTATGATTGACCCGAAAATGCTGGAATTGAGTATTTACGACGGCATTCCGCACCTGCTCTGCCCGGTGGTGACCGATATGCGCGAGGCGGGACAAGCATTGAACTGGTGTGTTGCCGAAATGGAAAAACGCTATCGTCTGCTTTCTCACGCCGGCGTGCGCAATTTGGACGGTTTCAACCAAAAAGTTGAACAAGCCAAAGCGGCTGGCAAGCCATTGCTTAATCCATTCAGCTTAAATCCTGACGATCCTGAGCCTATTGAAAAACTGCCGTTGATTGTGGTCGTTATTGATGAGTTGGCTGACTTGATGATGACCGAACGCAAATCCGTTGAGCAGCAAATCGCACGCCTTGCCCAAAAAGCACGTGCAGCAGGCATTCACATGATTGTCGCCACCCAACGCCCGAGTGTCGATGTGGTTACCGGCCTGATTAAAGCCAACATTCCGACACGGATGGCCTTTACCGTACAAAGCAAAATCGACAGCCGCACCATTCTTGACCAAGTGGGTGCGGACGAATTGCTCAAATACGGCGACTCATTATTCCTGCAACCGGGCAGCGCAGAACCGACACGCCTGCAGGGTGCATTTGTTTCTGATGATGAAGTACATCAAGTCGTCAATTTCGTCAAAGAACAGGCTCCGACCAATTATGTTGAAGGCCTGCTCAGTGGCGAAGCGGCCATCGAAACCACCAATATTGTCAATCCGAACGCAAACAGCGATGAGCTATTCGATCAAGCCGTTGCCTTCGTATTGGAGAGCCGCAAGACTTCCATTTCTGCCCTGCAACGCCAATTGCGCATCGGCTACAACCGTGCTGCCAATTTGGTAGATGCCCTTGAAAATGCCGGTGTTCTCTCTCCGGCAGACATCAACGGCAGCCGACGGATTCTGGCACAAAAAGACCAGCTGTAAAAAACAACAATATCAAAACACAGAGGTCGTCTGAAAAGAATTTCCCACTTTTCAGACGGCCTTTTTATGTTATTCGTGAAACATTGTGTTATACTAAGCAGCTAAATTTTGACCTTATGCACGCTTCCGAAATTCTTCGGAATACTGGGCATAAGGATAACCGTTTAAACACAACAAATTTAAGGGCTTACGATGAGCGTAACTGTTGAAACTTTAGAAAATCTGGAACGCAAAGTAGTATTGTCTCTGCCTTGGTCCAAAATCAACGCAGAAACTGAGAAAAAACTGAAACAAACCCAACGCCGTGCAAAAGTTGACGGCTTCCGTCCGGGTAAAGCACCGTTCAAAATGATTGCCCAAATGTACGGCGCAAGCGCACAAAACGACGTTATCAACGAATTGGTACAACGCGAGTTCTACGAAGTTGCCGTTGCCCAAGAATTGAAAGTTGCCGGTTACCCACGCTTTGAAGCCGTTGAAGAACAAGACGATCAAGAGTCTTTCAAAGTTGCCGCTATTTTTGAAGTTTTCCCTGAAGTAACTATTGGCGACCTGTCTGCCCAAGAAGTAGAAAAAGTTACTGCGACTGTTGGCGATGCCGAAGTTGACCAAACTGTAGAAATCCTGCGCAAACAACGCACCCGCTTCAACCATGTTGACCGCGAAGCCCAAAACGGCGACCGCGTTATTATCGACTTTGAAGGCAAAATCGACGGCGAACCTTTCGCTGGCGGCGCGTCTAAAAACTACGCTTTCGTATTGGGTGCAGGTCAAATGCTGCCTGAATTCGAAGCCGGTGTTGTCGGTATGAAAGCCGGTGAAAGCAAAGATGTTACCGTAAACTTCCCTGAAGACTACCACGGTAAAGATGTTGCCGGTAAATCTGCCGTATTCACCATCACCCTGAACAACGTTTCTGAAGCTACTTTGCCTGAAGTTGACGCAGACTTCGCTAAAGCTTTGGGTATTGAAGACGGCGACGTTGCCAAAATGCGTGAAGAAGTGAAGAAAAACGTTGGCCGTGAAGTTGAGCGCCGCATCGGTGAACAAACCAAAGAATCTGTAATGAACGCCCTGCTCAAAGCAGCCGATTTGCAAGTTCCTGTTGCTTTGGTCAACGAAGAAGCCGCCCGCTTGGCAAACGAAATGAAACAAAACTTCGTTAACCAAGGTATGGCTGATGCTGCCAACTTGGATCTGCCTTTGGACATGTTCAAAGAACAAGCAGAACGCCGCGTTTCTTTGGGCCTGATTTTGGCTAAATTGGTTGAAGAAAACAAACTTGAGCCAACTGAAGACCAAATCAAAGCCGTTGTTGCCAACTTCGCTGAAAGCTACGAAGACCCTCAAGAAGTTATCGACTGGTACTACGCAGAGCCTTCCCGCCTGCAAGGTCCGACTTCTTTGGCAGTAGAAAGCAATGTTGTTGATTTCGTTCTGAGCAAAGCTAAAGTAACTGAAAAAGCGCTGTCTTTTGACGAAGTAATGGGCGCACAAGCTTAATTGCTCTAAGGCCGTCTGAAACAGACAATCAAAAGCACTGAAGCGCTTTAAATGGCTTTGGTGCTTTTCCATCATTAACAGGAGACAAAAATGTCCTTCGATTTCAATAATTACCTTGTCCCTACCGTTATCGAACAAAGCGGTCGCGGCGAGCGCGCATTCGACATCTACTCACGCCTTTTAAAAGAGCGCATCGTTTTCTTGATCGGCCCGGTGACGGACGAATCTGCCAACTTGGTTGTTGCGCAATTACTGTTTTTGGAAAGTGAAAACCCTGATAAAGATATCTTCTTCTATATCAACTCTCCGGGCGGTTCGGTTACTGCCGGTATGTCGATTTACGACACCATGAACTTCATCAAGCCTCATGTTTCTACTTTATGCTTGGGCCAAGCGGCAAGTATGGGCGCATTCCTGTTATCCGCAGGCGAAAAAGGCAAACGCTTTGCCCTGCCAAACAGCCGTATCATGATTCACCAGCCGCTCATCAGCGGCGGCTTGGCCGGTCAGGCTTCCGATATTGAAATTCACGCTAAAGAGCTGCTGAAAATCAAAGAGAAACTGAACCGCTTACTCGCCAAACATTGTGATCGCAATTTGGCCGACTTGGAACGCGATACCGACCGCGACAATTATATGTCTGCCGATGAAGCTAAAGAATATGGCTTGATTGACCAAGTTTTGGAAAACCGTGAATCTCTGCAAGCCTAATCTTTATCGGTTTTAAATTAAAAGGCCGTCTGAAAAAATATATATTCAGACGGCCTTTCTTCAATCTTACTTCGTATTTTCTTTGTTATTCACCTGAACCGGATACAGCAAAATCAAAGGATTGGCTTTCACTTGACTCCAGAAGCTTTTCAGCAGATTGCGCATACTGCCCAAACGCGTACCACGAGAACGAAGCGCAACAGCCAAAGCCAAAGAAAAGCTGACCACCAGATTCACCATGCCGATTGCCAATACACTTGCCAAGCCAAGCATAAAAGTGAATATATCTGCATGACCGCTAATCGCGGCATAACCCAAATTTGCTGAAGAAAACGCCACATGCCGAATATCCAGCGGCAAACCGAAAAGATGGCCAAAATAGCCGGTCATCCCCAAGAGCATACCGAAAATAAAATTGCCCATAAGCGAGCCGTAATGCTTATGAATATAAGCGGCCAAACGGCGACGCGGCTGCGGACGCATGATTTTTCGTAAAAACGGATTAAACGGCAGGCGCTGACGCAGGTTCAGATAATCGGAACGGTTATCAAAGAAGCCGGCAATAATCCCCGAACAAAACAACCATACACCGGCAATAGCGGCATACCATAAGGTTGGCTGAGTAAAAATCTCAATAGATTTAAGCTGGTAGGCTGTAACCGCCTCATTCAACAAGGGCTGCCCATGCGTGTAGGCATAACCCCAAGCGATCCCAGCCGCCAACAATACGGCAATCGATACATTACCAAACACGGCCACACTTTGCGAACGACACACGTCAATCAGCAGTTTTGCCAATTTATTGTCCACCGCTTTACTGCCTTCATTTGAGTCCACCTGCTCGGCAAAGCTTGCCGCTGTCATGGCAGGCTGCTTAGTCGCAACAGTGCAATGCAGCATATGAATCAGCATAAAGCCTAAACCGTAGTTAAGTCCGGCAAGGAATGAAGTAGTAAACTCGCCGAATCCTAAAGACGCAATATGGATTTTATTCAATGCCATCAAAGCAATAATCACGCCGCCTCCTGCTGCGGAATAAAACATTTTGAAATATTCGCTACGGTTGCGCGTAATGTAATGCTCACCATGATGACTTTTGTTTTCCGTAATACTGCGCGCCAGCATTCGGATACTGCTTTTACGCAAGTGGCTGGTACTGTATTGCTCTACCGCCGCGTAAATCATCGCATTCATCAGATTGATGGTTAAGCGGGTGCGGCTGCCGGTTTCAATTTGAATATTGGTCAGCAGTTTCAGACGGCCTAGGGTTTGCTGCAGACGCTCCAGCAAGTGGGCCACTTTCACTGACGAACCAGACCCCGCCCCTGTACCACGACGACGCAGATACTCAATTTGCTTGTTGCACTGGTCAAACATGACCTCCAAGTGCGCCGTATCGTAAGTTTCTTCACTGTGGCGATAGTGTTCTACCAATTTTGCAATTTCACGTTGCAAAGCAACAAATGCCGAATCCGCCTCCAACAAACGGGGAGCAATCCGTATTAAATCCGGCTCAATCGCTTCGGAAGCAATCCAAATAGACAGCATTTCTACCGCTCGCAAACGGGCATCTGCCAACTGTCGGCTGGCCGTCTGAAGCAAAGCAGGATCCGCTTTACCCAGCAACAATTCATACATGCTCAACCATTGGCGCAAACTCAGGGTCTGCAACCATTTATCATCGTTTTTCAAATGAAAAAGATATAAAAATACTTCGCGCAGATTGGAAAAATCTTTATAAGACGGGCTGAAACGTTCGTAAATCCGTATGCCCATCTCTCGAGTAAAGCTATGGCGCGAGAAAATACCCAGCTTAATCAGCGCAGGATAGATGTGAACTTTAGACAACCAGGCATAGAAGCGCAGGCTGAATTGACGGCATAAAGCATCGTCTTGTTTTAAAGTAGATAAAATCAAATCGAAACGTTCGGAAGCCTGTTTTTTGCCTCCTCGGCGCAAAAATTTGATTAATGCATTGAGAATAAGAACAAAGTCGGTATCATTTAAGCGTTCCGACAAAATAATGTGAAGATTTTGATTAGTCAGTTTTTGCATTGTAGTATTATTACATAAAATGAGATCTTTAGCAAGAACCTTGGCAAACAGGTCGGATTATATCGCATTCTTTATCAACCCATGGCACAAGATTTTCGATTAATATTCTCTAAAATTCAATGAATAATCAAATCACATAATAAATATATGATATGAATCAATAATTAAGAAAGGCCGTCTGAATTCTTTCAGACGGCCTTTTACAACAGCATACTACATTGTTTTAACCTTATGCAAACAAGAGCTTACCACCCTCTTCTTTAACATGGATTGTGCTATCAGGTGCATATTTGCCTTCGAGTAAAGCTTTTGCCAGCGGGTTTTCGATTTCCGCCTGAATGGCGCGTTTGAGCGGGCGGGCGCCGTACACGGGATCGAAACCGGCTTTGGCAATCAAATCCAAGGCGGCATCGTCCACTTTTAGGTGCAGGTGCTGCGCTTCCAAACGTTTTTCCAAGCCTTTGAGCTGGATTTTCGCGATGTTGCGGATATTCTCCTGATTCAGTCCGTGGAACACGACCACTTCGTCGATACGGTTGATCATTTCGGGACGGAAGTAGGCTTTCACTTCTTCCATCACCGCTTCTTTCACGGCTTCGTAGTCCTGCGTACCCATTTGTTGGATGTGCTGGCTGCCGATGTTGGAAGTCATGACGATGACGGTGTTTTTGAAGTCTACGGTGCGACCTTGTCCGTCGGTCAGGCGACCGTCATCCAACACTTGCAACAGGATGTTGAACACGTCGGGATGGGCTTTTTCCACTTCGTCCAGCAAAATCACGCTGTACGGTTTGCGGCGGACTTGTTCGGTCAAGTAGCCACCCTCTTCGTAGCCGACATAGCCCGGAGGCGCGCCGATCAGGCGGGCAACGGCGTGTTTTTCCATGTATTCGGACATGTCGATGCGGATGAGGTGGTCTTCGCTGTCGAACAGGAAGCCTGCCAGGGCTTTGCACAACTCGGTTTTACCCACGCCGGTCGGACCTAGGAACAGGAAGCTGCCGTAGGGTTTGTTCGGATCGGCAAGGCCGGAGCGGCTGCGGCGGATGGCGTCGGACACGGCGCGTACGGCTTCGTCTTGACCAACCACGCGGCGGTGCAATACTTCTTCCATTTTCAACAATTTATCGCGTTCGCCTTCCATCATTTTGGATACAGGAATGCCGGTCATGCGCGATACGATTTCGGCCACTTCGTCTGCGCCGACTTCAGTACGGAAAAGTTTGTTTTGTTTTTTGCCATCAGGATTGCTTTCTGCCGCTTGCAACTGTGCGCTCAATTTAGGCAACTCACCGTATTCAAGCTCAGATGCACGGGCAAAATCGCCTTGGCGTTTGGCCTGTTCGATTTTGACTTTGATGTCATCCATCTGTTTCTTGATGTCGGCAGTGCTGGATGATGCTGCTTTTTCAGCTTTCCAGATTTCGTCCAAATCGGCATATTCTTTTTGCAGGCCGTCGATTTCTTCGTCTATCAATTCCAGACGTTTTTTGCTGGCATCATCGGTTTCTTTGGCAACGTGCATTTTTTCCATTTTGAGCTGGATAATGCGACGGTCAAGTTTATCCATTTGCTCAGGTTTGCTGTCCAGCTCCATTTTGATGCGGCTGGCTGCTTCGTCGATCAAATCAATCGCTTTATCAGGCAGGAAACGGTCGGTAATATAACGGTCGCTCAACTCTGCTGCGGCAACGATAGCAGGGTCAGTAATATCGATACCGTGGTGGATTTCATAACGCTCTTGCAAACCGCGCAAAATAGCAATGGTATCTTCTACACTTGGCTCGCCAACCAATACTTTTTGGAAGCGGCGTTCGAGTGCCGCGTCTTTTTCGATGTATTGACGATATTCGTCCAAAGTAGTCGCACCGATACAGTGCAATTCGCCGCGTGCCAAAGCTGGTTTCAACATATTGCCCGCATCCATTGCGCCGTCGGTTTTGCCCGCACCAACCAAGGTATGGATTTCGTCAATGAAAATCAAAGTGTTGCCATCGTCTTTAGCCAAGTCGTTCAACACGCCTTTCAAGCGTTCTTCAAATTCGCCGCGGTATTTCGCGCCGGCAATCAAAGCCGCCAAGTCCAGAACCAAAAGGCGTTTGTTACGCAGGGATTCAGGTACTTCGCCGTTAACAATACGTTGCGCCAAGCCTTCAACAATAGCGGTTTTACCCACACCTGGCTCACCAATCAGCACAGGGTTGTTTTTGGTTCGGCGTTGCAATACCTGAATGGCGCGGCGGATTTCGTCGTCGCGGCCGATAACGGGGTCAAGTTTGCCGTCGCGGGCGCGCTGGGTCAGGTCGAGCGTGTATTTTTTCAGAGCATCGCGTTGGTCTTCGGCATTAGCATCGTTCACGTTTTGTCCTCCTCGTACCGCGTCAATCGCGGCATTGATGTTTTGTTCGGTCGCACCGGCTTCTTTCAGGATTTTGCCGGTCGCATCATTCTGCTGAACCAAAGCCAGCAGGAAAAGTTCGCTGGCGATATAGGCATCGCCACGTTTGGTTGCAGCCTTGTCCATCAAGTTCAATACAGCTTGCAGCTCACGGCTAGGCATAATATCGCCGCCTTGTCCGGATACTTTTGGCAAGCTGCTCAAATGTTGCTGCAAACGTTGTTTTACTTGAGGCACATTCACACCTGCATGAGCCAGCAACGCAGCAGCACCACTGTTTTGATCATCAAGCAACGCTTTTAAAATAAAGCCGGCTTCAAGGTAGCTGCTGTCCGCAGCCAAAGCCAAACTTTGACCTTCTTGCAGAGCTTGCTGAAATTTGGCAGTCAATTTATCAAATCTCATTTTACGTTCCTCTTCAAATATATTCTGTTAGAGCCTATATAAGCGCAAATGTGGATAACTCAATAGCTATTTCCTCAATTAATCAAAAATTTTTACTATATTATTGTTTTATAAAGTTTTATTTTTATAATTTTATGTGTATAACTTTTATTATCCAGTTACCCTTTGCTCAAAAGGCCGTCTGAAAAATCAAGAATAATCAGGTATAATCGGCACCATATTTATTTTCAGACGGCCTTTGTGCCGAAGGATACTTTCATGAGCAAAAAACGAGTTTTAACAGGCGTTACCACAACAGGTATTCCACACTTGGGCAACTATGTCGGTGCCATCCGCCCGGCTATCCGCGCAGCGCAAGATTCCAATACCGAATCATTCCTCTTTTTGGCCGACTATCACGGTATCATCAAATGTCATGAGCCGGAAATGATTCATCAATCTACTCAAGCTGTTGCCGCCACATGGCTCGCCTGCGGACTCAATCCGGAACAGACTACTTTCTACCGTCAAAGCGACATTCCCGAAGTGATGGAGCTAAACTGGATTCTGACCTGTATCACCGCAAAAGGCCTGATGAACCGCGCCCACGCTTATAAAGCCGCAGTACAGACAAATACCGAAAACGGTCAGGAAGATCCGGATCACGGCGTGGAAATGGGCCTGTACAGCTACCCTATCCTCATGACTGCCGACATCCTTATGTTCAATGCCCATGAAGTACCAGTCGGTCGCGACCAAATCCAACACGTTGAAATGGCACGCGATATTGCCGGCCGCTTCAATCACCGCTTCCAAGAACTCTTCACCCTGCCAGAAGTGAAAATCGACGAAAACGTCGAACTCTTGGTCGGCTTGGACGGACGCAAAATGTCCAAATCCTACGGCAACACCATTCCGCTTTGGGAAAACGACAAGAAAACCCAAAAATCGGTTAACAAAATTATCACCAATATGAAAGAGCCCGGCGAACCGAAACAGCCTGATGAAAGCCCTCTGTTTGAAATCTACAAAGCCTTCTCCACGCCGTCTGAAACTGCCGAGTTCACGCAAATGCTGGCCGAAGGCCTTGCTTGGGGTGAGGCCAAGAAACTCTTGGGCGCAAAAATCAATGCCGAACTCGCAGAGCCGCGCGAGCGCTACAATGAATTGACCGCCAAACCCTCTCAAATTGAAGACATTTTGCAGTCCGGCGCACAAAAAGCGCGTAAAGAAGCACGTGAATTGTTGGATAAAGTACGCGATGCAGTAGGTATTCGTCCGTTGAAATAATAGCAAGGCCGTCTGAAAATTTCAGACGGCCATAATATCGTTTATCATTTGAAATATAATCGTTTTCTAGGGTTTCTCATATGAAAAAAACCTTTCCCCTTATCTTGCTCAGCCTTTCATTGGCTGCCTGCGGCGGTAAATCTGAAGATACTGCAGCCAATGATGCTGCTTCAGGCAAAGCGCCAAAGCCTACCTTCAAAGTTAAATATATCGATGAACAAGCCATAGCCGGTTTGGATTTGGGTACAGCTCAAGAAGGCGAAACCAAAGAAGGTAAAAAACAACGCACCTATCCGATTAACGGCATAGAGGGTGGCGTCATCAATCTGATTGGCAAGCACCCTACCGACTTAGAAGTCATCAGCGGCCAATGCATGGAAAAAAATGAAAAAGGCGTTTCAGCCGGCTGGTCAGCCAACGGAGTCTGCCACACTACCTTTGCAAAAATGGTGGATAATATTGCCCAAGACGGCAGCAAACTGACCGACTATCTGATTTCACACGCTGCTTTGCAACCTTATACCGAAGGTAAAAGCGGTTATGCCGCCGTACAAAACGGCCGCTATATTTTAGAAATTGACAGCGAAGGCATGTTCTATTTCCGCCGCCGTCATTACTAAACTCCTGACCATCCTATTTTCCCCCTGACACAAGGACTGAATCATGGCCCAAGTTACTTTCCAAGGCTCACCTATTTCTACAAACGGCAATTTGCCCGCTATCGGCCAAGTTGCACCTGATTTCACATTGGTAGCAGCAGACCTATCTGAGAAATCATTGGCTGACTTTGCAGGCAAACGCAAAGTGCTGAATATTTTCCCTAGTATTGACACCGGCGTATGCGCCCAGTCCGTCCGCACTTTCAACAAACATGCCTCGTCTTTGGATAATACCGTCGTTTTGTGCATTTCTGCCGATTTACCGTTTGCACAAGCCCGTTTCTGCGGCGCAGAAGGTTTGGAAAATGTAGTGACACTTTCTACATTCCGCAGCAGCTTTTCTAATGATTACGGTGTTACACTGACAGAAAGCCCATTACGCGGCCTGACTGCCCGTGCAGTGGTGGTTTTGAACGAGCAAAACCAAGTTCTCCACACTGAGTTGGTCTCTGAAATTGCGAACGAGCCTGACTACGAAGCTGCTTTGGCTGTTTTGTAATTAACCAAATAAAATCAGGCCGTCTGAAGCTTTTCAGACGGTCTTTAGATTATCCTCAAAATAAAAACGGTAGCTTATAAGCTACCGTTTTCTGTTTCAAGCCTTATACAGATTTATCTGTTTTGTCTGCTTCTACTGACTCAGTATTCTGAACCTCATTTTGCTCAACAGGTTCAACAGCTTCAGCAACAGGCACTTCAGGCTCTTCTACTTTGTCATCACGGACATTGTGGCTGTAATCTTTAGGCGGGCTAGGTTGTTTACCGGCCATAATTTCCAAAACTTGGTCTCGATCGATGGTTTCCCAATCCATCAGTGCTTTGCACATGGTTTCCATCTTATCGCGATTTTCATCCAAGATTTTGTAAGCGACTTGGTATTGCTCATCCAAAATACGGCGGATTTCCGCATCGATATCTTGTTGGGTTTTCTCGGAAATATTTTGAGATCGGGTTACGCTGCGACCCAAGAATACTTCGCCTTCGTTCTCAGCATAAACCATCACACCCATTTTGTCGCTCATACCATAACGCGTTACCATCTCGCGTGCCATTTGAGTTGCACGCTCAAAGTCGTTAGATGCGCCGGTAGAAATACGGCCGACAAAAATATCTTCAGCAATACGGCCACCAAACAAGATTGAGAGCTGGCTCAGCATTTGGTCTTTGTACATGCTGATACGGTCACGCTCAGGCAGCTGCCAAGTCAAACCCAATGCACGGCCACGAGGCATAATGGTTACTTTGTGAACAGGATCGGTAAACGGCAGGCTTTCCGCTACGATGGCATGGCCGGCCTCATGATAGGCTGTCGCACGTTTTTCATCTTCGTGCATCACTATGCTGCGACGCTCCGGACCCATGTAGATTTTGTCTTTTGCATCTTCAAAGTCGCTTTGATCGACTTTCACTTTATTGCGACGACCAGCAAACAAAGCTGCTTCATTGACCAAGTTTGCCAAATCCGCACCTGAAAAACCAGGTGTACCGCGTGCTAAAGAAGTCAAATCTACGGATGCATCCAAAGGTACTTTTTTAGCGTGTACTTTCAAGATTTGCTCACGGCCACGGATATCAGGCAATGGAACAACGACTTGGCGGTCAAAACGGCCCGGACGCTGCAACGCAGGGTCAAGTACATCAGGACGGTTGGTTGCTGCGATCACAATAACGGTTTGGTTGCTTTCAAAACCATCCATTTCAACCAACAATTGGTTCAATGTTTGCTCACGCTCATCATTGCCACCGCCCAAACCGGCACCACGCTGACGGCCGACAGCATCAATTTCATCAATAAAGATGATACATGGCGCATTTTTTTTAGCCTGCTCGAACATATCGCGGACACGGCTCGCACCGACACCGACAAACATTTCTACGAAGTCAGAACCTGAAATACTGAAGAATGGCACACCGGCCTCACCAGCAATCGCTTTGGCCAGCAATGTTTTACCCGTACCAGGGCTACCGGCCAACAAAATACCGCGAGGTACTCGACCGCCCAGACTTTGATAACGATTAGGCGATTTCAGGTAATCTACGATTTCTTGTACTTCTTCTTTTGCCTCATCACAACCTGCAACATCGGCAAAAGTAACTTTATTGGAATCTTTGTCCAACAAACGTGCACGGCTCTTACCAAAAGAGAATGCGCTGCCTTTACCGCCACCGCCGCTTTGCATGCGCATGAAGTAGAACCATGCACCGATCAACAACAAAACAGGCAGCAGGCTGTAAAACAGACTGGCCAGCATACTTGGTTTTTCTTCCGGAGTCACTTTGACGCGTACTTTGTTGTCCAACAGTGTTTTAACCAAGTTGTCATCCAAAGGCGCATTGGTATAGAAGGCAGTTTTATCGGTGCGCTCACCTTTAATCAGATAGCCGCTGACAACAGATCCTTCAATATTGACATTGGATACTTCGCCACTATTAACTTGCTGAATAAATTGAGAATATTCGATTTGCTGTTTATCTTCCTGCTTATCGCTGAGTGCATTGAATGCTGCTAAAAGCATAGCACCACCCACTACCCAGACTAATATGTTTTTAATGGTATTCCCCACTGAACAGGCTCCATGGTTACAAAATAAATAAAATCAAGGGAAAGAATTTTAAAGCACCCACCCTACATTGTCAGCGTTTATTTTTACCTAATAGGTAAATCTCACTGGAACGATTGCGGGAAGCATCCGGCTTTCGGGTTTGTACACTGGCAAAAATTTCACGCATAGCCGCCGTATACTCTTGATAACCCGCGCCTTGAAACACCTTCACCAAAAAACTGCCTCCGGTTTTCAAATGCTGGGAGGCAAAATCCAAAGCCAGTTCACACAAATAAAAACTGCGTGCCTGGTCGGTTACGGCATTGCCTGACATATTGGGTGCCATATCACAGATTACAAGGTCTAACGGACGATTATCCAATAAGGCTTCAAACTGCTCCAAAACAGCATCTTCCCTAAAGTCACCCTGAATAAACGACACACCTTCAATAGCATCCATTGGCAAAATATCCAAAGCGAACACTGCCCCTGTTTTACCGACCAGCTTGGCCGCAACTTGTGACCAACTTCCCGGCGCACTGCCCAAATCCGCTAAAACTGTACCTGGCTTGATTAATTTGTCTTTCTGATTGATTTCCAATAATTTATAAGCCGCTCTGGCACGATATCCGTCCTTTTGTGCCATATGGACATAATGATCGTTGACGTGCTCATGCAGCCATGCTTTTGAAGATTTTGAGCGTACAGCCATCTTGATTTGAAATGCTTAAGTTAAAATCAGCATTGTACGTTATTTCCCCCGTAAATGTTCTAAATCGCGTACAATATAGCCATTATTCTTTTTAATTGGATACTTATTAATATGAGCGACAACAAATTAAGCACCAAAGAAATTTTGGCCTTGAAAGCCCAAGCACACCACCTCCACCCTGTCGTTATGGTTGGCCAACAAGGCTTGACCGACTCGGTCATCAAAGAAACCGATGCCGCATTGACAGCACACGAATTGATTAAAGTCCGTGTTTTTGGCGATGATCGTGCTGAACGTATTGAAATTTGTGATGCCCTGTGTGAAACACTGGGTGCCCAACTGGTGCAACATATTGGTAAATTACTTGTTTTGTGGCGTAAAAAACCGGACGATGAATAATTTAAACTGAATAAACAGCAGAAGTATTTTCTCAACCCACTTTATCACACCCTTCTGTTGTATTTATGCAGCATAAAACAAATTATTCCATTATTCTAAGTATAAAAATACAAATCCGGTTGTCTGTTTTTGTAAATAACCTCAAAATTACAAAATCATAACGGCCGCACCTTGTCGGCCGATAATTTTATTCTTAATCCTTCACAAAATATAAAAGCAAACCGATGAATGCTCAACAATATGAAGAATCTTTTCTGCTAGCAGAAAAATTAATCACTCAAAACCCACCTGACTTTGCACGAGCCATTCCATTGCTCTGCGAAGCAGCAGAAGCCGGGCATATTGAGGCTGCATTTCAGCTGGCAGGATGCCTGATCGAACACCATGAAAATGAGCAAGATTTAGTAATTGCAGTTGAATATTTAAAACAAGCTGCAAGAGCTGGTCATCCATATGCCCGCTATAATCTTCTCCAGTTACAAGAAAATAATGGAATAGAAGTAGAAAAGCTCATTGCAACCTATCAAGAGCTTGCCGAAGAAGGATTGGCTCCTGCCCAACTGCGCCTGATGCGTTTATACGCAGACAATGGCAATGACCAAGAAGCAGTCAAATGGGCATTAAAAGCTGCCGAACAACAAAATCCTCAGGCACAATACTTCTTAGCCCAACATTACCAATACTCCAGCTCTCCTGATTTGGAATATTCCCATAAACTTTATCAGCAATCCGCTGCACAGGGATTTATTGCGGCACACTGGCAACTCGGCCTTCAATACAAATTGGGGCAAGGTGTTACACAAAATCCTGAAAAAGCCATCGAACATTTGCGTATTGCCGCCGATTACGACATTGTTCCGGCGCAAACTTCTCTTGGAGAACTCTTAGCCGCATCAAATCCTGCTGAAGCATTGAAATGGTTCGAAAAAGCTGCCGAACAAGGTGACAGTAATGCGCATGTAGCACTTGCCGAAATATATCTATTGGGTAAAAACACCGAACGAGACCCTCAAAAGGCCTATCAGCACGCTAAATTTGCTGCGGATCAAAATGATCCGGAAGGATTGCGCCTTTTAGGTGATATCTATCGCTACGGATTGGGACAAGCAGTTGATGCAGACACCGCACGTCAATATTATCAACGCTCGGCTGATTTAGGTAATCTTGTCGCTTACCAAAAACTTCTGTCTGACAGCGCATTGAATAACCAGCGAAACTATGAGCTGACGAAAGAAATCGCCCTCCAACGTCAGGAGGCTGAACGTCTATACAAGCTGGCATTTGCAGCGCACTATGGCTTAAAACGCCAACAGAATTACGCTGAAGCACTGGATCTATACCATCAGTCCGCAGAACGTGGACACAGCAAATCCCAAACCAATCTTGGCATGATGTATTACAGCGGACAAGGCGTACCTGTCGACTACGCCCAAGCAGCAAAATGGTTTGAAGCGGCGGCCAAACAAAGAGACACGATGGCTCAATATAATCTTGCCTGTCTGTATTATCACGGCATGGGTGTAGAAAAAGACATCAACAATGCTTGTTTCTGGTTGCAAGAAGCCATCCAACATGGACATGAACAACAAGACGTTCTTAAAGAACTTTTGGCTCAATGGAAGCAATTCGCTCAAAAGACCTCTGCCGCTTAAAGACCGTCTAAAATTCTAACTTCCTACATAAATGACATGTCAGCGCTAAAATAGCCTGTACATGTCATTTTTTTCATTTACCCTTCCTCTACAATCTCCATCTTCAAATCCCATTTCTCCTTAATCTCTTTAGAGTCTTCAGACGGCCTATTCTCTTTGTAAAAAACCAGATAATCTAAATTTAATTTTCTATTTACAACAAAATTTGAAGAATATTTTTCGTATTCGAATCTATTTACTCAAATATCTGATACCTTTTACTGAATCCACTCAATATCTCGATTTAAAAACAAGCTCCATAACTCTTTAAAAAAATCCTAATTTCAACCTCTACATCCTATCAATATCTACAGCATGATTTGCCAGTTTGCCCAATTACTGATAGCATTTGCAGGTTAGCTTATTCGCAAAAAGTTCAATTCTTTCTGATTTTTCATCAATGCTTATAACGTATTGAAAACATTCCAGTAATTAAAACTTTTTCGAATTTGACTCTAGGAATTTTCGTTTTTAACTCACATTTGTTCACAAACGAAAATATCGGAGTAATACTCCGTCATTGAAAAACACTCAACACAAGGATAGATATTATGTCCACCCAATTACACGATGTTGACCCAATTGAAACCAAAGAATGGTTAGACGCGTTAAGCTCTGTTTTAGAATATGAAGGCAGCGAGCGCGCCCAGTATCTGCTGGAAAGTTTGGTCAAATACAGCCGTGACAAAGGCATCCGTATGCCTCACGGCACCACTACTCCATACTTGAACACTGTTTCCGTTGAAGACGAAAAAGGCATCCCCGGCGACCAAAACATCGAACACCGCATCCGTGCATTCGTTCGTTGGAACGCTGCCGCTATCGTTTTGCGCGCGGGTAAAAAAGATTTGGAATTGGGTGGACACATTGCATCTTTCCAATCAGCCGCCACTATGTACGAAGTCGGCTTCAACCACTTCTGGAAAGCTAAAGGCGAAGGCGAAGAAGGCGATTTGGTATTCTTCCAAGGCCACGTAGCCCCTGGTATCTATGCACGCGCTTTCGTTGAAGGCCGTCTGACTGAAGACCAGCTGAACAACTTCCGTCAAGAAGTTGACGGCAAAGGTCTGCCTTCTTACCCTCACCCTCACCTGTTGCCTGACTTCTGGCAATTCCCAACCGTATCTATGGGTCTTGGCCCATTGATGGCAATTTACCAAGCACGCTTCCTGAAATACTTGGAATCTCGCGGTCTGGCTAAAACCAAAGGCCGTAAAGTATGGGTATTCTGTGGCGACGGCGAAATGGACGAACCTGAAAGCCAAGGTGCTATTGCTCTGGCTTCACGCGAAGGCTTGGACAACTTGGTATTCGTTATCAACTGTAACCTGCAACGTTTGGACGGCCCAGTACGCGGTAACGGCAAAATCATTCAAGAGCTGGAAGGCAACTTTGCCGGCGCCGGCTGGAATGTTGTGAAAGTCATCTGGGGTCGTCGTTGGGACCGCCTCTTGGCAAAAGACAAAGACGGCATTCTGCGCAAACGTATGGAAGAGTGCTTGGACGGTGACTATCAAACTTACAAATCCAAAGACGGTGCATACGTTCGCGAACACTTCTTCAATACACCTGAACTGAAAGCATTGGTCGCCGATATGACTGATGACGAAATTTGGGCATTGAACCGCGGTGGTCATGACCCTCAAAAAGTCTACAACGCTTACGACCGCGCTGCGAACCACGCCAACGGCAAACCTACTGTAATCTTGGCAAAAACCATTAAAGGCTACGGTATGGGTGCATCCGGCGAAGGTCAAAACGTTGCCCACCAAGCCAAAAAAATGGACAAAGCGTCTCTGAAACAATTCCGTGACCGCTTTGATATTCCTGTAACTGACGAGCAAATTGACAGTGGCGACCTGCCTTACCTGACTTTTGCTCCTGACAGCGAAGAATACAAATACCTGCACGCACGCCGTGAATCTTTGGGTGGCTACCTGCCTCAACGCAACCCTACCCAAGACGTTCTGGAAGTGCCTGAACTGTCAGCATTTGATGCCCAACTGAAATCCAGCGGTGACCGTGAATTCTCAACCACTATGGCTTTCGTACGCATCCTGTCTACTCTGCTGAAAGATAAAAAAATCGGCAAACGCGTTGTACCTATCGTTCCTGACGAAAGCCGTACTTTCGGTATGGAAGGTATGTTCCGCCAATATGGTATTTGGAACCCTAAAGGTCAACAATACACCCCTCAAGATAAAGACCAACTGATGTTCTACAAAGAATCTGTTGACGGTCAAATCTTGCAAGAAGGTATTAACGAGCCAGGCGCAATGGCTGACTGGATCGCGGCTGCAACCAGCTACGCCAACAACAACTTTGCGATGATTCCTTTCTACATCTACTACTCTATGTTCGGTTTCCAACGCGTTGGCGACTTGGCATGGGCAGCAGGCGATATGCATGCACGTGGCTTCCTGCTGGGTGGTACAGCCGGCCGTACAACACTGAACGGTGAAGGTTTGCAACATGAAGACGGTCACAGCCACATTCAAGCAGACTTGATCCCAAACTGTGTAACTTACGATCCGACATTCCAATATGAAGTAGCCGTTATCGTACACGATGGCTTGCGCCGCATGTATGTTAACCACGAAGACGTGTTCTACTACATCACCCTGATGAATGAAAACTACACTCATCCGGACATGCCTGAAGGCGTAGAACAAGACATCCTGAAAGGTATGTACTTGCTGAAAGCCGGTGGCAAAGGCGACAAGAAAGTTCAATTGATGGGTTCTGGCACCATCCTGCAAGAAGTCATTGCCGGTGCCGAATTGTTGAAAACCGACTTCGGCGTGGAAGCAGACATCTGGTCTTGCCCATCTTTCAATCTGTTGCATCGCGACGCTATCGAAGTAGAACGTTTCAACCGCCTGAATCCTTTGGAAACTGCAAAAGTACCGTTTGTTACTTCTCAACTGCAAGGTCATGACGGCCCAGTAATTGCCGCTACCGACTATATCCGCAGCTATGCTGACCGCATCCGTGCCTACATCCCTAACGACTACCACGTCTTGGGTACTGACGGCTTCGGTCGTTCCGACAGCCGTACCAACCTGCGCCGCTTCTTCGAAGTTGACCGCTACAACATTGCCGTTGCTGCATTGAGCGCATTGGCCGAACAAGGCAAAGTCAGCAAAGAAACCGTTCAACAAGCCATTGAAAAATATGGTATCAAAGCCGATTTAGCTCCTAGCTGGAAACGCTAATTGATGTTTCAGACGGTCTGTTTGTTTCATTCAGACATCAGGCCGTCTGAAAACCGAATGCTTGAATGGTTTGAACAAACTGTACCGATGCCGTGTGAAACAGTTTTCAGACGGCATCAAACTGAAAATATTAAAGGAACTCAAATGAGTATCGTAGAAATCAAAGTCCCTGATATCGGCGGCCATGAAAATGTCGACATCATCGCCGTAGAAGTTAAAGTGGGTGACACTATTGCCGTTGACGACACCCTGATTACTTTGGAAACCGACAAAGCCACTATGGACGTACCTGCTGATGCAGCCGGTGTTGTTAAAGAAGTTAAAGTTAAAGTTGGCGATAAAATCTCTGAAGGTGGCGTTATTCTGACCGTTGAAACCGGTGCTGCCGCTGCAGATGCCGCTCCTGCAGCAGAAGCTCCTGCTGCTCCAGCTGCTGCGCCTGCAGCCGCTCCTGCCGGTGGCGCTACCGTACAAGTTGTTGTACCTGATATCGGCGGTCACTCTGACGTTGACGTTATTGCCGTTGAAATTAAAGTCGGCGACACTGTTGCCGTTGACGACACCCTGATTACTCTGGAAACCGACAAAGCCACCATGGACGTACCATGTACCGAAGCCGGTGTGGTTAAAGCCGTATTCCTGAAAGTTGGCGACAAAGTATCCGAAGGCTCCGCCATTATTGAAGTAGAAACTGCCGGCTCTGCCGCAGCAGCCCCTGCTCCTGCCACTCAAGCCGCTGCGCCTGCACCAGCTGCCGCTCCTGCTCCTACTGCACCAGCAGCTGCGCCTGCACCTGCTGCACCTGCTGCTCCTGCTGCTGCCAAAATCGATGAAGCTGCATTTGCAAAAGCGCATGCAGGTCCTTCCGCACGCAAACTGGCGCGCGAATTGGGCGTAGATTTGGGCCAAGTCAAAGGTACCGGTCTGAAAGGCCGTATCATGGGCGAAGACGTTAAAGCCTTTGTTAAATCCGTTATGCAAAGCGGTGCAGGCAAACCTGCCGCTGCTTCTTTGGGCGGTGGTCTGGACTTGTTGCCATGGCCTAAAGTTGACTTCTCTAAATTCGGCAGCGTTGAAGTTAAAGAATTGTCTCGCATTAAGAAAATCTCCGGTCAAAACCTGTCTCGTAACTGGGTTGTGATTCCTCACGTTACCGTACACGAAGAAGCGGACATGACCGAATTGGAAGAATTCCGCAAACAACTGAACAAAGAATGGGAACGCGAAGGCGTAAAACTGTCCCCATTGGCGTTCATCATTAAAGCCTCTGTTGCTGCGCTGAAAGCCTTCCCTGAATTCAACGCCTCTCTGGATGGCGACAACTTGGTGCTGAAAAACTACTTCAACATCGGTTTCGCAGCAGACACGCCAAACGGCTTGGTTGTTCCTGTAATCAAAGACGTGGATCAAAAAGGCTTGAAACAAATCAGCCAAGAACTGACCGAATTGTCTAAAAAAGCCCGCGAAGGCAAGCTCAAGCCACAAGAAATGCAAGGCGCATGCTTTACCATTTCCAGCTTGGGTGGCATCGGCGGTACAGGCTTCACGCCAATCGTGAATGCTCCTGAAGTTGCTATCTTGGGCGTGTGCAAATCCCAAATCAAACCGGTTTGGAACGGCAAAGAATTTGCTCCTCGCCTGATGTGCCCGTTGAGCCTGTCCTTTGACCACCGTGTCATCGACGGTGCCGCCGGTATGCGCTTCACCGTATTCCTGGCTAACCTGTTGAAAGACTTCCGCCGCATTACTCTGTAATCCGAGCATTTTCAGACGGCCTAAATAAAAAGGCCGTCTGAAAAAAAGAAGCCCGAACATCATTCAGAAAGATTAGACATGAGCTTAATTGAATTGAAAGTGCCCGACATTGGCGGTCACGAAAATGTAGATATTATTGCGGTTGAAGTAAATGTGGGTGATACCATTGCTGTGGACGATACCCTGATTACTTTGGAAACTGATAAAGCGACTATGGACGTACCTGCCGAAGTTGCAGGCGTAGTCAAAGAAGTTAAAGTTAAAGTGGGCGACAAAATCTCTGAAGGCGGTTTGATTGTTGTCGTTGAGGCCGAAGGTGCAGCTGCTCCTAAAGCCGAAGCACCTGCCGCTCCTGCACAAGAAGCTCCTAAAGCAGCCGCTCCTGCTCCTCAAGCTGCTCAATTCGGCGGTTCTGCCGATGCCGAATACGACGTAGTCGTATTGGGTGGCGGCCCCGGCGGTTATTCTGCTGCATTTGCTGCTGCTGACGAAGGCTTGAAAGTTGCCATCGTCGAGCGTTACAAAACTTTGGGCGGCGTTTGCCTGAACGTCGGCTGTATCCCTTCCAAAGCCTTGTTGCACAATGCTGCCGTTATCGATGAAGTACGCCACTTGGCTGCCAACGGTATCAAATACCCTGAGCCTGAACTCGATATCGACATGCTGCGCGCCTACAAAGACGGCGTGGTTTCCCGTCTGACCGGCGGTTTGGCAGGTATGGCTAAAGGCCGCAAAGTAGATATTATCCAAGGTGACGGCCAATTCTTAGATCCGCACCACTTGGAAGTTTCTCTGACGACCAGCGAAGTGTACGAACAAGCGGCTCCTACCGGTGAGAAAAAAATCGTTGCCTTTAAAAACTGTATCATTGCAGCAGGCAGCCGCGTAACCAAATTGCCTTTCATCCCTGAAGATCCTCGAATTTTCGACTCCAGCGGCGCATTGGCCCTGAAAGAAGTACCGGGCAAACTGTTGATCATCGGTGGCGGTATTATCGGTCTCGAAATGGGTACGGTTTACAGCACTCTGGGTTCTCGCCTGGATGTGGTTGAAATGATGGACGGCCTGATGCAAGGCGCAGACCGCGACTTGGTTAAAGTATGGCAAAAACAAAACGAATACCGTTTTGACAACATCATGATCAACACCAAAACTGTTGCTGTCGAGCCTAAAGAAGATGGTGTTTACGTTACCTTCGAAGGTGCAAATGCGCCTAAAGAACCACAACGTTACGATGCCGTACTGGTTGCCGCCGGTCGTGCGCCTAATGGCAAACTCATCAGTGCCGAAAAAGCCGGTGTTGCCGTTACCGATCGCGGCTTCATCGAAGTGGACAAACAAATGCGCACCAACGTGCCGCACATCTACGCTATCGGCGATATCGTCGGTCAACCTATGCTCGCGCACAAAGCCGTTCACGAAGGCCACGTTGCCGCTGAAAACTGTGCCGGCCACAAAGCCTACTTCGACGCGCGCGTCATTCCGGGTGTTGCCTACACTTCTCCTGAAGTAGCATGGGTTGGTGAAACCGAGTTGTCTGCCAAAGCCTCCGGCCGCAAAATCACCAAAGCCAACTTCCCATGGGCTGCTTCCGGCCGTGCGATTGCCAACGGTTGCGACAATGGTTTCACCAAGCTGATTTTTGATGCTGAAACCGGCCGCATCATCGGCGGCGGTATCGTTGGTCCTAACGGCGGCGATATGATCGGCGAAATCTGCTTGGCCATCGAAATGGGCTGTGATGCAGCCGATATCGGTAAAACCATCCACCCACACCCAACCCTGGGCGAATCCATCGGTATGGCTGCTGAAGTGGCATTGGGCGTATGTACCGACCTGCCTGCTCAGAAAAAGAAATAAGTTCACTCAAATAAAATTTGAACGAACTTGATGGAACAAAGGCCGTCTGAATGTTTCAGACGGCCTTTTCGCAAATAAGGAGACTCAATATGAAAAAAATCGAAGCTATTATCAAACCTTTCAAACTCGACGATGTACGCGAAATCCTGACTGAAATCGGCATTACCGGCATGACTGTCAGCGAAGTCAAAGGCTTCGGCCGCCAAAAAGGCCATACGGAAATTTATCGCGGCGCGGAATACGCAGTCGATTTTCTACCTAAAGTGAAAATCGAATTGGTATTGACTGACGACAAAGTCGATCAGGCTGTTGACGCCATTTTAGAAACCGCACATTCCGGCAAAATCGGCGACGGTAAAATCTTCATCTATCCGGTTGAAGAGGCTATCCGTATCCGTACCGGAGAACGCTCAGAAGCAGCACTTTAATAGAAATCGCAAAATACAGAAGACAAATGCCGTCTGAAAATAAGTCGTAGCGTAGTTTGCTCAGGACTTATTTTTCAGACGGCATTATTTCAATAATAACAGATACAGCTTTTCTGAAACCTCAAACCATCACTATCTGTCTGAATAAACATAGAAACCATAGATAATAAAAATGCCGCTTATCACTCAAGCGGCATTTTATGTATCAGTATTCTATGATTGACTTAGGTTCAATCTATCAAAAATCTCACGCTATCAAGCATTAAGAAATTCGAGCAGATTTTTACCGCCTACTTTCAGAGCATCTACGAATGTGTTGACTTTCTCTTGTTGCTCTTGAGTATGGCTTACCGTATACAGCCAGCCTTACGGCGTGATTGTGTAGTTGATGCCCAAGCCGCCCACTGAAGTCGGTGCAAAAGCAAAATTTACTACCGTGCTGTTGTCGCCTACGGTTGGATCGGCATTGTGGGGCAAACTCATTCCGCCAGCAGCGTGGAGAATGTGCTGGACAGCCGCCCCGAATCCATCCGCAAGCAAGTGGACGAATCCTTACGCAATCTGCAAACCGACTACATCGACCTGTATTACCAGCATCGCATTGACCCGAATGTACCCGCCGAGGCGGTAGCGGAAGTAATGGGCGAATTGATTAAGGCAGGCAAAATCCATCATTGGGGCGTGTCCAACACGCCGATTGAGTATATGGCCGCCGCCCACGCCGTTACGCCCATTACCGCCACGGAGAACCAATATTCCATGGTGTTCCGCGCCCCCGAAAAAGCATTGTTTGCTTTTTGCGAAGCCAACCATATCGGCTTTGTGGCATACAGCCCGCTGGGGAACGACTTTTTAAGCGGCCGTTTTAACGCGCAGACCCAATACGCCAAAGGCGATTTCCGCCGCACGATGAAGCGTTTTTCGGCGGATGTGATGACGAAAAACCAGCCTGTGTTGGACTTGCTGCACGAGCTCGCCGCCGCCAAATCCGCCACCGCCGCGCACATCGTGTTGGCGTGGGAACTGGCGCAAAAGCCCTTTATCGTACCGATTCCGGGCACCACCAAAAAACACCGCTTGGCGGAAAACCTCGGCGCACTGCGAATCCGCCTGACTGCGGACGAATTGCACGCCATTAACCAAAAACTGGGCAAAATGGACATTGACGAGAGCTATTTTTAAGCCGCCCAGTCAATGGTACTTGTCGGTAAAAACTATTATTCTTCAATAAGTTATTCATCACAACCGGAGGGCTTATGCCTGTTGGAGAGAAAAAAGTCGGGCTGCCCGAGCTGTTTTATAATTTGGTGTTTGTATATGCTTTGTCCCGCACCACCGAGCTGGTACACCACGCCGACGAAGCCGATTATGTCACGTTTCTGATTTCGCTGGTGATTCTGTTTACCGTTTGGTTATACCAGAGCATTTACATCAACCGCTTCGGCGACAACTCTTGGCGGGATCGGCTGTTTTTGTTTGCCGATATGTTTTTGCTGCTGTTTTTGTCCAATGCGGTGGGCAGCGACTGGCTGGCGAATTTTGTGCCGTTTAATCTTGCGCTGGGGCTACTGGTCGGCAATGTCTGCCTGCAATATCTGTTGCAGCTTGCTCGTCACGCTTCCCCCGAACAACGCCGCAGAATCAAGCTGGTGGCGGGATTGCGCGGATTGACGGCGGCGATGGTGCTCGGTTCGCTATTGTTTCCCGCCCATATCGGACAGTGGGTTGCGCTGGGCGGTTTCGGTTTGGGTTGGATTTTGCCCACCTTTGTCAGCCACAAGCAACCTGCGGTGAATTTTCCGCATCTACTCGAACGCCTAAACGGGCTGGTGATTATTTTTTTCGGCGAAGCCGTGATCGACATCGCCCCTTATTTCCACGTGGCGAAGTTTGAAATCGGCGCACTGCCCGTGATTGTGATTCTGTTTGCGATGTTTACGGTTTATGTGATGCAGTTTTCCTATTTTATCGACGAACACAAAGCGCAAAACTCGGGCGCATTGCCCTCGTACAGCCATTATGCCGTACTGATCGGCATCGCTTTGGTAACGGTGGCACTGGCTTGGCTGCACCAAAACAGCACCGCTACCGCTGAGTCCGTCCGAATGCTGTGGCTCAGTTTGGGCGTGTTTTATCTCGGGGTTGCCGCCAACACGCCGTACAACAAGCCCGAACACCGCCGACCGCAACGGCTTTGGATTTTTCAGACGACCTTATTCGTTATCGGCGCAGGGCTGGCCGCCGTTTTACCGCCGCAGCCCCTTGTTATCTTAACCACAACGGCATTGATGACCGCTGCGATTGCCATGGCAACAGTGTATTTTGAACGTCGCACCCGACAACTTTCACAAACAAACCAGAACCACGAAACCTAAGAACAGGATAACGGTCAACGGTTTGGTTGCGAAAGACAGAGGCAGCATATTGAGCAGGTAATAGAATGTACCTTCGTAGTCGCCTTTATTGACAATTTCTGCCAAGCGTCCAGTACCTTCAACAGTATCAAGCAGGCTGAAGCCGGAGAATACGGAGAACCAAATCACGAGGAAGCCGACCGGTACCATAATGGATGCCAGCACGAATTCGCGCAAAGTACGGCCTTTGGAAATTTTCGCTAAGAACACGCCCACAAATGGTGCCCAAGTAATCCACCATACCCAGTAAGCCATTAGACCAATCGCGGTTGTGGAACAAGTACAGCTCGAAAGAATGGTGAACGGTTTGAGTAAGGATATTACCGATAGAGACAACCAAGTTGCTGAGGAAGTAGTGAGTCGGGTCAACCAAGAAAACAAACACCAGCATGAGCAAAGACAGAACTACAGTCATATCGCCCAGCCATTTCATACCTTTTTCAATCGGCAACACAGCGCCCAAAGTATAAATATTTCAGTAGCAACTATAACCTAAAAATTCCCTATTAAGATTCAATCCTCCCTATCTCTCCCCTATTCTTATTGCCGCTTTACTTTTCAGACGACCCTTTTATCCAAACTCCGTTATAATGACGGCTTTAAAATTAATTCATTCCCAAGACGGTCTTATCATGAAACACATCCACATTATCGGTATCGGCGGCACATTTATGGGCGGCGTAGCGGCTATTGCCAAAGAAGCAGGTTTTAAAGTCAGCGGTTGCGACGCGAAGATGTATCCGCCGATGAGCACCCAGCTTGAAGCCTTAGGTATAGGCGTACACGAAGGTTTTGATGCCGCTCAATTAGACGAATTTAAAGCCGATATTTACGTTATCGGCAATGTTGCCAAACGCGGCATGGATGTGGTTGAAGCGATTTTAAACCGCGGCCTGCCTTATATTTCCGGCCCACAATGGCTTGCTGAAAACGTATTACACCAACACTGGGTACTCGGCGTAGCCGGAACACACGGCAAAACGACTACCGCCTCTATGCTGGCATGGGTCTTGGAATATGCCGGACTCGCGCCAGGCTTCCTCATCGGCGGCGTACCGGAAAACTTCAGCGTTTCCGCCCGCCTGCCGCAAACGCCGCGCCAAGATCCTAATTCAAAATCCCCATTCTTCGTTATCGAAGCCGACGAATACGACACTGCCTTTTTTGACAAACGCTCCAAATTCGTACATTACCGTCCGCGTACCGCCATTTTAAACAATCTGGAATTCGACCATGCCGACATCTTCGCCGATTTGGGCGCGATACAGACCCAGTTCCACCATCTCGTGCGCACCGTGCCGTCTGAAGGCTTAATCGTCTGCAACGGACAGCAGCAAAGTCTGCAAGACACTTTAGACAAAGGCTGCTGGACGCCGGTGGAAAAATTCGGCACCGAACACGGCTGGCAGGTCGGCGAAGTCAATACCGACGGCTCGTTCGACGTGTTGCTTGACGGCAAAAAAGCCGGACACGTCGCATGGGATTTGATGGGCGGACACAACCGCATGAACGCGCTCGCCGTCATCGCCGCCGCACGTCATGCCGGAGTCGATATTCAGACGGCCTGCGAAGCCTTGAGCGCGTTTAAAAACGTCAAACGCCGCATGGAAATCAAAGGCACGGTAAACGGCATCACCGTTTACGACGACTTCGCCCACCATCC
Organism: Neisseria sp. HMSC056A03; assembly: GCF_001815685.1. Lineage (NCBI taxonomy): Bacteria > Pseudomonadati > Pseudomonadota > Betaproteobacteria > Neisseriales > Neisseriaceae > Neisseria > Neisseria sp. HMSC056A03. Next base: position 39,538 of record NZ_KV821620.1, read on the forward strand.
GACCGCCATCGAAACCACCATCGAAGGCCTGCGTCAGCGCGTCGGAAACGCCCGCATCCTCGCCGTCCTCGAGCCGCGTTCCAACACCATGAAACTCGGCACCATGAAAGCCGCCTTACCCGAAAGCCTCAAAGGCGCCGACCAAGTGTTCTGCTACGCCGGCGGCGTGGACTGGGACGTTGCCGAGGCACTCGCGCCTTTGGGCGGCAAGCTGCACGTCGGCAAAGACTTCGATACCTTTGTTGCCGAAATTGTGAAAAATGCCGAAGCAGGCGACCATATTTTGATCATGAGCAACGGCGGATTCGGCGGAATACACGGAAAGCTGTTGGAAGCGTTGAAATAAGAGTTTGTTGAAAGTTTTAAATGATTGAGGCCGTCTGAAAACCGGAATTTGGTTTTCAGACGGCCTTTTTGTTGTGGATTGAGACTTTTGCAAAATACCTTTTTACCCGGTGGCCAAAATCCAAACACAAATTCCCAAATCCCTAAATACCTTGGTAGAAATTTAGGGATTTGGGAATTTTGTAAAAGGTATTGGATATTTTATTTTTAAATCATAAACTTAATGGATGAATGCTTTGCTTTATTCTTGCACGAACCGGCATTCAGTCGGACATCTGCCGCTTCAAAAACCAATCTCCGAACGGCCAGTCCACGCTGTCGAGCAGGTTTTTGGTAATCAGCCCAAGCTCGGTATCGCCTTCGATTTGCAGTTTGCGGTTGAAAAACAAAGTATCCGGGTCTTCCTCGCGCATCATCATGCGCATAAAGTCGATGCCGTTGGCGGCAAGGCGCAAATCGGGCGTACCCAAAAAATCCGCATCGATGAATTTTTCGGCATTGGCGGTGAAACGCACCTTGATGCCTGCGTCCAATACGTCAATTTCGAAGGTTCGACCGTCAAACAGGCTCATATCGGCGGGCAGCAATCCGCGTTTGAGCATGGTGTTGAGGGTAAAAACCAAAGCGAAGCGCGGTGGCCTGCCCGGTAATTTTCCGCCGATTTTTCCCGCCCATGCGGGCAATACGATTTCAGGCAACGCCATAATATTCCTCCTTCACGGCTTCGATACCCGGCTGGCCGTGCCAATAGCCGTCCACCAGCGTGCCGGTGGTCAATCTTTCCAATTCGGGCAGCGCATCCGCCAGTGCGGTTTTGCCGTCCAATACATCGCGGTGGATACGGATGATTTCCGCCATGCCGTGCATTTGCGGCGACAGGCGCAGCATGTTCACACCGATTTGCCGCAAATCCTCATGGTGCGGCAGCAGGTTTTGGCAGCCGTAAGACATGGTTTGGATGCCGTTGATGGTTAAAAACGGCTTGCCCTCACGGGTATTCATGTCCATACCTTGCTCGTAATCCAAGCAGCGGAATTCACAGCCGTCTTTGTTCAGGTTGTAATGCCGCGCGGTAAAGCAGCGTGAAGAGTACGCCAAAGGCATTTTGCCCCAAGCAAACAATTCCGTTTCGATGTCGTCTGAAGCCTTGATGATTTCGGCAACTTTGTTACGGCTCAACTCGGATGGCGCAATCCAGCGGTATGCGCCAAGTTTTTGGAACAGTGCCAGCGTGCTTTCGTTGTAAATGTTCAAGCTGGCTCCGGCGACAAACGGAATACCGTGTTCGCGCGCCAATTTGACCGCACCCATGTCGTTGGCTTCGACTTTGAATTTGTCCTGCCCCGTGATTTTACGCAGGCGCTTCAAATCGGATTCACTTTCCAGCAGCACCTGCGACGACAAGATAATCTCTTTGCCGCTTTCCGCCAAATCTTCCGCCAAGCTGACCCAGTCGGCAAAACGCATTTTCTGGCGGCGCGAACACACCACTTCTCCCAGATAAATGGTGTCCACTGGCGCATCCAGCATGGCGGCGTAAAATTCCAGCAGGGCTTCCTTCTGCCAGAAAAACAAAACCGGCCCCAACGATAATTTCATCGGATTCATTTTTCCTCCTCCCTTATTTCCACGGACGGCTGTATGCGCCCAAGGTCGTCTGATGCCCTTCCGAAACCTTGCTCAGCGCGTTGTTCCACACCGGATTGACTTTGAAATGAGCCGGATCGGCAGCGGCCGCGTCCAAAGCCTGCCGCAGCGATTTGGTAACCTGCGCCGTGTACATCGGACTGCGCTGGCGGCCTTCGATTTTAATGGCGGATACACCGATTTTGATGAGTTCGGGCAACATTTCCAAAACATTCAGGCTGGTCGGCTCTTCCAGCGCGTAATAGGTTTCGTCATTGACTTCAAAACGGCCTTTGCACAGTGTCGGATAGCCTGCCGGTTCGTTCGGTTTGTACTGGTCGATTAACACCTGGTTCAACCGCACGTTCATGCGGTCGGGCAGCTGCTCCCAACGCACCGCCTTCGCCGGTGAACACACGCCCTGCATATTCGGTGATTCGCCCGTCGCATAGCTCGACAAAATGCAGCGCCCTTCTACCATCACACACAAACTGCCGAAACCGAACACTTCGATTTCCACATCCGTATTGTCAATCACATGCTTGACCTGATCGACCGTTAAAACGCGCGGCAACACGGCACGGCGGACGCCGAACAGTTCCTTCATCATATTGATGGCTTCGTAATTGGTCGCCGAACCCTGCACCGACATGTGCAGCCTCAAATTAGGATGACGCTCGGCGGCATAAGCCATAATTGCAGGGTCGGCAACGATTATCGCGTCCGCCCCCAGTTGCACCGCCGTATCGACAGCCCGATGCCACCGCTCGATTTGCCCCGCCTGGGCAAAAGTATTGATTGCCATCAACACATTGCGGCCGCGCGCATGGGCGTAAGCTACCCCTTCCTGCGCCGATTTCATATCGAAATTCAGTCCCGGAAAATTGCGCGCATTCGTCGCATCTTTCAGCCCCATATAAACTGTGTCAGCGCCATTGTCCACCGCCGTCTTCAAAGCAGGCAGATTACCGGCAGGACAAACCAACTCAGGGATTTTCGGCATTTTGCGTTCCTCGACTCTTGTAGTTTGTTATTCGAAAATCAATATCTAATATGATTTCGGGTATTTTAGAGATTTGGACACAAGACATTATGATTTAAATCAACTGTGAAATCAGGTTTGGATAGCGTATGTTTTAGTTAACATAATTTAACCATATAAAATATCAAGTTAATCAGCGGGTTATCTTTTCTAGCTTGATAATATGAGAATAGTTATTATCTATTAAATTTATAGATTTTTACAATAAAAGGTCGTCTGAAACCTGTTTCAGACGACCTTTTATCATGTACCAATTTAAAATCTATATTTACGAAAAACGTTTTAGTAATACCCAAATAACACTCATCTATTATTTACCCATACATACTTGCTAAAGACCATTTTTCCATTATGCATTGCCAACCCACCCAAAAATTTGATAATAATGCAAACAACATCTAAGCCGTGTATATATCATGAAACACAAAACAGCCTTTAAGCCCATAGTTATCAGTATTGTGCTTTCTATCCTTCTGATTACAACAGCTGTATTTTTTGCCCGTCATCACAACTCTATCCCAAGTATTAATACCGATTTCCTACAACAAGAGATTACCGAACCCGAAGGACCATCACCGCAAATCGTACAATCTGCGCGCAACCAAATTGGCAAAACCCTTCGTTACGATCCGGCTTACACGAAGCTCACTTATCCGATGGGCGATGTACCGATGGAAAAAGGCGTTTGCACAGACGTGGTCATCCGTGCATTGCGTGAGCAAAATATAGATTTGCAAGAGCTTGTTCATCAAGACATGAGCCGTAACTTTTCTGTCTATCCGAAACGCTGGGGTTTGAAACAACCCGATACCAATATCGACCACCGCCGCGTCCCTAACCTAATGACTTATTTCACGCGTCAAGGCTGGGCCGTTCAAGACACAAACTATCAAGCCGGAGATATCGTAACTTGGGAGTTAAAAGGCAACCGTCCCCATATCGGCATTGTCTCCGATCGAAAAATCGGCGACAGGCCACTGATTATCCATAATATCGGCTCAGGAACCCGTGAAGACGACGTCCTCTACCGCTACACCATCACCGGACATTTCAGGCTTCCCGTTCAATAAATCATGAGACTACTGAAAGATTCACTTCAATATCATACCTAATCTGTAATTTTGCGCTTTTTTTACAATCCACCTTTCGAGGCCGTCTGAAACCATAGATGAGATAACCATCCGACAAAATATTAGAGACAGTGCGACATATTCCATATCACTGATATATATGATAGTGTGATGAACTTTTACGATTTTAATTATATTGGAATCATGGATGGAGAAAATCGGTAAGTGGATAAGCTATCGAAACTAAAGATTAAATATACAATTTTTATATCAATATTTTTTATCGTTTTTTAAAAGGGAGCTGAGTTTTATACATATACAGTCGATAATGTGCCTTCATATTTTATAGACTGGGAAAGGAATATTCCTTTCTTGCCCATCTTTATGTTGCCTTATATGACGTCACCGTTTTTCTTCTTGGTCACTATATTTTTGGAAAAGAACGAAAGCAGTCTGAAATTACTGATAAAAAGAGCAACCTTTTTAATCGGAGTTTCTACTGCTCTATTTGTAATATTTCCTATGAAATTTTATTTTTCCAAGCCTGAAGTCGATAACCAAATTTTAAAATCCTTCTTTTATATTTTGGGAAAATTGGACAGTAGTTTTAATCAATGCTCGTCATTACATGTGAGTTTCGCTTTTCTTTCGGCTGAGGTTTATTGTAGAGAATTCAAATCCAAATTCTTAAAATCATTTTTTGGTATATGGGGGTTTTTACTCGCCATTTCGGTCTTATTTGTCTATCAACACCATTTAATCGATTTCGTAGGGGGAACATTGATATTTTTAATCACTTGCATCATTTTCCCAAGAAAAAAGACAGTTTAAGCGTTTTGTCACAGAATCTTAGAAAACCCTACAACAACGATTGAACCATAGTTCAAACATACAAAAAGGCCGTCTGAAACCATTTCAGACGGCCTTTTACTTTTACCTAACCCTCTTTATTTAACCGCAACCGCCACATTTGCCGCAGCCGCTGCTGCAGTCGCGTTTTTTCGGTTTGAACACGAATTTTCGCAAGAGGAAGAATACGCAGGCGAGCATAATCAAGCCGACGATAATATATTGAGTCATGACGATAGTATCCTTGAAGAAAGTTGGTAAACCACGAATGCGGCAAAATAAGCCATCAGGAACAAATAGCCTGTAATCATAAGCATATTTTTCGTGGATTTGGTTTCGCGTCTAATCACGGTCAAAGTCGCGGCACACATCGGCGCATACACATACCAAGCCAAGAAGGCAAAGGCGGTCGGCAAGCCCCAGTTGTTGTGTATGATGGGAATCAGTGCGTTTTGTACTGCATCTTCAGACGACGCGCTGACGGCATAAACGGTACCCAAAGCGGCAACGACCACTTCGCGCGCGGCAATACCCGGAATCATGGCGATACACATTTCCCAAGTAAAACCCAAAGGTGCAAACAACGGCTGAATAGCATGACCAAGCGTACCTGCCAAGCTGTAATCGATGGCTGCACCGGTTGCGCTTTCAGGCGGTTGCGGCCAGCTTACCAAGCCCCACAGAACCACGGCCAATGCAAAAATAATGGTACCGGCGCGTTTCAGGAAGGCTTTTACCCTATCCCACAGGCTGGTCATGATGTGTTTGAAGTTAGGCGTACGGAAAGTCGGCAATTCCATCAAAAGTGGGAATTGTTGCACATTGCCTTTCATTCGCGCCAAGCGTTTCATGATATATGCCGCCAATGCAGCCGACAGGATGCCTGCGATATAAAGAATAAACAATGTCAGGCCTTGCAGGTTGAAAATACCGCCCACTGTACGGTCAGGAATGACGGCGGCGATAATCAGCGCGTAAACGGGCAGCCGCGCGGAGCAGGTCAGCAGCGGGGCAACGGCGATAGTAACGAGGCGTTCGCGCGGGTCATTAATCGTACGCGCCGACATCACGGCAGGAACGGCACAGGCAAAGCTGGACAAAAGGGGAATAAACGAACGGCCGGACAAACCGCTTTTCGCCATGATGTTATCCAACAGGAAGGCTGCACGCGGCAGATAGCCCGAGTCTTCCAAAAGCAGGATAAAGGCAAACAAAATCGTAATCTGAGGCAGGAACACCAACACGCTGCCCAAACCGGCAATGACGCCGTTGACGAGCAAGTCGTTGAGGATGCCCGGCTCCATGTTGGCGCCTATCCATTCGCCCAGCGCGGCAAAGCCGCCTTCGATGGCATCCATAATCGGCGCCGCCCAAGTGTAAACCGCTTGGAACACCATAAAAAGGATCACCAGCAGCATAATCATGCCCCAAACGGGGTGCAGCACGATGTCGTCGAGTTTTTTGTGCCATGCGGGCAGCGTCATCTGGGTGCGTACCACTTGTGCCAAAATCGATTCGACTTCTTGATAAAGTTTGTCGCTATCCAGCGCATCGAGCGTGCGTTCGGCAGAGGCGGGGTTTGCGGGGAAAGAGCGTTTGCGCGGCAGCTTCGCCACGGCTTCGCGTACAGCCTGTACGCCCGACGCGCTCACTGCAACTGTTTCCAAAACAGGTGCATCCAACAACTCGCTCAGTTTGGCCGCGTCGATATTCAAGCCCCTTTTGCGGGCCACGTCGCTCAAATTCAGCGACACCACCATAGGCAGTCCCAGCGTTTTCAGTTCCAAAATCATGCGCAGGGTCATACGCAGGTTGGTCGCGTCGGCAACGGCAATAATGGCATCGGGCGGAATGCCCATCTTGCCTACCATTACATCTTTCGCCACCGCTTCGTCGGGGCTGGTCGTGCGTAGGCTGTATGTGCCCGGCAGGTCGATAATGCGGACGGCCTCGTCGTCGAGGAAGGCGCCCTCGCGCTTATCAACAGTTACGCCCGGATAATTGGCAACCTTGGCATGTGAGCCGGTCAAACCGTTGAACAAAACGGTTTTGCCGCAGTTTGGCGCACCAATCAAGGCAAAATAGCTTAGTTCCATCATTTTTCCTTATTCTTTCAGACGGCCTTAAACGGCCTCAACGATACGACACATAATCTTCCCGGCCTCTTCCAAACGCAGGGAGAATTGGGATTGGTTACCCAAACGTACCGCAAACGGGCCTCTCCCAAAACCACCCACTGCAATCACTTGCAACGGCATTCCGCTGGAAAAACCCAAATCCGAAAGACGACGGGTTACCAAGGTATCCAAATCACCAAAAACAGGGTTGGGAGCAATGGAATCAATATGTACGACTGCGCCTTTTTTAAGGCGCGACAAAGGAATGGTAGACATAAGCCTCTCTTTTCATTTGTTTTAAAATCAGATTATTGAAAAAATGTGAGAAGTATGACGAGTGCGTGGCACATTTGAAAGATTGGTTATGAATGGCTATTTGCCCCTTCTTTCGATAAGTGCGGTTTGTTTTGAATACTGTGTTTCCGTTAATGATAAGGTATATCAATATAAAAATCAAATGTAACAAGATAAACTAAAAAGGCTGAAATCCTTTTATCATTAGGATTTCAGCCTTTTTATGCACTCAACAAACTAAAGGCCGTCTGAAAGGTTTCAGACGGCCTTCAAAATAAAAAACCGAATCAAATCGGTTTTTTATTCCCATTCAGGGAAAGACTCTAAATTACAGAGCGTCTTTCAATGCTTTACCGGCACGGAATTTAGGAGTTTTAGCAGCAGCAATAGTCAAAGGCTCGCCAGTTTTAGGGTTGCGGCCTTGACGTTCGGCGCGTTCGCCGACGTAGAAAGTACCGAAACCGACCAGAGTAACAGTGTCGCCGTTTTTCAACGCGTTGGTTACGGCATTAGTAGTAGCATCCAAAGCTTTTTGCGCAGCAGATTTGGAAATGCCGGCTTCTTGAGCAATTGCTTCGATCAATTCAGACTTGTTCACAATTAGTCCCTTCCTATCGTAAAAAATGATGAAATGCCCGAATACTCGGGGCTTAAGCACTTTTAAAGCACATACGCACTTTATAGCAATTCTCAAATTATCATGTCAAGTAAAAGATGTGGAATTGCCCTATTTTTGTGGCATTCAGGGCAAAACCACATTTTTTGCAACATCAGACGGCCAACTTAATGCTTGGTTGCTTTTGTTCTTGACTTCGCCTTAGAAGTTTGCAGGGTCTCGGCAACCGCCAATTCAGCCGCCCATTGATCAGGCTGAGTTTCCAAGCCTAAAGCCAACACTTCATCAATCCATTTGACCGGATGAATGGTCAGACCGGTTTTGACATTTTCAGGGATTTCTTCCAAATCTTTGACGTTGTCTTTTGGAATCAATACATGCTTGATCCCGCCGCGCAAAGCAGCCAGCAGTTTTTCTTTCAAACCGCCGATTGGCAAGACTGCGCCACGCAAAGTGATTTCGCCGGTCATCGCCACGTCTGCACGCACCGGAATTTTGGTGAAGGCAGAAACCATCGCCAAAGTCATGGCAATACCTGCGCTTGGACCATCTTTTGGCGTCGCACCTTCAGGCACATGGACGTGAATGTCTTTTTTCTCGTAAAAATCAGGAGCCAAACCCACTGACTCAGCACGGGAACGGACAACCGACCATGCGGCCGATACCGATTCTTTCATGACATCGCCCAGTTGGCCGGTACATTGAATCGTACCTTTGCCCGGCAAAGCAACTGCCTCAACAGTCAACAACTCGCCACCAACTTCGGTCCAAGCCAAACCGGTTACCTGACCGATACGGTTTTCGCTTTCGGCCACACCATAGTCGAAACGGCGTACGCCCAGATAGTCATGCAGATTTTTCTCAGTAACTTTAATCGCTTTAGGCTTGGCCTTGCTTACTGTTTTGGATTTGGACGCTTTTTTCTTGTCCTCATTCAAGGTAACCTGCATTACCACTTTGCGGCAGATTTTGGCAATTTCGCGATCCAACGAGCGGACACCGGCCTCGCGGGTGTAGTAACGGATAATATCGCGCACTGCACTTTCATCAACCACCAATTCGCCCTCTTTTACACCATTGCGCTTCATTTGTTTCGGCACAAGGTATTGCATGGCGATATTGATTTTTTCGTCTTCCGTATAACCGGACAGACGGATGATTTCCATACGGTCAAGCAGCGGAGTCGGGATATTCAAGCTGTTTGAAGTGGCAATAAACATCACATCACTCAAATCATAATCGACTTCGGCATAGTGGTCTGCAAACTTGTTGTTTTGCTCAGGATCCAGCACCTCAAGCAATGCACTGGCCGGATCGCCGCGGAAATCGCTGCCCATCTTGTCGATTTCATCCAGCAGAAACAATGGATTTTTCACACCCGCTTTCGCCATGTTTTGCAGGATTTTGCCCGGCATAGAACCAATATAGGTACGACGGTGACCACGGATTTCGCTTTCATCACGCACGCCGCCCAACGCCATACGCACATATTGACGGCCTGTGGCTTTGGCAATCGACTCACCCAAGGAAGTTTTACCTACCCCCGGAGGACCCACCAGACACAAAATCGGGCCTTTGAGCTTGTCCATACGTTTTTGAACGGCCAAATATTCCAAAATGCGCTCTTTGACTTTTTCCAAACCATAGTGGTCGGCATTCAAAATCAAATCAGCCTTGGCAATATCTTTGCTGACACGGGATTTTTTCTTCCACGGCAACTCAAGCAAAGTATCGATATAGTTGCGCACGACGGTAGATTCCGCAGACATCGGTGGCATCATTTTCAGTTTTTTCAATTCAGACAGACATTTTTCTTCTGCCTCTTTGCTCATGCCTGCTTCTTTGATTTTGTTCTCCAGCGCATCCAGCTCACCGCGCTCGTCTTCTTCGCCCAACTCTTTCTGAATCGCTTTCACTTGCTCATTTAAGTAATACTCGCGTTGGGATTTTTCCATTTGACGTTTCACACGGCCACGAATACGTTTCTCGACCTGCATGATGTCGAGTTCGGCTTCCAACTGCGCCAGCAGAAATTCCAAACGGTCAACAATGCCGGCAGTCTCCAATACATATTGACGCTGCTCCAATTTCAGCTGCAAATGTGCGGCAACGGTATCGGCAAGACGGCTGTTGTCATCAATGCTGCTGATGGTACTGATGACTTCGGCAGGGATTTTTTTGTTCAACTTCGCATATTGCTCAAATTGAGTCAGCAGAGTACGGCGCAAGGCCTCAATTTCAGGATTGTCCTTGTCGCTATTCTCATCAATCGCCTCAACATGGGACAAAAACAATCCGCCTGTTTCATCAACCGTCAACGCGCGCGCACGACGGATACCTTCTACCAATACTTTAACGGTACCGTCAGGCAGCTTCAAAACCTGCAAAACTTGGGCGACTGTACCGGTCTGGTGCAAGTCTTCAGCTTTAGGGTCTTCTGTATTAGGGTCAAGCTGGGCCAACAGGAAAACCGGATCATCATTGGCCATTGCCGCCTCAAGGGCCGCAATCGATTTAGGACGACCGACGAACAGCGGCAATACCATATGCGGATACACCACGACATCGCGTAAAGGCAAGGTAGCCAGCGCACTGTATTCCTCGAAATATTTGTCTTTTGTCGGCATAGTTAGAAATCTCAATCATTGTTAAATCAGAATGTAGCTCAAAATTGGGCTGAAGCGCTGCATTTCAAGACTTGAAAACAGCTTATCCGCACCTATTTTCGAAAACATCATTTTTAATAGCCCAATATGGACGTTTACGATAAAATATATCGGATTTCGGGCCGTCTGAAAACTTTTCAGACGGCCCGAGCAAACCAAACAAGGTAGTAAAAAACCATGACAGACTCAACTGAAAAAAAATCACTGATTGAATTCCCCTGCACTTTCCCTTTGAAAGTTATGGGCGCAGTTCATCCCGAATTTGAATCCGCCATCTTGGAAACCGTGCGCAAACACGCTCCCGATACCGAGCCGCACCACATTACTACGCGCCCAAGCAGCAAAGGCAACTATACCGGCGCAACCGTCAAAGTAAATGTTGACAACCAAGAGCAGCTCGACAATATCTACCGCGACCTGACTTCACACGAATTGGTAAAAGTGGTGCTGTAATGAAAATCGTGCACAAAGGCTTGGTCGATTACCTGCCGACTTTCGAAGCCATGAAGGCATTTAATGCCTCGCGTGACGAAAATACCGAAGACGAATTATGGGTGGTCGAACATCCGCCCGTATTTACCCAAGGCTTGGCCGGAAAACCCGAACACCTCCTCATCCGCGACGATATTCCCGTTGTCCAAATCGACAGAGGCGGTCAAATTACCTATCACGGCCCCGGCCAACTGGTCGTCTATACGATGATCAATTTCAAACGCCGTAAAACCAGTGTCCGCCACATCGTTTCCGCACTTGAAAACAGCATCATCGCCACCTTGGCAGAATATGGCATCGAAGCAGCCGCCGATCCCAAACGCCCCGGCGTTTATGTCGGAGAGCGTAAAATCGCTTCCCTTGGCCTGCGTATCAAAGACGGATCCGTTTACCACGGTTTGGCGCTTAATGTGAACATGGATTTAAGTCCGTTCACCCATATCAACCCCTGCGGTTATGCCGGTATGGAAATGACCCAAATTGCCGACTATGTCTCTCCGGCACCTAGTTTGGCAGAAGTTTCAGACAAACTGACCAAGCATTTACAAAAAGAGCTGGCATAAGGCCGTCTGAAAATATTCGCCCCCAACGCCATCTTTTAACTGCCCCTCTGAACCCACAAGCCCTTAGGCCATAAAGGCCGCAATCAGCTTTTCAGACGGCCTTTATAACGACAGAAAGAACACATCACCATGAGTGAAGAAGTAAAAAACGATCCCAAACGCGGCATCAAACTGAAAGGCGCAGACAAAACTGCACGCATTCCGATTAAAGTTGTTCCATTGGAACAAAAATTGAAAAAGCCCGAATGGATCCGCGCCAAATTACCGGGCAAGAAATTCTTTGAAATCAAAAATATTCTTCGCGAACAAAAAATGCATACCGTGTGCGAAGAAGCATCTTGTCCCAATATCAGCGAATGCTTTACCAAAGGTACGGCCACATTCATGATCATGGGCGATATTTGTACCCGCCGCTGCCCGTTCTGCGATGTTGGTCACGGCCGCCCCAATATGTTGGATCCTGACGAGCCTAAACACTTGGCCGAATCCGTCAAATCCATGAACCTGCGCTATGTCGTGATTACTTCCGTTGACCGTGACGACCTGCGTGATGGCGGCGCCCAACACTTCGCCGACTGCATTAAAGCCATCCGCGAAACCAGCCCAAATACCAAAATTGAAATCCTTGTTCCCGATTTCCGCGGCCGTCTGGACATCGCACTGGAAATTTTGGCAGAAACACCACCCGACGTGATGAACCACAACTTGGAAACCCATCCAAGCCTGTATAAAAAAGCCCGTCCGGGTGCCAACTACCAACATTCCCTCGAGCTTCTGCGCCGCTACAAAGAAATGATGCCTCATATCCCGACCAAATCCGGCATCATGGTCGGCTTGGGCGAAACAGACGAGGACGTACGCGAAATCATGCGCGATATGCGTGCCAACAATATCGAGATGATTACCATCGGCCAATATCTGCAACCTTCAGACGGCCACTTGCCCGTCTTGCGCTATGTAACGCCTGACCAATTCAAAGTTTTTGAAAAAGAAGCATACGAATTGGGCTTTACCAATGCCGCCATCGGCGCAATGGTTCGCTCCAGCTACCACGCAGACGAGCAAGCAGCCGAAGCTTTGCGTGAAACCCACGGGGGTTGCAGCCATCACTAAGGTTTAAATTATATAAGGCCGTCTGAAAAAACAGTTCCCTGATTTTTCAGACGGCCTTTATTTGGTCAAAATGACTATACAAGATTTTTTAGATTTAAAAAAATAAACCTTAGTCGGGCTCTATTGAGTCAATTTTAAGTAATACAAAAAAGCGGCAAAACAGGATAAACACTGTTTGCCGCTTTTTAATTTATTTCTTTATTTTACTTCTTCAACAATTTTGCCGCTTCAATCGCATAGTAAGTCAAAATACCATCGGCGCCGGCGCGTTTGAATGCCAACAGGCTTTCCAAAATGGTTTTTTCGCCATCCAGCCAACCGTTTTGAATGGCTGCCTGAAGCATGGCATATTCGCCGGAAACTTGGTAGGCATAAGTCGGTACGCCGAACTCGTCTTTAACTCGGCGGACGACATCCAGATACGGTAGACCCGGTTTTACCATTACCATATCTGCGCCCTCTTGAATGTCCAATGCTACTTCGTGCAAGGCTTCGTTAGTGTTTGCAGGATCCATTTGGTAGGTTTTCTTGTCTGCCTTACCCAAATTGCCGGAGCTGCCGACAGCATCGCGAAACGGGCCGTAAAACGCTGAAGCATATTTTGCCGAATATGCCATGATGTGCGTATGGATGTGTCCAGCATCTTCCAAAGCTTCGCGAATGGCAAGAATACGTCCGTCCATCATATCTGATGGGGCAATGACTTGTGCGCCCGCATCTGCATGACACAAAGCCTGTTTTACCAAAACTTCAATGGTTTCATCGTTGAGGACATAGCCATTTTCATCGGTTAAACCGTCTTGGCCGTGAATGGTATAAGGGTCCAAGGCAACGTCAGTCATGATACCCAGTTCTGGGAATTTCTCACGCAAGGTTCGTACTATTGTCGGTACCAAGCCTTCAGGATTATAAGCTTCCTCCGCAAATTCGGTTTTGTTTTGCGTTACCACGGGAAACAAAGCCAGCATAGGAATGCCGAGCTTCAGTGCTTCTTCAGCGGTAAACAACAATTTGTCCAAACTTTGGCGTTTGACGCCAGGCATGGATGGTACTGCCTCTTCCTGATTCTGACCTTCCAATACAAAAACCGGATAGATCAAATCATCTGCCGTCAAAGTATGCTCGCGCATCAGGCGACGTGAAAAATCATCTTTACGCATACGGCGCATACGGGTGTTTGAGACATAACGCGGAGGGAAATTCATAATAATTGCCTTTAAATGATGAAGTCTTAAAATCAGTCTTCGACTTGACGCATGGCCTTAACCGAACGCTTGATTTCGTTGAGTGTATCGGTTTTATAACCGCTACGTTCCTGTTCGGTCATGCCGTTTTGATCCAATTTGGCGATGTTTTTCAATGCCTCGGCATACTGGCCGTCTGAAAGTTTTTCCTGTTTGATGTGCCAACGGTTGTTCACTTCGGAAGCCGTCCACAAGCCTACTTTGTTGTAGTAGAACAAAATGCTTGCCGCTAGCGTTTTCATATCGCGGTCGGGCTTGGCACTGCCGATACTGCGGCCGATACGGTTGTTGCGTTGATCGACCGCTTGGTCGGCAAGGTAGCGGCTGAAGTAGTCGTCTTTACCTTCACGCAACTCCATATCCGTCAGACGCGCATTACCTGCTTTTTCTGCAATAATACTGTCGAATTTGGAAGCAATCGCCGCCTGCCACAATGCTTGGCGTACGGCATTGACTTGTGTCCCCCTGCTGTCGCCGTTTGCTTTATCGTCCAAACCTGAACGCTCGGCAAAACGTGCGGCATTGCTGGTCATATTGATTAAGCCTTCGTCTTCCATACCGATAACTTGAGCGGCTACGGGATGGTTAAGCGCGAATTGAGCCATTTTGCTGCGGCGGCTTTGATCTTCCTGATAAGATTGACAGCCGGACAATACCAGCATGCCGAGAACGGCGCATTGAATGTGTTTTTGAATATGTTTCATGATGTAACTATCGATATTATTGTGTGAGTTCAACTTCTTTGTTTAACATAGAAACGCCCGTAAGCGCAAAATAATTCCCATACGGCCAAATCGGCGCATGAATGGCTATTTTATAATAAAAATAAGGCCGTCTGAAAATTTTCAGACGGCATAAGTATTTTTAGCCTAGCAAGCTGCGGATCTGCGGCCAGTAAAACAGGCAGGCTATCGAGCAAATAGCAATGCTGATACCGGCTGCATTAATGCTGCTGATTTTTTCCTTAAATATTGCCGCACCAATCAGCGTACCCAAAACAATCACGCCAATATTCATACCGGCAAATACCAAGGTCGGATTATCCTTCATGATTTGGTGTGCCGAGATGTAGGTAACAATATTCAAAAAGTTCAGGCAGCCCAAAATCATACCGCCCACTATGCCCTCTTTAGTCCATTTGCTTCCTTTGGCAAACAGGTAGCCAAACATCAAGATACCTGCCAAACAAAACGCCACCAGCAAATTACCAGCAAACGCGGTACCGCTTTTGGCCACTTGTTTGAACAAAATATCAATGACGCCGTAGCCGCACCAAACGCCCAAAAGCAGCATTACTTGCGTGCTGAAGCCGCCGGATTTCTTGCCGCCATCGCTTTTCCAAAGTAAGAAAAACAGTGCCGTAAATGCCAATACCAAACCAATCAGACGGCCTTCGGTCAACTGCTCATGGAAAAGCGTGAATGAAGCGACAATCGGCAGAAACAACGATAGGCGTTGTGCCGCGTCCGATTTGACAATACCTGCCGCATCTACGGATTTGCCCATAATGACAAACACGGTTGGCAGTAATATACCCAAGGCCGCAAAAAGCCACCAAGTCGGTAAAAATACCTGCGGATTGCTCAAATCAGGCTTTAACACCAGCATGGTCAAGGTTATAGCAACGATGTAGTTCACCGCTACCGCCTGCTCGATATTGATTTTTTGCTTGCGCGCCACTTTCAGCAATACGGAAACCAACACGCTGCAAACGATACTTGCCAATAAATATGCCATGCTTTAAAACCATCCTTGAGTGGAGACGGGCTTATCTTCATTCAGTTTAATCAGTCCGATGACTACACGGTAAATAAACCAAATGGCAGTTACCAACAGAATCAACCAACCAATTAAGATAAGTGTAGTAAAAGTGCCCAAAACCGTACCTACTAAAGACACCCAAAATGTCTTAATCAAATAATCGATATGGCTGGCGTAAATACTGCCTTGAGCCTCATCGCGTTTAACATACGCCATGATCACACCGACAACGGGGGTAAACAAAATCAATAAGCCCACAGCATATGTCACATAAGCGATAAAAACATAGTTTTTCACGTCAGAGCTGGGCGTGTTAACCACATTTGTCGCCATATCAGTGAAGTTGTTGGTATTGGTTTCCTGACGCTCGTACTGCATAGCCGCATCATAAGCCAACCGTTTTTCCGGATGAGACAATACTTCAAAAGCCTGTCCGATGGCTTTAAACCGCTCCGCATCTTTCTGAATATCCGGATTGGCCACCAATTTGCCGTAAGCCTCGCGGATAACGTTGATATCAGCATCCTGAGATACTCCCAAGATTTCGTATAAATTTAATTGTTCCATCTGTATTCCTATCCTTTATGAATCGACTGCAACATGAACATCTTTCGGATTAAGCGTCCGCAGGTTTTCAGGCTTCATGCCTACGATAAACCCACGTTTGCCGCCATTGATAAAAATCTCGTCCAAAGCCCAAATACTTTCTTCCACATAAACCGGCAAAGCGGTTTTCATACCGAACGGTGATGTACCGCCGACCAAATATCCAGTCCATTTCGCCGCCTGATCCGCTGTTGCCGGCTCGATGTGTTTCAAGCCTAGCTCGCGCGCCAGATTGCGGGTGGAAATATGTTTGTCGCCGTGCATTAAAACAACCAAACCTTTTTTATGCTCATCCTGCAAGACGATCGTTTTGATGACTTGATGCTCGGGCTTGCCCGCACATTCGGCAAAACGCGCCGTACCGCCATGTTCTTCATACGCGTAAACATAAGGGACAAAATCGATTTTCTTACTGCGTAAAAAGCGTACTGCCTGCGTAACCGGATATTCTGCTTTACTCATGGGTTGTTTCCCGCCATCCTTTTCAGACGGCCCCTCTTAAATGTGGAACGTAAACAGTCGCAATGTTACCATACCTTCTTTTTGAAATCAGGAGACAACATGGATATCCGCTATCTTGGTGCAAGCAAACGCTATTCGGAAGCCGTCGTAGCCAACGGCTTGGTTTTCCTCTCCGGCATGGTTCCCGAAAATCCTGAAGCCGATGCCAAAGCGCAAACTGAAAATGTTTTGGCGCAAATCGATTCATGGCTCGCACAATGCCAATCCGACAAAGCCCATATTTTAGAAGCCACCATCTATCTGCCCGATATGAACGACTACGCCGCTATGAACGAAGCCTGGGATGCATGGACAGCCCCCGAACGCGCTCCGGCCCGCGCCTGCGTGGAGGCGAAACTGGCTTCTCCCGACTGGAAGGTTGAAATCAAAATTACCGCCCTTCAAATCAAATAAAGAGCAAATATCAGGCCGTCTGAAAACGCCGCTTCAACCAAGCAAGCGCAGTTTTTCAGACGACCTTTATTCTTTTGCGGTACAATACCGCCCTTAAATTTTTCTATTATTTCAAAGCACAAACAGCCATGTCCAAAAAAACCAAGCAAGAATTAGAAAACAACAAACTCAGCAAACGCCTGCGCCACGCCGTCGGCGATGCCATTAACGATTTCAATATGATCGAGCCGGGCGACAAAATCATGGTCTGCCTCTCAGGCGGCAAAGACAGCTACGCCCTTTTAGACATTCTGTGCCAGCTTCAAGCCAGCGCGCCGATTGATTTTGAACTGGTCGCCGTCAATCTCGACCAAAAACAGCCGGGCTTCCCTGAAGAAGTATTGCCGACCTATCTCGAAAGCATCGGCGTTCCCTACAAAATCGTTGAAGAAGACACTTATTCCACCGTCAAACGTGTATTGGAAGAAGGTAAAACAACTTGCTCGCTGTGCAGCCGTTTACGCCGCGGCATCCTCTACCGCACGGCAAAAGAATTGGGCTGCACCAAAATCGCCTTGGGACACCATCGTGACGACATCCTCGCCACCTTGTTTTTAAACATGTTTTACGGCGGCAAACTCAAAGCCATGCCGCCCAAGCTGGTGAGCGACAACGGCGAACACATCGTCATCCGCCCGCTGGCGTATGTGAAAGAAAAAGATTTGATTAAATACGCCGAACTGAAGCAATTCCCAATCATCCCATGCAACCTTTGCGGATCGCAGCCCAACCTGCAACGCCAAGTCATCGGCGACATGATGCGCGATTGGGACAAACGCTTCCCCGGCCGTATCGAGTCTATGTTCTCCGCTCTACAAAACGTCGTTCCATCGCATTTGGCCGATACCGAACTTTTCGACTTTATCGGCTTGGAACGCGGTCAAAGCCTGAAACACGGCGGCGACTTGGCGTTTGACAGCGAAAAAATGCCGGAACGTTTCTCCGACGGCAGCGAAGAAGACGAAAGCGAAATTAAAATCGAACCACAAAAAACCGAACGCAAAGTCATCAATATTTTGGCAAACAAACCCAAAACCTGCGGTATGTAACCGCGTTTAGACATTCAGACGGCCTTTCGGTAGCTATTGACTGAAAGGCCGTCTGAATATTTAGGCATATTTTCATTTTCTTGCATAAACCTTTATCGCAATCCGGCAAAACGCCCTCATAATACCGCCATTATCCACCCCTCTATCAAAAGGAAAACCATGACCACCATTCTGATTATCCTCGGTTTAATCGCCATTGTTGTCGGCATTTTAGGCACTATTTACCCTGCCTTGCCCGGACTGGGTTTGATGTTTGGCGGCGCATGGCTGTTGGGTTATGCCGGCGATTATCAAGTGTTTGGCTCGGGTACGCTGACCTTTTTGGCCATTGTTGCCGTATTCGGTACTGCAATGGATTATGTGGCGGGCGCATTGGGTGCAAAATATACCGGCGCAAGTAAAACCGCGGTTTGGGGTGCATTTATCGGCGGCATCGTCGGCGCATTCTTCTCCATTCCCGGCTTGTTGCTCGGCCCGTTGACCGGCGCGGCCATCGGCGAATTTATCGCACGCAAAGACACATGGCAGGCAGGCAAAGTCGGTATCGGTACGTTTATCGGCTTCATCATCGGTACCGTAGCCAAAATCGGCTGTGCATTGACCATTGCGCTAACCATCCTGTTTGTTTGGTTAGCCTCATTCTTCTAAACAAAAAACATTAAAGGCCGTCTGAATTTCAAGCATTCAGACGGCCTTTTTATTTCATGGTTTATTTGCCACAGCAGGCTTTGTATTTTTTACCGCTACCACATGGGCAAGGATCGTTGCGACCCACTTTTTCGCCTTCACGGCGTACGGTTTGCGGCTTATTGATGATAGCCTGCCAGTACCAGTAAATATCCAGCAGGACATGTGGCAAATCAGATTCCAGCTGGGTCAGCTCTTTTTCATTCAGATGCAAGATGACTTCGCCGTTTTCCTCATCATCATAGATACCACCCAAAGCCATAATCGGATAGAACAAATCTTCAAATTCTTCCTGTTCGACTGCTTCAAACCAATCGGTAGGCACAATATCCAGTGCGTAAAGGTAGGCATTACACCAAGTGTAGAAATCCGGATTACCGGCTTCATCTTCATAAAACCACAGATCAGGCAGGATTTTTTCGTTGAGCTTCATGCGCATATCGGCGGCCATTGCCATGACCAAACGTTCGATTTCGGTGCGCTCTTTGGCATCAAACAAAGATTCCTCACCCAAAATCTCTGGCAGCCAGTTGGTCGGATTCAAAGCATCCGGACCGCTCAATAAAGCCATCATAAAACCTTGAACCTCATCACAACGCATGGTGTTATGGGCTTCAGATTTATCATCCAGCAATTCCATCAAGCGGCTGCGTGCCGCTTCATCAAAAGTCAGTATTTGCATTTTTGTTCCTTAAAATAAAATCGTATTATTGTTTTCAGACGGCCTAGGCATGGATACGCTGCCGCATTTGTTCAAACAGACAAACCGTTGCCGCCATCGCGACATTCAAGGATTCGGTTTGCCCCAACATGGGGATTTTGACACAGGCATCAGCCTTCTCTTTTACCGTTTCGCTCACGCCGCTGCCTTCGTTGCCAAACACCCAAGCACAAGATTGACTGAGGTCCATCTCATACAAACCGATATTGCGACCGCCCAAGGCAGTTGCCCAAATTTGATGCTGATACGTTTCCATCCAAGCGGATAATTCCACTCGATTGAAAATAGACAGCAGAAAATGCGCACCCATCCCCGCTCGCAACACTTTGGGCGACCAGATATCCACGGAATCATTGCCGCACACGATTTGCCTGATTCCGGCTGCCGCCGCGCTGCGCAAAATCGTGCCTGCATTGCCAGGGTCTTGTACCCGCTCCAATACTACGCAATCGCCGTCTGAAGGCAAACCTGCCTGCTGCGGAATATCAATCCAAGTCATCACATCATCGGCATCGGTCAGACTGGTGATTTTAGACAATGCTTCGTTACCGACCCAAGTAATCAATCCCTCATCCAACTGCGCCGCAATTTCTTGAATTTCAGGATGTTGCTGTTTCTTTTCAGGTAGATAAACCTGTTTGGGCGTACCGCCGCTTTGCAAATAAGTTTGCAGCAGATGTATGCCTTCCAATACGGTTTCACCGCTTTCACGCCTTGCTTTGGCCTGTGTCAGCAGACGGAATAAATGTTTGAGCTGTTCGTTTTGAGCAGAGGTAATCAGTTTCATGGAGCGCATTATAACTGTTTTAACTTCCTTGAAGCTATGCTTTCAGACGGCCTAACGGTTTTACTTAGAAAATAAAAAACCCTTACAATGAAGCAAGGGTTTTACATGATTTCATTTTTTACTGCACAACTGTCTGCTGCTCATTTTGCTGCTCGGTACGGACAGTCGGACGGTTTTCAATTTTGCCGTCTTTTGCCGCATTTGGCACAACAGTTTCGCCAGGCTCGGAAGCTGCTTTATCACTAGGCGTACCGCTTACCGGAATAATATTTTGGGCTGGCTGAACATTAGACTTCTCTGCAACCGGCATAGCGTCACGAGAAGTTTGCGGTGTAAATTGCCATACTGCAACAGCAATCGCACACACGCTGGCAGCAGCCGCAAAGAATTTGAAGAAGCCGCTATTGGCCGCTTCATGCTGAGCATATTTTTCCTGTTTGCCTTCAGCCTCGTTTTGAGGCACTGTAAATGCTTTGCTTTGCATGGTTTCACCGGTAACACTCGCCGCAGCACCCTGACGGATACAGTCGCCGATAATGTGGTATTCATGCCAAGCGCGCAAGGCTTCCTCGTCTGCCAATACAGCATCCAGCATTTCATCAGTCAATGCTTCACCGTCCATCAATGCAGACACATACTCCAATGCTTTATTTGTTTTGTCATTCATTTTTATTACCACCTTTGATCTTCAGAAGTATCCAACAGCGGCCGCAAATCTTTTGCAATCAGTTCACGCGCTCTGAAAATACGCGAACGTACAGTACCTATCGGACAATCCACTACCCGAGCTATTTCTTCGTAAGACAAGCCATCCATTTCCCTAAGTGTAATGGCTTGACGCATATCGTCTGGCAGTTGCGCAATGCTTGCTTCGACGGTCTGCAAGATTTCCCGATTCATCATTTCAGCTTCCGGCGTATGGTAATCTGCAATCTGATCGGTTAAATCGAGAACATCTCCCTCCTCATTGGCTGCTTCCGAACTGACAAAAAACTGGCGACCCGAAGTGGTCAGAAAATTCTTTGCCGTATTGATACCGATACGGTACAGCCATGTATAAAATGCACTCTCACCGCGAAAATTAACCAGCGCACGATAAGCCCTAATCATTGTCTCTTGGGTTACATCGTGTACTTCGTGCTCATCCTGAATAAAACGGGAAATCAGTCTGTTTAGCCGACGCTGATACTTGGACATCAGCATCTCGAATGCCTTATGGTCACCTTTCTGCGCGCGCTCCACCAAAACTTGATCTATTTGGCGATCGTTCATACCCAACCTTTAATCGTTTTACTGCTTTAAACCAAAAAATAGTAAAGCGTGCTGTGCACAATAAAGACAGCATCGCTTTGAAAAAGTTCCACAAGATTACATTTAATCGCAAAAGTTTATTCGTATAGATACTCTAATATAAGCTATATTGCTTATTATATCTACACTTAGCAAAAGTAGTTAAATTACTAATACTTATTAAATTTAAAGTTAGTCTCTTTACTTTTCTACTATATATTTAGCTAACTTTTCATGAACAGGCAGATAGCCTTCCCCTATTTGAACATCGCTTCCCACCCGAAGATTAATAACAGCAAGGCACTTGTTGCCCATACTTAGGATAATCGGCCAATATTTACGGACGAATGGCACAATATGACACTCTTGCAATAGTTTTTCGACTGATTTTTCCCTCTGCCCCGACTGAATCACATCACCTTTGGCCACATTTCGAAGTACCGCCTGCTTCTCCAACTCCTCTTCTGACAAACCTCCCTTAAAGGGTAATAAAACGAAACCGTTTTCCAGCAAAATATCTTTCAGACGGCCTCGAACTTCCCTGCCATTACACCAAGGCAGTTTTTGAAACTCACTTTCCTGACAAACAAACAGCTTATCTCGATATACGACTAGTTTCCCGTCTGGCAAATTCAACTGCGCTTGATCAGCGGTTTCTAATACTCGGGCAAAATCGGCAATGCTGTGATAAGAAGGCAATGATTCCGTTTGCTTTCGCAAAAAATACCAA
Organism: Neisseria sp. HMSC056A03; assembly: GCF_001815685.1. Taxonomy (NCBI): domain Bacteria; kingdom Pseudomonadati; phylum Pseudomonadota; class Betaproteobacteria; order Neisseriales; family Neisseriaceae; genus Neisseria; species Neisseria sp. HMSC056A03. The sequence continues at coordinate 62,160 of NZ_KV821620.1, forward strand.
AGCAGCCGACGACGCAAAAGCGGGGTACACTGCCGCCATAGACTGATGCTGAATATTCCGTTTGGACTGATGCGCTGGTATTCAGACTCAATCAATTCATCTAAAAGCTGCAAATCTTCCTGCAATAATCGAACATTGGTACAAATTTGCTGCTCAAAATTCGGGATACGCTGCTGCCATTTCGGCAAAGCCTGATTTCTCATCCAATTGCGTAAATAGCCTGAGTCTTCATTACTTTCGTCTTCAACAAAAGATAATCCCCATTGTTGCGCATACTCAGCCAGTTCCTGACGGGAAAATGCCAAAAGCGGCCGCCAAATTTGAATCTCTTCATTTAAATCACGCCATACCGGCATGGCCGCCATACCGCGTAATCCACCCCCTCGCACAGCCGACAACATAAATGTTTCGATTTGATCATTGCGGTGATGGGCCAAAACAATAATTTTCTTCAGGCCGTCTGAAAATGCCTGATATCGGGCAGCCCTGGCCGCAGCCTCCAAACCTTTTCCTTGTTTTTCCACATTGACACGGCACACGCGCAAGGTCACATTCAAACCCCGACAATAATCCTGACAAAATTTTGCCCAACTGTCGGCATTAGTGCTTAAACCATGATGAACATGGACGGCACGCAAATCAAAATGGTGAAATTCACGCGTCCGGTGCAAAAGATGCAGCAGGACGACAGAATCCAATCCGCCACTCAAACCAACTTCAACCACAGTATGGCTCGGCAAATCAGGAAAAGCTGCGTGAAAACTTTTAAATAGGGAATCAGGGGATAGTTGCGACATTTCAGACGGCCTGAAATTGTGAATTACTCAAAAATAGAACACAAAAAAAGCAAGCAGCGACATCTGCTTGCTTTTTCAGCAGTCAAACTTATTTATCGGTAAATTTACCGTAAGCCATGATGCGGTCGAAACGGCGAGAAAGCAAGTCAGGCATGGTCATGCTTTGCGCTTCGCTTAATTGCTGTTCCAAAACGGTTTTGACGTTTTTCATCGTGGTTTCAAAATCACGGTGTGCGCCGCCCAAAGGCTCATCAATTACTTTATCAATGAGATCCAACTCTTGCAGGCGTTTGGCGGTAATACCCAATGCTTGCGCGGCATCTGCTGCTTTTTCAGCAGTTTTCCAAAGAATAGAAGCGCAACCTTCGGGAGAAATCACCGAATAAGTCGAATATTGCAGCATATTGACGTAGTCGCCGACAGCCACTGCCAACGCGCCACCTGAACCGCCTTCACCAATGATGGTGCACAATACCGGCACATGCAGACGGGTCAGTTCGTACAAATTACGGCCGATGGCTTCAGACTGGCCGCGTTCTTCTGCACCAATGCCCGGATACGCGCCCGGAGTATCGACAAAGGTCATGACCGGAATATTGAATTTTTCGGCAGTCTTCATCAAGCGCAGTGCTTTACGGTAACCCTCAGGACGCGGCATACCGAAATTGCGGCGGATTTTTTCTTTGGTATCGCGGCCTTTCTGATGGCCGATAACCATCACGCTTTGGCCGTTAAAACGCGCCAAACCGCCGACAATGGCATGATCGTCAGAATAATGGCGGTCGCCGTGCAACTCTTCAAAATCGGTAAAAATACCGTTGATGTAGTCCAAAGTATAAGGACGTTGCGGATGGCGGGATACTTGTGAAATTTGAGCCGGAGTCAGCTTGCTGAAAATTGACTTGGTCAACTCACTGCTTTTCTTTTTCAGTCTGGCAATCTCGTCAGAAATATCAACGGCAGATTCGTCTTGTACGAATCGCAACTCGTCAATTTTATTGGTTAATTCGGCGATGGGTTGTTCGAAGTCCAAAAATACGGGTTTCATAAAACAAAGCTCTCGGTAACGGTTGCTGACATGATACGCTAATCAGACGCATTTGACAGCATTTCTCAAAGGGAAACTGCCATCTTTTGCAATAAAAAATCTTTCAGACGGCCTTTAACAAAGGAATAGTATAGCTGCACTAAACGCATGAAGTGCCGTATCTTATGATAAACTTCAATTCAGTTCAATCATTTCAAACAGGCTATGAAAAACGATCATGACAATTCGTCCATGCGCTTGGACAAATGGCTGTGGGCCGCACGCTTTTTCAAGACCCGCGCGCTGGCACAAAAACATATTGAGCTGGGCAGAGTTTTGGTAAACGGCTCAAAAGTGAAAAACAGCAAAAATATTTCTGCCGGCGACACCATCGACATGACTTTGAACTCCCTTCCCTACAAATTCAAAGTTGCCGCGCTCAATCATCAACGCCGCCCGGCACCGGAAGCGCGTTTACTCTACGAAGAAGACATGAAAACGGCTGCCGAACGCGAGGCTCAAAAACAACTCGACCAAGCCAGCCGCATCAGTGCCGCTTATCCGGACGGACGCCCAACCAAACGCGACCGCCGCCAGCTTGACCGTATGAAGCGCGATAGCTGGTAAAGCGTTTTATCCATTGTTTCAGACGGCCCTATATCCATGCCGTCTGAAAACCAAAAACAGGCAGGACATCCTGCCTGTTTTTTTCTTTGTGATGATTAAAATTTATATTCTAACTGACCACGAATAACGTTTACGTCCTGCTTATCTGTGCCGACGGTAGGCGTAACCTGTTTGCCGGCCAAATAGAAACCTTTGAATTTCCAGTTTTTCCAAGGAATATAGGTCGCACCGATTTGCACGCCTTGGACGTTTTTGCTGTAATCCTCAACAGAAGAGACACCGGACAATGAACCGACACGGCGGTAGTTCAAGAATACGTCATAAGAATTACGGACGCTCCAGTCGGCCAATTTATAGCGTACTTCAGTGAACACGCCATCATTTTTAATTTTTTGTCCGGCATCATTATAGGCTTTGATATTGGACTTGCTGACTGCGGCCATCCAATGCCAATCATCATTAAACTTGATGTCCGTACCGATTTCTCCGAAGACCGCATTTTTCTTCGCACCGCGTACATCGATGTCTTTCATGTAACTGACGGTTGCGCCGACGTTGATATTCTCATTCACAGGCAACATACTTTGAACCGCGGCAAAATGTCTGCGGCGGCCGCCAATGCCCCATGTGTTGTCGTTCAGGTTGCCAGTGCGGCGGCCCGCATAGATTTTGGTAGGCAGGGTTTTATTGTCGAAGAAGATTTCGCCGCCGGTTACTTCGGTATCCCAGACGCGGCCGTAGGAAGAGAACGCACCAAATTTACCGACACGCGCTTTAATATTGTTGTACAAAGTGCCTTCGGCATACAGTTTATTGACCGGCACATCATGATCGCCGTTGAATTTACCGGTTTCCAAATCGATATTCGGCTCAATTTGCGCCACCAATTTCCAATCTTTATACAGTTTTGCGCGTAACCAAAACTCCGCATTGAAGTTGGCATTGGTATCTTCAGGCGTCGGATTGATGCTGCTGTTGTTGGCATTGATGTCTTTGGTATCCGCACGTACGCGCAAGCCACCATTTACAGTCAACAAATCATTGAAAATGCTGATTTTATCGTCATCTTTGCGAATGATACTGCCGGAATTGACGTAATCGTTGGTGGTGGTCAAAGCCGCCGCATCACGTCCGCCATCAGCATTCTCTGCCAAAGAATAAGATGATGAAGCCAATAAAATACAGGTTGCAATCAGTTTGGTTTGAAATTTCATGCCGACTCTCCAAAAGAAGGTATTGAAAGTGAAGCATTCGATAAAGCGTACAAAATTATGAATTTCGTATAAATTATTCATTTTATTTACTAATTATTTTTATCGTATGTAAATTAGTGTAATCAGTCAAGCAGATTTAAACGCTTTATCCTCTTTCAGACGGCCTCTTGATTCAGGTCAAACGGAAGCCTGCTCATCAGGCTGTTCAAACTGCCATTTCAAGGCATCGGCCAATGCCGTCCTGCGTTTTTGATGGCATTCTACAGCTTTACATAACTCCTCCGCATTTCCCCAAAACACGAAACGTTCACGCGCACGGGTAATGGCCGTGTAAAGCAAAGCCTTATCCAAACCCCGTGCTTCTTCTTCGCTCTCTGTTATTGCAGGCACTGACGGAGGCAATAACCAGACTTCCCGATATTCCGAACCTTGGCTCTTGTGCACCGTCATGGCAAAAGCCGATTCAAAATCGGGCAAACGGCTGATGGCAATTTTTTTGAATCCATCTTTCTCAGGAAAATATGCAGACAAGCCATTCAACGATTCTTCATCTTTCATAATCAGCCCGATGTCACCGTTAAACACTTCCAGCATATAATCATTGTGCGTAATCATGATGATTTGTCCGGCAAACCAAGGCGTTTCGCCCGAAACTTTGCCTTGTCGTTGCAAGTATTCTTGATAAGCCTGATTCAAATCATCCGCATCCTGCCGCCAAGCCGCCAATACCACCACATCGGCAGCATGACCATAGGCGAGTGCAACATTATTCTCTGCCACGGCCTGCCAATAATCCTGTTGCTTTTGATAAAGCAAGGCGACCTGCTCTTTCAGACGGCCTGATTTCATTTCCAATTCTTTGGGAAACTTGTCAAACTGTTCAACCGCAGTTTGCTTTTCCCCGGACACCACCGCCCTTGCCAAACAGCCGATACCGCTGTCTGCACCAAAACGGTGGCTGAATGTCAATTTAGCATTGTTTTGCGATAAAGCCTGTGGCTGCCCTTTAATCTCAAAACCATGATTGGGCAGGTACACTCCCAACTTTTCAGCAGTTTCTTTATCCAAAGCTGTCGGACACGACAATGCTGCCAACACAGCCCCCAAGCCAACCGACGGCAACTGGTTTTCATCGCCAAGCAACACTAGACGACAGCCGGTCGGCACGGCACGCAACAAATCCAACACCAGCGGCAAATCCAACATCGACGCCTCATCCACCACCAAAACATCCAAAGCGAGCGGATGTTCATGATTGAACGCAGGGCGCATTTGCGGCGGCCGCAGTTTCAACAATCGATGAACAGTCTGCCCTTCCAAGCTTTCCAAATGCGCTTTGATACTTGGAGACAAATCAAAACCGTCCAAAGCACGCTGCAAAGCCCGTGCCATATGCGCAGCCGCTTTGCCCGTCGGCGCCGCCAAAGCGATACGGGGCAGCTTCGTACTGTTATTGCAAATCAGACCCAAAAGCTTTGCTACGGTCGTCGTCTTCCCCGTACCCGGCCCGCCTGTAATCAGCATAAAGTTTTGCAGCAAGGCCAAAGCAGCAGCATCCCGTTGCTCTTTACTGTCTTTAGTGTCAAACCAGTCGCTCAGGCTTTTTGAAGCCGCCATGAAATTCACTTCTTCCGCCTCTGCACTGGCCAGCCGTTTGATTTCAACAGCCAAATCATGTTCCAACTGCCACATTCGCCCTAAAAACAATTTCCGGCCTTGCAGGATAAGCGGTTTATCCGCATTACCGACCAAATTCGGCAAGTTGCTTAAGGCATCGATATCCTCTTTATCCAAATAAATGAACGAATGCCCGTTTTGCAAGGCTGCAAACAGTCGAACCACATAAGGTTCAATAACGGATGCCCCCTGTACTTCGTGGCGGCGGAAAAACGCTATAGCCGCATCTGCGGCAGAGGAAAGGATAGAGTTGGTCGGATTCATGGCTTAGGATTGATTGATACGAAAAAAGAAAGGCCGTCTGAAAAACAGTATTTCCATATAATGAAAACCTGTTTTTCAGACGGCCTCTATTATACCGTTCAAAGCATAAAATATTTGCCTGAAATAATAACCTTATTGCAGCACTTGCAGGCTGCCGTCTTTCATGGTCATTACCCGGTCGAAACGCTCAGCCAGCTCGTCATCATGGGTCACTACAATCAGGCTGGTGTTCAATTCGCGTTTCAAATCCAGCATCATGTCCAGCACATTTTGCGCATTTTTACGGTCAAGGTTCCCCGTCGGTTCATCCGCCAACAGGCATTTCGGCTCATTAACCAAAGCACGGGCAATCGCCGCACGCTGACGCTCGCCGCCGGAAAGTTCGCTTGGACGGTGCAGCATACGCTTGTCCAAGCCAACCTTTTTTAGCATCTTAACAGCCTTTTCCTCGGCCATCGCCTTGGGCATTTTGCCGATTAAAAGCGGCATCATGACATTTTCCAAAGCAGAAAACTCAGGCAATAGATGGTGGAACTGATACACAAAGCCCAAATAACGGTTGCGCAATTCGCCCAACTGTTTTTGACTCAAACCGCCCAAATCCTGATCCATCAGTATTACCTTGCCTTCAGACGGCATATCCAAGCCACCGAGAAGGTGCAGCAATGTGGATTTACCGCTGCCTGACGAACCGATGATACTCACGCTTTCCGCTTCGGCAACTTCAAAATCTAAATGATTCAACACTTGTACATTCAATGCGCCGTCATTATAGCTTTTGCCAACGCCGGTACATTTCAAAATTGTCTTACTCATAACGCAAAGCCTCCGCAGGTTGGGTTTTTGCAGCACGCCAGCTCGGATACAGTGTGGCGATAAATGCCAAGCCAAGCGAAATGCAGGCAATAACGGCGACATCCTTCAAGTTCACATCGCTAGGCAGGTAATCGATGAAATAAACTTGAGAGTTAATCAAATGCACGCCAAACAGATCTTCAAAAAACGCGACAATCTTGCCGACATTCCAACCCAGCAATACACCGCATACCACGCCCACAAGCGTACCGAAGAACCCCGCAAATGCGCCCTGCACCAAGAAAATCTTCATGACGCCGCCCGGAGACAAACCCAAAGTGCGCAAAATCGCAATATCGGCTTGTTTTTCCGTTACCGCCATTACCAAGGAAGAGACGAGGTTAAACGCAGCAACCGCGATAATCAGTGTCAAAATGATGAACATCATGCGTTTTTCCAACTCAACGGCTTCAAAATAGCTGCGGTTGTTAAACGTCCAGTCACGCACCCAAACTTCATCTTTTTTAGCATCTGGAATCAACTTGGCAATGAAAGACGGCGCATTCTGAGGATCAGCCAGTCGCAAACGCAGCCCACCGACATTTTCTCCCAGTCGATACAAGACTTGCGCATCTTTGATATGCGTCATGGCCAATGTGTTATCGACTTCATAAACACCTGTTTTTACCACACCGACCACATTAAACTGCTTCAAGCGCGGCACTACGCCGGCAGGAGTGACATTACCCTCTGGCGTAATCACTGTAACCTTGCCGCCAAGCTCCGTGCCCAATGCCTCAGCAAGCCCTTGGCCCAAAATAATATCAAATTCGCCCGGTTTCAAATCGTCAAAACTGCCGGCCGGCATATCCTTACCGTAATCCACGACATTTTTTTCTTCAGACGGCAAAATACCGCGTATCTGCACACCGCGCACTTCCCCGGCATTAGCGAGCAAAGCCTGATCGGAAACATAAGGCGCGCTGGCCAATACTTCCTTTTTGCCTTTTACAAATTCGCGCAAATTCTGCCAACCCGGCGCGCTACCGACATCGTAATAGCCGATTTCCGCATGAGGTGCGACGTTCAACAATTGACCGCGTATCTCTTTCTGAAATCCGTTCATCACGGATAAAACCACAATCAGCGCCGTTACGCCCAAAGCGATACCGGCGATTGAAATCATGGTAATAAATGACATAAAACCGTTGCGTTTTTTCGCACGCAGATAGCGCAGGCCTATCCAAGTTTCTAAAGAAGCCATTCAAAAATGCCTCATTCGTTTGTCAAAAAAGGCTTATTGTACCGTAAAACCGACAGGTCGTCCGATTGCCCGACTGATGTAGCATTCAGGGATAAAGTGTATGTAAAACCATGTATCTTCCCGTAAATTCCACCGAAAAACTTGCACAACCGGCCAATCGCCCTTATTCTGAAGCTGTGACACACTTTGTCACCATCAAAAAGGAAATACACTAATGAACAGCAAAAAATTCTTGGCCCTCGTATCCGTAGCTGTAGGTTTGTCATTCAGCTTCAATGCATATGCTGCCAAAGAAATCAAAATCAGTTCAAACAATACCGCTTACTCCGACGCCGATGTTCAAAAACTGGCAGCCACTGCTGTCGGCATGGGCGTAAAAGAACCTGTCAGCCTCAACAGTGGAAACGGTGTTGTTACCGTATCCGGCAGCAGCGCAACCAAATGCGCATTCAAAGTCGGCAACGGCGATACGCCTCAAATTCAAGGCGTCAGCTGCAAATAATCTGATTTAATCAATGAAAAGGCCGTCTGAAAGACTTTCAGACGGCCTTTTTATATTGCCATTTAAGATTGGATATTCCTTCTATCGTAAACAGCTTGAGCCAAAGTACCGGCATCCACATATTCCATCTCGCCGCCTAAAGGGATTCCCCTTGCCAATCGGCTGACTTTATAAGGAAGATTTTTAAACAATTCCGCCAATACATACGCTGTCGCATCGCCTTCGGCTGTGAAGTTGGTGGCAATGATAATTTCCTCAATATCACTCGCCTGCAAACGGGCAACCAGCTTATCTAACGCTACTACCGAAATATCCATACCCTGCGCAGGACTGACTTGCCCCATCAAAACAAAATACAGGCCATCATGGCAATTGGCCGCCTCCATACTGGAAACATCCGCCGGCATATGCACAATCATCAAGCGGCTTTTCTCACGTTTTTCGTCCGCACAAATTTCACACAAATCGCCCTCGCAAAATGTGTTACACATCCGACAATGCTGCACCTGTCTCAAGGCAAATTGCAAAGCATCCACCAACTCCTGCGCTTCTTCGCGTTTGTACTGTAAAAGCTGATAAGCCATGCGTTGTGCGGATTTCGGGCCGACATTGGGCAGGATTTTTAATGCATTAATCAAGCGGACAAAGGCATCAGGGTTTTTACTCATGATTTCAGACGGCCTTTTAAAAGATAGCTAAAAATAAGAAAACAGCCGGAATTTATCCGGCTGCCCTACTCAAATACTCTGCTTATTCGGCAGCATTATTAACTTGCTGTGCGCCTTGCTTACGATCGATTTTCTTACCCAAATACTGGAGTAAATTATCGAACACATTCGCAGAAAGCTGCTGAACCAAAGCCTGTTTGGCAGCCGGAATCTGTGAATCGGCATTTTCAGGAGCAGAAACGCTCTGAACTTCCATAATCACCGGTGCAGGCATACCTTCCAACAATGCGTACGCAGGTTTACCGCCGACAGGACGCGCTTTCAACAAAGCCGCATAAGCTTCAGGAGACATGGTTTTGCGTGCATCTTGCGCACTCAATTGCGAAACAGGCGACCATTGAACATCGGCAGCTTTACCGGCTTTCAATGCAGCCAAAGTTTCTTGGGCTTTCTTCTCTGCCAGTTTGGCGGCTTCAGAGCGCAGATATGCTGCACGGACAGTGTCTTTAACTTCTGCAAATGGTGCAATTTTCTCTTCGCGCACTTCTTTCGCACGAATGACCCAAACGGTTTCGTTGTTGATGGCAATGACTTCAGAATTGTGTTTTTTCTTCAGTACATCATCGCTAAACGCTGCATTAATTAACGCTTCAGGCAAACCGGCCTCTTTCGCACCCGCTTTGGTTACCCACTCATCCAAGTTTTCCACTTTCAAGCCTGAATTGGCAGCTGCTTTTGCCAAAGAAGATGGATCGTTGAAGGTATCTTCACCTAATTTTTCTTTGGCAGCGTTAAAGGCAGAAGCTGCTTTTTTCAGTTTCAAGGCTGCTTCGATACGCGCTTTGGCTTGTTCCAAAGTCGGCTCAGCTTCGACATTCAAAACTTTGATGATGTGATAACCCAAAGACGATTTAACGGTATCGCTGACTTCGCCTTTGCCCAATGCAAATGCCGCTTTATCGAATTCAGGTCCAAAGCCACTACCGCCGCTTTTGCTCAGGTAGCCCAAATTGCCGCCTTTGTTGCTGCTGGACAAATCTTTGGAGTACTTGGCCGCCAACTCGGCAAAAGCATCTGGGTGCGCTTTGAGCTCTGCAGCCATTTTGTCCACTTCGGCTTTAATTTCCGCATTACTTGCTTCATCTCCGTTAGGCATAACAGGAATGAAAATATGCGCAATTTCGGCTCTTGGCGACAAATCTACGCTTTTGCTATCGTAAGCTTTTTGTACTTCTTCCGCACTGACAGTTTGCTTGTTAGCCAAATCTTTGATGTTCAAAGCCACATATTCCAGCTTAACGGCTTGAGGAATCAAGTAATCTTTCTTATGCGCTTCATAATACTTTTGCAAAGCCGCATCATCTACTTTTACTTGTGCCGCAAATGCTTCAGGACTGAATGTAAATGAACGGATGGTACGGGTGGCTTGGGTCAGGTTAATCAACTGACGCGCTTGCGCATCGCTGACCAACGCACTGTTTTGCACCAGATTCAACAGATTTTGCAATTGGAACTGTTCACGGATATCTTCAACAAACTGATCCTCGGTCATTTTGCGCTGATCCAAATACTTCTTGAGCAAATCCTGACTGAATTTGCTGGAAGCATCATGGAAATTCGGATCATCCACGATAACTTGCTTGATTTGTTCCTGAGACACAGCAATGCCCATCAGCTTGGCACCCTGCTTCAGGTAAGCACGTTGCAATAAAGATTGGAATATCGCATCACGCGAAGGCGCAGTATTGCCGGCAGCTTGCTCATTTTGTATCGCAATCTGTAAAGCATGCTCGCTGACCTTCTCATCCCCGACTTTGACAATGTAATCAGAACCCGGCGAAGACAAATTATTGGCACCGAATCCGATAAAGGTCAGACCAATGATACCTAAAACAATCTGGGCGGGTGTTTTATATTTTTCAACAATATGGAACATATTTATCCGAAAGAAAAGTTTGGCGCGGCAGCCGGAAAATGCTGCCGCAAAAATCTTAAAATCCTGAAAACAGGCTCAAAGCGCGTATTGTAACGTATTTTTTCGAGGCTTGCTTTTTCAGACGGCCTAAAAACCTAAAAATGCCTTATCCGAAAATTTCCTGATACGCGTCTACTGAAAATCCGACATGAACCTGTCCTTCTTTGACCAATACAGGCCGCTTGATGATGTTGGGATTTTCCACCATCAAAGCAATGGCACCTTCTTTTGTGGCGGCAGATTCTTGCGCATCTTTATCCAACTTGCGCCAAGTCGTGCCTCTTTTATTGAGCAAAATTTCCAAAGCTACTTGCTTCAGCCAGCCATCAATCAATTCGGCAGTCGGGGCGTTTTTCTTAAAATCTACAAACTCAAACTCGATGCCGTTTTCTGCCAACCAACTGCGCGCTTTTTTAACCGTATCGCAATTGGGAATACCGTATAGTTTTATCATCTTATTTATCCTTGGTTTTATTTATAAAATCACAAATTCAGGCCGTCTGAAAATTTTCAGACGGCCTGAATTGAATGCCGCTTATTTCTTAGCAGCTTTCTTCACTTTAATCTTCACGCTTTTGCCTTGATCGTTATTTTTACCTCCAGCTTTGACGGAAGCTGTTTTCGCCTGCGCCTTTTTCTTGCTTGCCGCTTTAGGTTTGCTTGGCTTGGCAGGCTTGGAGGCAGGTTTACTTTTTACCTTGCTTTTCTTTGCCTTCACGGGAGCGGCCAACGCTTCATCAATTTCTTTAGCCGAAAGTTTACGCTTTTCGACAGACTTGTCAGCAGCTATCGGCTTGCTCGCAGGTTTTGCTTTTCTACCGCTACGTTTCTTACCGACTGAACCGCCGCTGATTAAGGTCAAATCAATCTTGCTGGTATCCAAATCGGCTCGCGCAACTTTTACGGTGACTGTATCGCCCATATTGAAACGGACACCGCTGCGTTCGCCCTCAATCGCCATAATTTCAGGACGGAAGTTGAAATAATCTTCTCCCAAATCGCTGATATGAACCAAGCCGTCGATATGAATATCGTCCAAGGTTACAAAAATACCGAAACTGGTCATGCCCGAAATCTTACCACTGAAGACTTCGCCGACTTTGTCGCGCATATAATAAGTTTTCAGCCAGTTTTCCACATCGCGGCTGGCATCATCAGCTCGGCGCTCGCAGAAAGAGGTATGCACGCCCAAAGCCTGCCAGGTTTTATTGGGTTGGTACGTTTGTCCATTCAACACAGCCTTGATGGCACGATGTACCGTCAAATCCGGATAACGGCGGATAGGCGAAGTAAAGTGTGCATATGCGCTATAAGCCAAACCAAAGTGACCGTCGCAATGCGGCTCATAAACCGCCTGCTGCATAGAACGCAACATCATCACTTGCAACAATTCCACGTCCGGACGGTTTTTAAATTGCTCGGCAAGCGCAGCATAGTCTTTCGGCGTCGGATTATCGCCGCCACCCAAACTCAGCCCCAGCAAACCAAGCTGCTCGCGTAAAGTAGCCAATTTTTCGGGAGTCGGGCCCAAGTGATTGCGGAATAAAGCCGTATGTTTGTTTTTCAGCAAAAATTCTGCCGCGCAAACATTCGCCGCCAGCATACATTCTTCAATCAGCTTGTGCGCATCGTTGCGGACGACTGGAACGATCTTGTCGATTTTACCGTTGTCGTCGAAAATCATCTGAGTCTCAACGCTCTCAAACTCAACCGCGCCACGCTCGAAACGTTTTTTCTGCAAGATTTTAAATAACTGATACAGAGTATCGATTTGTTGCTTAAACGGATGATCCTGGCCGTCTGAAATCCAATCCCAAACTTGATTGTAAGTCAGTCGCGCATGAGAACGCATTACTGCCGGATAGAAACGGTATTCCTTGATATTGCCGGCATAGGTAATCACCATATCGCACACCATACACAGGCGTTCAACATCAGGGTTGAGCGAGCAGATACCGTTGGACAACTTCTCCGGCAGCATCGGAATCACACGGCGTGGGAAATACACGCTGGTACTGCGTTCTTGAGCATCTACATCAATTCCGTCATCAGGACGGACATAATGGCTGACATCGGCAATCGCCACCACCAAACGGTAATTGCGGCCGATTTTTTCAGCAAAAACCGCATCGTCAAAGTCCCGCGCAGTTTCGCCGTCAATGGTTACCAAAGGCAAATCGCGTAAGTCCACGCGCCCTTTCAAGTCGGCTTTACGCACATGATCGGGAATTTTCTTCGCGGCTTTGACACATGCTTCGCTGAATTGATGAGGCAAATGGTGCTTGCGTACAGCGATTTCGATTTCCATACCGCTGTCGGCATAATCGCCCAACACTTCAATCAGCTTAGCCACAGCAGGACGATGCGCTTCAGGATACGTTTCAATTTCAGCCACAATCACTTGGCCTGATTGCGGTTTAAAGTGCACCACGCTTTCAGGCTCTAACACGATACTTTGGCTCAAACGCTTGTCTTCGGCTTCCAAAATAGCCACGCCGCGATCCATATAAAAACGGCCGACCACTTTAGACTGCGCACGCTCCACCACATCCAAAACCGTACCTTCACGACGGCCTCTGCGGTCGATACCGGCAGGACGAACAGTAACAATATCCCCGTGCATCACGCCGCGCATCTGACGCTCATACAAAACGAAATCGCCTTCGCCCGTTGGTGTTAGCGGCACGGCAAAACCAAATCCGTCCTTATGCGCTTCAACACGGCATTTAACTAATGCCAATTTTTCTGCCGCACACACCGCGCCACGTCGATTGATTAACACCTGACCATCGCGCGCCATCGCTTTCAGACGGCGCTCAAAGAATTCATATTCATCTTCTGTAATCGACAATTCATGTGCCAAAGCTTCGATTTTTGTCGGCACGCCTTTTTGTTCCAATAATTCAATAACCCACTCACGGCTGGGCAGCGGATGAGCGTAACGTTGTTTCTCCCGCTCCAAGTACGGGTCTTTTTCTCGTAAATTTAAAGATTTAGTATTTTTGTTCATTTTGATAGTTGACATTCTTTTTTTAAAATATATAATAGCTGCTTCTTCGCAGTTCAGGTAGTCAACTCTACCTTAAATTGAAGAATAAAGCAAAGCCCAGGTGGCGGAATTGGTAGACGCGCTA
>NZ_KV821620.1:76203-105463 GCF_001815685.1 Neisseria sp. HMSC056A03
TTGGTAGACGCGCTAGCTTCAGGTGCTAGTGTCCTCACGGGCGTGGAAGTTCGAGTCTTCTCCTGGGCACCAAATAATTTGGTGCTTCTTTGCTTAAGAAAATTTAAATTGCCCAGGTGGCGGAATTGGTAGACGCGCTAGCTTCAGGTGCTAGTATCCTCACGGGTGTGGAAGTTCGAGTCTTCTCCTGGGCACCACTGATAAATCAATCAGTCAGGTTTTCATATTATTCTGAATAACCAGTCAGGATAATAGTCCACAGAGAGGTGGATGAGTGGTTTAAGTCGCACGCCTGGAAAGCGTGTATACGTGAATAGCGTATCGAGGGTTCGAATCCCTTCCTCTCTGCCAGATACTAAAGACACCAACTAACGGTGTCTTTTTTCATATCTGCCCTTCTTAAAAATATTACATTACACTTTTATTTCTCTTACCCTCTAATCAGAAACCTGCCACACATTCTTATCTTATACTAAACCTTGATGATTAAAGGCCGTCTGAAAGTTTTCAGACGGCCTCTTTCTTAAAACTTACCAAATCCCAAACCATTGTTTATCAGACTGCTTTTTATTGCCGTTCTGCTGCTCGTAGTTTTGACGACGAAATTGCCAAGGTGCTTGCGGATTGTCTTTTTTCCACAAGCCTTTACGCTTTTCCTTGGCTTGTTTTTGTGCGGCCGAATAGTCGGAGTAAGCAGTTTTACTTTGTTGTTTTTGGGCATAACTTTCATAATGCCATGCGGCGCCATCCCGTATCTGCATCAAATTCAAGTCAATCGTGCCGACTGATACTTGGGCAACTTCGCGCTGGTAGCGGTCGGCTTCAAACACGCGGACTTTGGCTTTTTTATTTAGTGCAGCATCAATCAAATTGTCTCGTGATTGCGTACCATAAGCCTGGTTGATTTCCGGCGCATCGATATAGGCCATGCGGATTTTGTGTTTCCTACCGTCGCTATCGATAATGTGCATGGTATCGCCATCATGGATTTTGGTGATTTTTCCGTTGTATGTGTAGGATTGTCGCGATGACTTTTGTTTTTGTTCCGGTTTGGGTTTAGCTTCGGTTTTGGTGTCAGATGTGGCTTTGACAACATTTTCACCCAGCCATTCATTGATCTTTTCCAAACCGATATTGTCGCCTTGCGCCAATGTTGCAGCAATGCTTACCCCAGTACGAATCAACTCAGTATCGCGTGAACTATAACCAAGTGCGCCTAAAACGGATAAAACAACGGGCAACCATTTTATAATTTTACTGATTTGCATATTTTGCCAAATTAAAGGCCGTCTGAAAGACCTGATGCACTTTCAGACGGCCTTTAAGATTGATTAATCTTTATTAATCCTGACAAGGCAGGATGACTTTTGCGCCTTCTGCCGTACCCAAAACCAACACATCGGCGGCATCGCGAGCAAAAATACCGTTTTCGAGTACGCCGGTGATTTTATTGATTTCGTCTTCCATTTTTAGGGCTTGGTCGATATTGAGGCCGTGAACATCAACGATTTGGTTGCCATAGAAAGTAGTATAGCCGACACGCAACTCAGGCTGCCCGCCCATGGCAAGCAGTTTGCGCGACACCAGCGAACGGGCATTTTCAACCACTTCTACCGGCAATGGGAATTTACCCAAACGGGAAACATATTTGCTTTCATCGGCGATACAAACAAATTTATCGGATGCGCTGGCCACGATTTTTTCATTCAAATGCGCACCGCCGCCGCCTTTAATCATTTGCAGCGCGTGGTTGACTTCGTCAGCGCCATCAACATAAACCGCCAAACCCATCACTTCATTCAGTGAAACTTCTGGAATCTCGTATTTCGCCAAAAGCTCGCTGGATTTTTTAGAAGTAGACACGGCACCCTTGATTTTCTTACCGCTTTTACCCAAAGCTTCGATAAAGAAGTTGATGGTAGAGCCGGTACCGATACCGATGTATTCGTTTTCAGGAACAAATTCCACCGCTTTTTCGGCGGCAATACGTTTGAGTTCGTCTTGAGTTGCCATGTTGTCAGTCTTTCAGTTTGAATAATAAAGTAATTTTAAGCTCTTAGGCCTTAATCAGCAATACTGCCGCTTGCGCTTCAATGGCTTCCATACGTCCCAGATAGCCAAGTTTTTCGTTGGTTTTACCCTTGATGTTCACGCAGCTTTCAGGCAAACCCAAATCTGCGGCAATATTGGCGCGCATTGCCGGAATGTGTGGCGCAAGTTTTGGCTTTTGCGCAATCACGGTCGTATCGACATTAACCACCTTCCAACCCAACTCCTGCACGCTTTGATAAGCCTTGCGCAACAGCACACGGCTGTCTGCATCTTTGAATTCGGCTGCGGTATCAGGAAAATGACTGCCGATATCGCCCAAACCGGCTGCCCCCAACAGGGCATCGGTAATCGCATGCAAAAGCACATCGGCATCTGAATGACCCAGCAAGCCTTTTTCAAACGGAATGTTGACGCCGCCGAGTATCAAATCTCGACCTTCGACCAACTGATGGACATCGTAGCCCTGTCCGACACGGATATTCATGTTTGTTTCCTTAAATAATGGGTTTTGATTGTTCAGACGGCCTTGAGCAACAATCTGACAATGTATTCGTCTTGCGGCAGCGTCAATTTCAAATTGCGCGTATCGCCCTGCACCAAGCGCGGCCGGATACCCAGTTTTTCAATCGCTGATGCTTCATCCGTAATCTCACTTAAATCATCAACCGATAAAGCACGGTGTAACAAGGCCGTCTGAAAAAGCTGCGGCGTTTGCGCCTGCCATAATCCTGCGCGCGCAACGGTTTCATCAATATGATGATTGCCGTCTGAGCGCTTGAGCGTATCGGCCACCGGTATGGCCAAAATACCGCCTTCATCATTCTCACCCGCCTCATCAAGCAAACGTGTTAACGCTTCAGCAGGCAGACAACAGCGCGCGGCATCATGAACCAAAATATTGTCTTGTGCCTCGGCCAAACCTTGCTCCAATAAAACGGACACACCATTGCGTACCGTTTCGGCACGACTTGCGCCGCCTACTCGAAAAATGCGTACTTTCTCAGACAGGGCCGTCTGAAAAACCGAATCTTCCGGCGAAAGAATAACGGCAATTAAATCTATGCGGGGGTGTTGCTCAAAAATTTCTATGGTATGTTGCAATACGGTTTTACCATTGATTTCAACATATTGTTTGGGTTTGCCTGCGCCAAATCGCGCTCCCACACCGGCAGCAGGAATCAAAGCAATATTGCGGCGCATCATGCTGACGCTCCGGCATTGGCCTCATCAGAAGTTTCGGCCTTTCGCCATACACACGCTTCGCCCAAATCGTCCAAATATTTCTCATGGGCAGCCAGCTCGTCTGCGTTGGCTTTGATGACTTTCAACTGCGACGTACGTTTGGTTTCCGCAATAACGGTTTGTTTGACTTCGCCCTCTTCTTCCGCCTCGCCGCCCATCAGGTCGAACTGCTGACGCGTCATGGCAAGATAGACTTCACCCAAAAGCTCGCAGTCGATTAACGCGCCGTGCAAGACACGTTTGCTGCGGTCAACGGAAAAGCGGTTACACAACGCATCCAAGCTTGCCTTTTGCCCCGGAAACATTTCACGCGCCATGGCCAGCGTATCGGTCACTTTGCAACCGAGTTCCTCAATAGAAGGCAAACCCATGCGGCGGAATTCCATATTCAGGAAGCCGACGTCAAACTTGGCATTATGGATAATCAGCTCTGCGCCACGGATAAAGTCGGCAATCTGTTTACCCACTTGAGCAAACGGCGGTGCATTCTTCGCTTCCAATACTTCAATCGTCAAACCATGCACCTTCGCCGCCTCCTCCGGCATATCGCGCTCGGGGTGGACATATAAATGCAGGTTGGAGTCGGTCATTTGGCGGTTTATCATTTCCAAGCCGGCAAATTCGACCAGACGGTCGCCGTTTTCAGGATAAAGACCCGTGGTCTCCGTATCGAGGATAATCTGACGTTGGCTCATAGTTGGTGGTTTCTGCAATTATCAAAACGCCTTGAATCATACTGAAGGCCGTCTGAAATGTATAGTCAGCAAAACTTTAGCTGCTTTTGAAATACCCTTTTATAGCTGGATTTTTTCAGACGGCCTTTATTCTTTTTTCATCCAATGACCATCTATTACGATATTTTTGAGTATAAAACCCAATTTCTAGAAAATTTTTAAAATTTAATTTCCTTAATAATTAATACTTTACTTATAAATTAAATAATAGGAACAATTATCATTTGCAAATTTAAAAAATCGCCGTATAATACAACCCATCGAGACAAAACAACCGTACAACAGAATGAAAGGAGAAGAAAATGCCCGAAAGTATTTTTAAGCAAGTCTCCCTTGACATTCTGAGACTGCACCAACAAGCCATCCGCTCTTTAATCGCTACCAAGTGTTGCGACGAATGTGAAGTACATGACGCAGTATTCATTACTTTAGATGGCCGATATTATGTTTGGCTCCCCTGCATGGGCAAATCGCCCCAATCAGAAACCGGCATCCTGCTGATTGAAGATGAAGACGGCAATACACGCTTGAGCTGGGTCGCCGGCACACGCGAAGTCAAACAAAAAGACAGTCTGTACAACCGCGTTGTTTCCGCCCTGCAAAGAAAAATGCAGCGCACGAAAAACAAATTTATCCAGTCGGCAAATGCTCGATTGCTTGAGCTGACGCCGCAGCAAGGCCGTCTGACGACAAACAGCAAAGATTTCTCGCTTTCACCGCATGACTTGATGAAAGCACTTTATCCGGCAACACATCAAATAGGAGAATTTGCCCTGTAACAGTTTTTGGTAGTGGTTTGTGTTCCTTTTGCGCCCCTTAAAATTTTAAAGGGGCGATTTTTTTGCCCCTACTTTTCAGACGGCCTAAACACCGGTTTTCCAGTACAATAAAGGCCGTCTGAACATTTCCTACTTTTCAACCAACCATGCAACTGCTCAAATACATCCAATCGCAAGGCCTCGGCAGCCGCAAGCAATGCCAATGGCTGATAGACAATGACTGCATTGCCATCAACGGCGAAATTCATAATCGTGCCAAAGACGATATCGACCCGTCTCAAGTGCACACCCTGTCTGTTGACGGCGAAGAAATTGCCGCCGTCCCCATGCCCTATTTCTACATTCTGCTTCATAAGCCTGCAGATTACGAGACTTCGCACAAACCTCAGCAATATCCAAGCATCTTCAGCCTGTTTCCCGACCACATGCGCAATATCGATATGCAGGCAGTCGGCCGCTTGGATGCAGACACAACCGGCATTATTCTGATTACCAACGACGGGCAATTTAACCACCGCGTTACCTCGCCCAAACACAAAGTTCCGAAGCTCTACCGCGTCACTTTGAAACATCCTGCCGACGATACCCTTTGCACCACACTCAAAAACGGCGTCCTCCTGCATGACGATAATGAAACCGTTGCCGCAGCCGAAGCAGTATTGGCCGACCCAACCACATTGATGATGACTATTACCGAGGGTAAATACCATCAGGTCAAACGCATGGTTGCGGCCGCAGGCAACCGTGTCGAGCAGCTCCACCGTGAGGAATTCGGCGACTGGAATGTCGATGATTTAGCCGCCGGAGAATGGAAATTTATCCAAATCTAAAAAAATTCCAAATTTTTTCGATAAATTTTTAAACAATATGGATTTTTTATTTATTTAAAATCAAAAATCTAAACCTTATTATTTTTATTTAACAGAATTTAACACTGTGAAGACTGAACTATTGTATAATTCGCCTGTCTGAGTAACGCTTGCTTCGAAAGAAGTGAGTAAGTGAGTAAGACGTTTTCCCCGTAATGTGTTTGGCCATCTATACTTTCCCCTTAGTATAGATGGTTTTTTTTATCTAAAATTTGGCAACCAAGCGGGCGTACTTTCAGACGGCCCATCTCATCTAAAGAAGCCATCATTGCTAAACCCCGTCTCCACTCATTAACTTGCCATTACTCCTTTTCTCTTTCTCGTCTCTTCCGCATCAATCTGTGCCGTTCCCATTTCAGACAAATCGTTTTATAGAAAGAAAAACTATCAGCGACTATCCAAGCTAAGGTTACAGGATGTTATTAGACAGCCTTAGATAAATACCATCTTTGTTGCCGACATACTTGAAAGCACACCTTGGTGCTATCCAATATCCTCACAACAACCTTTTCCCATATCCTACTTTTCAGACGGCCTTTATCGTTACGGCTCTTTCAATCATTCATATCGCTTCAGCCAAATTCTCTGTTTGCAGGTTTTAATACCAATCAAACCAGATAAATCCACTAAAAATTCTTTACTACATGGTTTTTTTAACTAATTTTCTTTTTAGACTTTAGTCAAGATTCGTTAAATCTTTGCGGTAAAATGTTGTCTTTGTTTTTATACATCTGAGTATTTATGTCTTCCAATCAACCCCGTCAAACCTGGTCCAACCGTTTGACTTACATCCTTACCGTTGCCGGCGCGACTGTCGGCTTTGGCGCAACATGGCGTTTCCCGTATTTGGTCGGTGAAAACGGCGGCGGCGCGTATGTGTTTCTGTTCTGTATTGCCATGCTGGTCATCGGTATTCCGATGATTTTGGTGGAAAACGTCATCGGCCGCCGTAAAGGCGTGAACGCGCTGGATGCGTTTGGCGGCACAATGAATGGCAAACCCGTTGCCAAAGTTTGGAAATTGGTCGGTTGGATGGGCCTGCTCGGCGCATTCGGCATCATGGCCTATTACATGGTGCTCGGCGGCTGGGTGATCAGCTACATCATCAATATCATCGGCGGTAATTTGGACATTTCCAGTCCGGTTTCCGGCGAAGTCACCAAAAGCTTCTTTACCGAACACATCGAAAACAGCCCTTGGGAAATTGCTTTCTACACCTTCCTATTTGTGGTTGTGAACCAATGGATCTTGGTTAAAGGCGTGATCGGCGGTATTGAAAAAGCGGCAAAATACCTGATGCCTTTGCTGTTTTTATTCCTGATTGCGATGGTCGTGCGCAATGTTACCCTGCCGGGCGCCATGGAAGGCATTACCTTCTATCTGAAACCTGACTTCAGCAAAATTACAGCCGAACTGTTCGTCTTCGTTTTGGGCCAAGTATTCTTCGCCTTGAGCTTGGGTTTCGGTGTGATGATTACGTTATCCAGCTATCTGGATAAAAACGAAGATCTGGTTCAGACGGCCGTAATTACCGCGATTACCAACACTTTGATTGCCGTGTTGGCGGGCTTCATGATTTTCCCTTCCCTCTTCAGCTTTGGCGTTGCCCCTAACTCCGGTCCGACGCTGGTGTTCCAAAGCCTGCCGATCGTGTTCTCCAATATGTGGGCTGGTCCCGTGTTTGCAGTGATTTTCTTTTCCCTGCTTCTGATTGCCGCGCTGACCACTTCTCTGACCATTTATGAAGTGTTGATTACGACCATTCAGGAGAAAACCAAAATCCGCCGCGCAGCCGCGATTACCATCGTACTGGCAGGTATTTTTATCTTCGGCAATATCCCTTCCATCTTAAGCTACGGTCCATGGAAAGACATTTCCGTGTTTGGTAAAAACATTTTTGATGCCTTTGACTATATCAGCGGCAACATCCTGTTTATGCTGACCGCGCTCGGCTCTGCCTTGTTTGTCGGCTTCGTGATGAAAGATGAAGCGAAGGACGAATTGCTCTACAAAGGCAACCAGACCACTGTCAATATCTGGTTTGCCTATGTGAAATACCTCGTACCGTTGGTGATTCTGCTGATTTTCATCAGCAACCTGTTCTGATAAGCAAGCATATAAAAAGGCCGTCTGAAAAGTTCAGACGGCCTTTATTTTGACTATGCTTTATTCTGCCCAGTTTTTCTTCTTACTGGTTTTACCGATACCGGGGTTGAAGCTGTTGGTCGGGTCAAGTTTTTTATAGAACTGTTTCAGCTCGGGCTTGGCTTCATACAGATGACCGACATTATGCTCGGCAGGATATTGCGCACCGCGTTGGTCAAGCAGATGGAGCATTTCATGTTCCAAAGCCATACAGTCGTTGCCTTTTTTAATGATGTAGTCCTGATGGAACACATGACACATAAAATGTCCGTAATACAATTTATGGATGATTTTATTGTCAATTTCAGGCGGCAGTGTTTCAAACCAATCACGATCATCACGGCGCAAGGCGATATCGAGTGCAACCAAATCCTCTACTTCATCATCATGTACAGAACGGTAACGGATCGCGGCAGAAGCCACAGCAAAGCGATGCAGCATGGCCGCCTGCGTTTCTTCGGCATTACATTCGAAGAATGCGCCGCCATGGGTTGCAAAATATTCTTTCAAGAAAGCACGCGCTTCTTCTACGCCCTCGCCACCCATTTTTAAAATCAGGTGATGTTCATATTTATCCCGATAGTTGCGCATAGACTTCGGCAAGTGATCGGGCAAAATTTTACTGATCAGTTGCATGAATTTATCAGAGAAGTGTTTTGGTAAGAAACTTATCTTTTTGCTGAATCTATCCACACGGGCTTTCAGATCAAACAGTTTCGGAAGTTGGTGGGTACCGAACGTCTTAATGATATAAAAAGTATCTTTACCATAAACGGCAGCAATATCAAAAGCATGACGATGGATATACTC
Organism: Neisseria sp. HMSC056A03; assembly: GCF_001815685.1. Taxonomy (NCBI): domain Bacteria; kingdom Pseudomonadati; phylum Pseudomonadota; class Betaproteobacteria; order Neisseriales; family Neisseriaceae; genus Neisseria; species Neisseria sp. HMSC056A03. The sequence continues at coordinate 84,835 of NZ_KV821620.1, forward strand.
ACCGGAAATAGGCAGGTTTTTAAACTCACTCAAAGCAGCACGACGAATATCGGTCAGCTCATTAATATCATTGGTGCCGATATAGAAAACGGCAGTCTGTTTTTCTTGTGGGAACGTATCCAAGCGTACGGCAAACACCATCAGCTTGCCCGCGCAACCTGATGCTTCGTAGTGACGCGCAGGGTCGGCATTAAAACGGGCGGCAGTCGGTTCATTCACTTGGCGGACATGATCGCAATAAGCATGGTCATGACCCTTGCCGGCATCTTGCGTAATGTCTTTTCGCTGATAATGGAAACCTTGCAAGTTGGTCAAAATTTCTTCAGGAGTTTCGCCCAAATCAATGCCCAAATGGTTGACCAGCTCCAGTTTGCCCTCTTCGTTGATTTGTGCAAACAGAGCCATTTCAGTATAAGCCGGGCCACGCTGTACCAGTGCGCCGCCCGAGTTATTACATACGCCACCCAATACAGATGCGCCGATACAGGACGAGCCGATTACAGAGTGCGGCTCACGGCCTAAAGGTTTCAGCAGCAGCTCCAATTGATTCAGGGTAGAACCGGGTAGACAGACAACTTGTTCGTTATTGTTAATCGGCTGAATGATGTTCAGACGCATGGTATTCACAATCACGATATCGCGGTCGTAATCATTGCCGTCAGGAGTCGAGCCACCGGTCAAACCGGTATTGGCAGCCTGCGTAATCACGATAACATCAGCCTCAACACACGCCTGCAAAATTTGCCACATTTCCAACACCGTACCCGGACGGACAACTGCCAAAGCCTTGCCTTCGCCAAAACGGTAGCCTTGACGGTATTGTTCGGTTTTTGCCGGGTCTGTGATGATGTATTTCTCGCCGACGGTTTGCGTCAGCCGACTGATTAATTGCGTAGCATTCATTGCATACTCCTTGAGAGATTAATATATTTATTAGATTGCAAGCATTGTAGTAATCCATTCAATCAAAGTAAAGGCGAAACCCGTTTTTTAAACTCATCTTTTAAATAAACAAAGGGCCGTCTGAAATTTTCAGACGGCCTTTTGTTTTAAGCTTGAATAATCAGATTATTCGGCGGCTTTCTCTTCGCGTGCAGGTGCTTCCAGCAAAGCTTTGATAGACAGGCGCACGCGGCCGCGATCGTCTACTTCCAATGCTTTTACATTTACGACCTGACCTACTTGCAGGTAGTCGCTGACATTGCGTACGCGCTCGTGGGCGATTTGGCTGATGTGTACCAAACCGTCTTTACCCGGCATCACGCTGACAATCGCGCCAACGTTGTTGTCGAGGATTTTAACCACAGTACCTTCGTACACTTTGCCCACTTCCACTTCGGCAGTGATTTCTTCAATGCGTTTTTTCGCCGCATCGCCTGCTTCTTGAGTAGTCGCAGCGATTGTGATGGTACCGTCTTCAGCGATATTGATTTCAGTACCGGTTTCAGCGGTAATCGAACGAATGGTTTCACCACCTTTACCAATCACATCACGGATTTTGTCTTGGTTGATTTTCATGGTGAACAAGCGTGGCGCGTGTGCAGACAGCTCTTGCGGGCCTGCAACAGCGGCTTTCATCTGATCCAAGATGTGCAAACGTGCTTCTTTGGCTTGAGCCAAAGCGATTTGCATGATTTCTTTGGTAATGCCTTGGATTTTGATATCCATTTGCAACGCGGTCACGCCTTCGGTCGTACCGGCAACTTTAAAGTCCATGTCGCCCAAGTGGTCTTCATCACCCAAGATGTCGGTCAATACGGCAAATTTGTTGTTGTCTAAAATCAGACCCATGGCGATACCGGCAACGTGTGCTTTCAAAGGCACACCGGCAGACAGCAGGCTCAAGCAGCCACCGCAGACGGAAGCCATAGAGGAAGAGCCGTTGGATTCGGTAATTTCAGAAACCACGCGCATGGTGTAGCTGAAATCTTCAGGTTCTGGCAATACGGCCAACAATGCACGTTTAGCCAAACGGCCGTGACCGATTTCACGACGTTTCGGCGCGCCGACGCGACCCACTTCGCCGGTAGAGTATGGCGGGAAGTTGTAGTGCAGCATGAAACGGTCGGTGTATTCTCCGGAGAGCGCATCAATGATTTGCTCGTCGCGTGAAGTACCCAAAGTTGCAACCGCCAAAGCTTGGGTTTCGCCACGGGTAAACAGTGCAGAACCGTGAGTGCGCGGCAATACGCCGGTTTGAATGTTCAACGGACGGACGGTGCGGGTGTCGCGACCGTCAATACGCGGTTGGCCGTCCAAAATTTGGCTGCGGACAACATCGGCTTCCAAGTGTTTGAAAATGCCTTTGATTTCGTTGGCTGCCAAAGTGTCGGTTTCTTCGGTAATCAACGCTTCTTTTACAACATTCCAAGCTTCGTCCAATTTGGCAGAACGCGCTTGTTTTTGACGGATTTTGAACGCTTCTTTAATGGTTTCACCGGCAATTTCTCGTACTTTTGCAACCAATTCTTCATTGGTTTCAGGTGCTTTCCAATCCCAAACTTCCGGGTTGACTTCATCGGCAAACTCATTGATGGCGTTGATGGCCACTTGCATTTGATCGTGACCGTAAACAACCGCACCCAGCATCACTTCTTCAGACAAGATGTCGGCTTCGGATTCCACCATCAACACGGCTTTAGAAGTACCGGCAACAACCAAGTCTAATTGTGATTTAGCCAATTCGGCTTTAGTCGGGTTCAAAACGTACACGCCGTTTACATAACCCACGCGTGCCGCACCAATCGGACCGGCAAACGGTACGCCGCTCAACACCAGCGCGGCAGATGCACCCAACATTGCAGGAATGTCAGAATCGATTTCAGGGTCAACAGACACGACCATCGCTACGATTTGGATGTCGTGGTAGAAACCTTCGGGGAATAAAGGACGAATCGGACGGTCGATCAGACGGCTGGTCAGGATTTCTTTTTCGCTTTGTTTGCCTTCGCGTTTGAAGAAACCGCCGGGGATTTTACCTGCTGCGTAAGTACGCTCGAGGTAATCGACAGTCAGAGGGAAGAAGTCTTGGCCTTCTTTCACTTCTTTGTTGGTAGTAACGGCAACCAAAACAACGGTGTCGCCCATGGATACTTTAACGGCAGCAGCGGCTTGGCGAGCAATTTCGCCGGTTTCCAAAGTAACGGTTTGATTACCGTATTGGAAGGTCTTAACGTGTTTATTGAACATTATTGTTCCTTTCAAAATACCGCACTGCTAAAACACTAATAATGCACACTAAAATCCGAATGTGCATAGTTAGGGTTTCAGACCGTGCGGCAGGTTATAAACAAGCTTTCAGACGGCCTTTAAGGCACTGAAAACAACTCTCGATTATAAAGGCAACCATCCTTAAAATCCAGTATTGATACAATAAAAAGGTCGTCTGAAACATATCTCTTTCAGACGGCCTTCAAACTTAAAAATTAATCCTGAGTCAGTAAAGTCAATGCTTCCTGATATTTTTCGACTGTTTTTTGAATCACATCGGCAGGCACTTTAGGCGCCGGCGCTTTTTTGTTCCAACCGCTTTGCTCCAACCAGTCGCGGACAAATTGTTTGTCAAAAGACGGCGGATTGGTGCCGACTTTATATTGGTCGGCAGGCCAAAAACGGCTGGAGTCAGGCGTCAACACTTCGTCCATCAAAGTCAGCGTACCTTCTTCATCCAAACCAAATTCAAACTTGGTATCGCAAATAATAATACCGCGAGATTTGGCATATTCGGCCGCTTCTGTATAAAGCTGAATCGCTTTGGCGCGTACTTCCGCCGCCAATTCTTTTCCGATAATGCGTTCGCATTCTTCAAAGCTGATGTTTTCATCATGATCGCCAACCTCAGCTTTGGTCGATGGCGTAAAAATCACTTCAGGCAGTTGTTGCGCTTCCTGCATACCTTCAGGCAGTTGAATACCGCAGACAGAGCCTGTCTTTTGATAATCTTTCCAACCGCTGCCTGCCAGATAACCGCGCACAATGGCCTCCACCTTCACCGGAGTGAGTTTTTTAGCCACGACGGCGCGTTTTTCTAAAACTTTGGCTTCGTTTTCAGGCAAAACATCGTAAACGGTATGGCCGGTAAAGTGGTTAGGCATAATATGAGCCAGTTTTTTAAACCAAAAATTGGAAATCTGCGTCAGAATCTCCCCTTTACCCGGAATCGGGTCATCCAAAATCACATCGAATGCAGACAGTCGGTCGGAAGCAACCATCAACATACGTTTATCGTCAATTTCGTACAAATCGCGTACTTTGCCGGAGTAGATTTTTTTCAAGCTGATTTCAGACATTTCGGGTATCTCTTAGATAGACAGAAGAATGCGATATTTTAGCCCAATTTGGAATTTTTCGTCAGATTGTTTACAAAATAAAGGCCGTCTGAAACCTTATATTTTGGTTTCAGACGGCCTTAACCGTTGATTTCAGAGAAGAACCCTGAAAATCACCATCCAGAAACTTGAGTCTGTTCTTGGATGTGGTTCACAGCAGACAAAGAGTAGTAGTCACCGTGGCCGGTTACTTGGTAAGTGCTACCGTCAGCAAATTTGAAGTTTTCAACTTTGTGATTGTTACCGGTGAACCAGTCGTCGATGGTGATGCTGTCAGAACCGACAGAAACAGTCAGGTTGGCACCTGATTTGCTCAGCAATACGTCGGAAGCTGCAATGCCTTTACCGAACAACAGGGTGTCATTACCGCTTTCCTCACGGATAGTGTCGTGACCGTAACCTTTGTCGAAGAAGTAAGTGTCGTTACCGGTACCGCCGATCAGGATGTCGTTGCCGACACCGCCGTCGAGGTAGTCGTTACCGTCTTTACCAACCAGGCAGTCATCGCCGGCCAAACCGTACAGATGGTTGTTGCCGCCGTTACCTTCGATGTTGTTGTTCAAAGAGTTACCGGTACCGTTCAGGTTTTGCATACCTTGCAAAAACAGGTTTTCAACGTTATCGGTCAAGGTGTAGTCGATAACGGTACGAACAGTATCGATACCGCCGTTCAGATTACCGTACTCGATAACTTGGTCGTCGGCATCGTCAACGAAATAAACGTCGTTACCGTCGCCACCGCGCATGATGTCAGCACCGGAACCACCGTTCAGGTAGTCGTTACCGTCACCACCTTGCAGGTAGTCTTTACCTTCTTCACCGTACAGAGAGTCACCGTCGGCATCACCGTAAATGGTGTCATTACCTGCACCGGCGTAGATTACGTCTGCGCCGTTGCCACCGTAGATGATGTCTTCGCCAGCAGTACCATAAATGGTATCTTTAGCATCAGTACCGCGGATAACGTTGGGTCGGATGATATTACCTGGGTTTTTGTCTTCGTGACCGTATGAGTTGTCTTGGTTATGGTCGTCAACACAGCCTTTGCAGTCTGGCTTAGGCTCAGGTTTTGGTTGTGGCTTAGGCTGAGGCTGAGGCTGAGGTTTTGGTTGCGGTTGCGGTTGTGGGTGTGGCTCAGGTTTTGGTTGAGGTGGTCTACGATGAGGTTTTTGTGGTTGCGGTTGCGGTTGTGGGTGTGGCTCAGGGTTTAGTGGACGTGGTATACGCCGAAGTTTTGGTTGTGGTTTGGTGTGCCAAGGGTGGTAAGGTGAACCAGGTACCACATGAACTACTGGCGGCACGCTGCCGGTTCTAGCGGTGCTGCCGGTAGAACCAGAAGATTTTGATGAACCGCAAAAGTGAGCTGGGTCGAACTTCTGCCCTGAAACAGAATAGCAGTAAGGCTTACCTGGGGTCCAGTAAGTCGTACCAGCCTGGGATCCATGATGCCCGCTGTAAGATCTTGCCATAATAATTACTCCCAAAATGGTTAATAAAGATATCGAGCTAGAGGAACAAGCAAATCCGCCCTTGCTCAAATATTATTTTAGTTATATTTTTCAAGATATTTACTGAAAAATATCAAACGGTAGAATTTTCCGACAAAAGGACGGAGTTTTGCCTGTTTTTAAATTCCATTATCCTAGCAACAATAAAAACATCAACATTGATTCACACTCTCTCAAACAGCATAGATCCTTTATCTATCTTGTTGAAAGCTGAACTTTAACTATAGTTATAGTAAGCAAACATAATACCAATAAGTGGTTATTATTGTGGATAGATGATATCGATAATTTGCCCAAATACAGCCGCATCCGCATTTTGTTCTACGTCAATAATGTGAATTTGTCGTATTTACACTATAATGATACGAATACCTATTTAACAGCTATCAGAGGAGATACTCAACCATGCGTACTTTATTGACCGGAGCCAAAGGCCAGCTTGCCCGCTGTCTGCGCGACCGCCTGCCCGAAGATTGGGAACTGATTGCTACCGACTCTACTTCGCTGGACATTACCGATACCGAAGCCGTGCATCACATGATCAAAAACTTCCAACCAGATGCCATCGTTAATGCCGCGGCTTACACTGCCGTCGATAAAGCAGAAGAAAACGCAGAGACTGCTTTTGCCGTCAACGCAACCGCTGTTCACAACCTGGCCGCAGCCGCCCGCGCCGCACACGCGCGCTTTATTCATATTTCCACTGATTATGTATTCGACGGCGAAGGCAAACGCCCTTACCGCGAAACCGACTACACCAATCCGCGCAGCACTTACGGTCAATCCAAAGTTGCAGGCGAGCTTTTGGCTTTAGCCGCGCATCCGGAAAGTACAATCGTCCGTACTTCATGGCTGTTTAGCGAATACGGCAGCAATTTCGTCAAAACCATGTTGCGCCTTGCTAAAGAGCGTGACTCCCTCTCCATCGTTCATGACCAAACCGGCTGCCCGACTTATGCAGGCGACTTGGCTCATGCCATCATCAGTTTATTGCAACAACCCACCTCCCCACGCGGTATCTTCCATTACTGTGGCAATAAATCAGCAACATGGTACGAATTTACCAAAGCCATCTTTCAGACGGCCCACCAATTAGACGACAGCTTCCGCATTCCGGAACTGCACGCAATCACCACCGAACAATACCCCCTGCCCGCTCCGCGTCCGGCATACAGCATTATGGATTGCTCACGCCTAGAGACCAAGTTTGGTATCAAACCGTCCGACTGGCAAAAAGCCTTGCGCGAAATTCTCCGCACAATCGACTGATAAGCTGATCCATCTATATCAAGGCCGTCTGAAAACATATTTTCAGACGGCCTCTTTGTTTCTTTTATATCAAATGCTTTATCTATCCAGTCTGTCATTTGAAAAGTGCTACAATAGCCGTTTATTTTATTTTTCAGACGGCCCGACACCATGTGCAACCATCATCCCAAACATTCACACGACAACGACACCATCCGCATCCGCGGCGCGCGCACGCATAATTTGAAAAACGTCGATTTGGACATTCCGCGCCACAAGCTGGTAGTGGTAACGGGGCTGTCGGGCAGCGGCAAGTCGTCGCTGGCGTTTGACACGCTGTATGCCGAAGGGCAGCGGCGTTATGTCGAGAGCCTGTCCGCCTATGCGCGGCAGTTTTTGCAGATGATGGACAAACCCGATGTCGATTTGATCGAAGGCCTGTCGCCCGCGATTTCCATCGAACAGAAATCCACCAGCCACAACCCGCGTTCCACCGTCGGCACGGTAACGGAAATCCACGATTACCTGCGCCTTTTGTACGCCCGCGTCGGCACGCCGTATTGCCCCGAACACAATTTGCCGCTGTCGAGCCAGACCGTGTCGCAGATGGTCGATGCCGTCTTGAAGCTGCCGGAAGACACGCGCGTGATGATTCTGGCGCCGGCGGTGCGCGAGCGTAAGGGCGAGTTTGTCGATTTCTTTGCCGACTTGCAGGCGCAGGGGTTTGCACGGGTGCGCGTGGACGGCGAGGTCTATCAGCTTGACGAAGTGCCGAAGCTGGAAAAAAACATCAAACACAATATCGACGTGGTCATCGACCGCGTGAAAGTAAAAGCCGACATTAAACAACGGCTGGCGGAAAGTTTTGAAACCGCGCTGCGCCACGGCAACGAGCGCGCACTGGCGATGGAAATGGACAGCGGCGAAGAACATTGGTTTTCCGCGCGTTTCGCCTGCCCCGTGTGTTCGTACAGCCTGCCCGAATTGGAGCCGCGCCTGTTTTCCTTCAACAACCCGATGGGTTCCTGCCCGACTTGCGACGGCTTGGGCAACACCAATTTCTTCGACCCCGAAAAAGTGGTCGCCCATCCCGAATTGTCGTTGGCAACCGGCGCGATTGACGGCTGGGACAAGCGCAACCAATTCTATTTCCAAATGATTCAGTCGTTGGCGCGGCATTACGGTTTCGACGTGCAGGCTGCTTGGGAAACGCTACCTGAAAAAGTGAAAAAAGTCGTGTTGCACGGCTCAGGCAAAGAAGTCATTGATTTCACTTACCTATCCGAACGCGGTACCACCTTCAACCGCAGCCACGCCTTTGAAGGCATCATTCCCAATCTCGAACGCCGCTACCGCGAAACCGACAGCGAAACCGTGCGCGAAAAACTGCGCGAATACCAAAACCACCGCGCCTGCCCGAGCTGCGGCGGCGCACGTTTGCGCAAAGAAGCTCGCTACGTTTACGTCAGCGGCGAACCGTTGCACGAAGTTTCCGCCTGGCCGCTGACCAAAACCCACCAATTCTTTGAAACGCTGGATTTGGACGGTAACAAAAAACAAATCGCCGAAAAAATCCTCAAAGAAATCACCGAGCGGCTCGGCTTCCTGATTAACGTCGGGCTGGATTACCTGAATCTAAGCCGTTCCGCCGAAACCCTTTCCGGCGGCGAAGCCCAACGCATCCGCCTCGCCAGCCAAATCGGCAGCGGCCTGACCGGCGTGATGTACGTTTTGGACGAACCCTCCATCGGCCTGCACCAGCGCGACAACGACCGCTTGCTCGCCACCCTCAAACGCCTGCGCGATTTGGGCAACAGCGTGATTGTGGTCGAACACGACGAAGATGCCATCCGCGAAGCCGATTTCGTCGTCGATATGGGCCCGGGCGCGGGCGAACACGGCGGCAACGTACTGATTGCCGATACACCCGAAAACGTCGCCAAATGCGAAAACTCCGTTACCGGACAATACCTTAGTGGCAAAAAATCCATTGCCGTGCCGTCTGAACGCACGCCCGTCAATCCCGAGCGAATGCTCGTCCTCAAAGGCGCGCGCGGCAACAACCTCAAAAACGTAACCCTCGAACTGCCGCTCGGTTTGATTACCTGCATCACCGGCGTATCCGGCAGCGGCAAATCCACCCTGATTAACGACACCCTCGCCAAAATCACCGCCCGAGAACTCAACCGCGCCCAAGAAGAACCCGCCCCATACGACGACATCCGTGGCCTCGAACACCTCGACAAAGTCATCAACGTCGACCAATCCCCCATCGGCCGCACCCCGCGTTCCAACCCCGCCACCTACACCGGCCTGTTCACCCCCATCCGCGAACTCTTCGCCGGCGTCCCCCTCTCACGCGAACGCGGCTACAACGTCGGCAGATTCTCCTTCAACGTCAAAGGCGGCCGCTGCGAAGCCTGTCAAGGCGACGGCGTCATCAAAGTCGAAATGCACTTCCTGCCCGACGTGTACGTCCCCTGCGAAGTCTGCCACGGCAAACGCTACAACCGCGAAACGCTCGAAATCCAATACAAAGGCAAAAACATCAGCCAAGTCCTCGACATGACCGTCGAAGAAGCCCGCGAATTTTTCGACGCCGTCCCCACCGTATCGCGCAAACTGCAAACCCTGATGGACGTAGGCCTCGGTTACATCCGCCTCGGCCAGTCCGCCACCACCCTCTCCGGTGGCGAAGCCCAGCGCGTCAAACTCGCCTTGGAACTTTCTAAACGCGACACCGGCAGAACGCTCTACATCCTCGACGAACCCACCACCGGCCTGCACTTCGCCGACATCGCCCTGCTGCTGGAAGTCATAGGCCGTCTGAAAGGCAAAGGCAACTCGATAGTGATTATCGAGCATAATCTGGACGTGATTAAAACCGCGGATTGGATTGTGGACTTGGGGCCGGAAGGCGGTGATGGCGGGGGCAGGATTATTGCTCAAGGTAGTCCGGAGCAGGTGGCGAAGGTTAAGGGGAGTTATACTGGGAAGTATTTAGCTAATGTATTAAATTTTTTATAGGAATAGGAGCATTTTATGTATAACAATGTAGGAAATAAATTTTATCAACACTCATACCGCCACTTCCAAAATGTTACTGATGCAATAATAAATGATAGATTTGATAATGATTATAGAGTAGAGAATGTAATTGTTAGTTTTGCAATTGGTATTGAGAGATTATTAAAAGGACTATTATTTGATATTAATCCTATTTTCATTTGTCCAATCAATGATGAAAAAATAACTTTTGCAAAAATAACTAATCTATGGATATATGAGAATCAAGCAATAAACAAAAAAATAGAAAATGTTAATCAAGATACAATAGCATTAAAAGAAGCTATATATCGAGCAAGTATCTTTTCCAATACAGTTAATAAATACAAGGAAATGTTATCTGAACTAAAAAACGCAAGAGACATTATTATGCACCATAATTATGACATGATGGATAAGCCTAAAATAATTAATTTGATTAAAAGGGATTTTTATCCATTTTTAAAAAACTTTATTGATGAACATGGCCTAAAAAATGGACTAAATAATTTTTTCAAAAACAAACAACCTAATTTAATTTCCATAAGCCAAACACTACAAGATGATATAAAGAATAAAATTTCATTAGAAATTGAAAGAGCCCGAAATATCTGGAAAGCTCGTAAAAATAATAATTCATTCAACACAAAAAAAATTAATCAACAAACAGAGGCAACCAGAAGACTAAATGATAATATCTTTATAGTTAAATGCCCATGCTGCAATAACCAATCCTTACTATACACAATTCCTACAAAATTTATGAGGCTAAACACTGATAACACATACTCGGAAGAAATTGTAGATAGAACTAAGCAAAGATTAGAATGTGAATTCTGTGATTTGAAATTAGATAACGAGATGTTGCAGCAATTGAACCATCCGATTGAAATCTAAAAGCCAGCAGCAAGCCGTAGCCTGCATACCCAATCCACGCGCGTGCGTGGCTGCGCCACACACGCTACCTGTGAATTACACGGAACTTCAAAACCAACCCGTAGGGTGTGTGCGGTACGCACGCACGCGGTTGCTTGATTAACGGTTTGCCGTTTCAACTTTTAACTTCGTTGAAGCTAGCGCTTTCAGACGGTCTCCAATGCCGTCTGAAAACATCAGCTCCAACAAAGTTAAAACCTTAAACAACAAACCATTCCTTCTCCAACATCCAAACCACAAACAAAAATCCTATGGCGCGTTATCGCAGAAACTTCATTGCCGGCGGCACATTCTTTTTCACCGTCAAACTCGCCGATCCAAAATCGCGCCTGCTTGTCGAACATATCAACCTATTGCGTGCGGCTTATATGGATGTGCAAAAACAATATCCCTTTGAAACCGTCGCCGTATGCGTGCTGCCGAACCACATTCACGCCATTTGGACGCTACCGCCCGACGATGCGGATTATTCCCTGCGCTGGCGGCTGATTAAAACCAAATTCTCCGCACATTTCCCTCATGCCGAAAACCTGTCTGCCAGCAAACAGCGGCGGCACAAACGCGGTATTTGGCAACGGCGTTTTTACGAACACACCGTGCGCGACGAAACGGATTTGCAACGTTACGCGGACTATATCCATTTCAATCCCGTCAAACATGGATTGTGCGGCAATGTTCGCGATTGGGCGTTTTCGTCGTTCCACCGTTATGTTCGAGATGGATGGTTGCCGTTGGATTGGGGCGACACAAAAGAAACAGCGGTAATGAGTTTTGGAGAGTGAATACTATAAAAAATTACCGACCGCGTGCGTACTGCACACATTCTACCTGTGAATCACGCGAAACTTTAAAATCAATACGTAGAATAATCCGTAACTTACATACCCAAACAATCGCATGCGTGGCTACGCCACACACCCTACCTGCGAATCGCACGGAACTTCAAAACCAACGCGTAGGGTGTGTGCGATACGCACGCACGCGGTTGTTTGATTAATGGTTTGCTATTGTAAATTTTACTTAGTTAAAACTAACGCTTTCAGACGGCATTAAATATGGCCGTCTGAAAGCAATAATTCCTTGTTCAAAAACACCTACCTTGATCTACAAAACAAAAAACGGATTCCAAATTATTGGAATCCGTTTTTCTATAAAGCTTAGCCGTATTATTTAGCTTCTTCTTTAGCGTCTTCAGCAGCTTCTTTGGCATCTTCCGCTGCGTCTTTTGCGTCTTCTTTAGCCTCTTCAGCAGCATCTTTGGCTTCTTCGGCTTTTTCTTCAGGAGTTTCGGCAGCAGGAACGCCTTTCAAAGCGTCCAAAGAAGTTTTACAAGTTGCATCGCGTTGGTCTGCAGGCAGGTTTTTCAGGGCTTCTTTGGTTTGTTCGAAAGATTTTTGCATCATGTCTTTGGTTGCGGCATCTACGTCTTTAGTTGCTTCGGCAAATGCTTTTTCGTACTCGTCACAAACGGCAGAAGAAGATGAGCCTGAACCGCCGCCGCATGCTGACAGGGACAGGGCTGCCAATAAAGCTGCTAATAAAGCTGATGTTTTCATATGTCTCTCGCTTTTTTTCGAGTTTGAGTTAAAGGAGATTATATGTTAATTCATTATATTAAAGTGTCAAGTATTGTTGTTTAATTTAATTAAAATCATATCATTGAAAGAATCAGTCTATCCAAACATCCTAAAGGCCGTCTGAAAGTTCAGACGGCCTTTGCCTTTGTAAGTAATCCTTTTTATCAATAATTACGCCGCTTTACGGTGATAATGTCTGAGCGCGTGCTCTTTGCGACGACCGCTACTGAAGGCGGATACGCGTTTCAGGTAGCCGATCACTCGGGTGCCGTAGTCGATGTCGTGCGAACCGCAGGCGGAACAGGCGTGCAGGGTACGTTTGTCGATGTGGCCGCATTCGTTGCAGATGGTGATGCGCACGTTCACGCAGAAGTAGTTGCAGCCGGTTTGCGCGGCGATGTCCAAGAGCGAGCGGTAGCCGGATTCAGGCAGGGCTTCGTCGAGGTTCAGGTGCAGCGCGGAACCGCCGTCGAGCCAGTCCACCAGTTCTTTGCCGTGCAGCAGGAATTTGTCGAGCGCGTTGATTTCTTCGTCTTCGACGACGTAGAAATAGGAGTTGTAGCATTCGCGGCTGACTTTGTAGCCGTCGGCTTTGTCCCATTTGGCGTTTTTCACGCCGAGGTTTTCGGCGGGGACAAACTCGGTGTTGAACTTCACGCCGTAGTGCTTGCTGGCGGCTTGGTTGGCTTCGAATATGGTTTTCAGACGACCTTGGACGAAGTTGATGTAATCGTCGTTGTAGCCGACTTTGATGCCTTGCGATTCGGCGGCTTCCGCCATGCCGTTGATGCCGATGGTGAGGAACTGTTTGTCCAGCGTGATAAAGCCTGCATCGTAAACGGGCAGCATTCCGGCAGCTTGGTATTCTTCCATCAGTTTGCGGTAGGCGTATTGGTATTTATGGATTTTGGCAACTTCGGCGGCAAGGTCGCGCCCGTCTTGTTCCAGTCGGTTCATGTTGATGGTGATGACGTTGATGGAACCGGTTGCCACGCCACCCGCACCAAGTGTGTAGCTGAAGGTGCGGTCTTCAATGGCGTTGCGCAGACGGCAGCAGGAAGCCAACGAATCGGGGTTGTCGGAAAGATAGACGAAGAAGGAATTACCTTCCGCCAACTCTTTCGCCATTTCATCGGCAAACACGGTGTCTTTGCATTTGCCGCCGTCGGTCAGCATCGCGGCGGTAACGACGGGGAAGGTCAAAACGGCTTTGGTGCGTTCCTGATTGAACCATTTGAGGAAGAAGTTTTGCAGCTTCGCCACGCTCGCCCATACCGGTTTGCTGAAATCGGGGAAGACGAAATCGCCGAACATCGCGTCGAAATAGTATTGATCGTAAACGGAAATATTCCAAAACACGCTCTGATAACCGCGCGCAGCAGCGGGCTGGTTGATGCTGTACACCACCTGCTGCATATGGTTGGCGATTTCTTTGCCGTGGGTTTCCAAATAATCGTCGCCGTAGTCTTTGCGGGCGAAGTAGTCGAAATAGGTCAGAAATTCCACCGTCGCCACCGCGCCGGCGAACTGCGCGCTGATAGCAAACACTAGGTTGATAAATGAACCGCAAAACGAAGCCAGATGCTGCGGCGCCTTGGATTCACCGCCGAGTTTGCTTAACCCGTCGAGCAGGAAGGGATACAACGTAACCGACACACAATAAGGCTTGAGGCTGGTTTCGTCGTGCACATAAATCTCATGCGCCTCAATCTGGCGGATGTATTCGTCGGCGACGGATTGGTCGAAAATTTCGGCGATTTTGCGCGACACTTGGGCGCGGTTAATCTGCACGAAAAAGTCTTTCATGATTTCCGCTTCCATCGTGGCGATGTTTTTCTGGGTAACGTTGGCGTTGGCGTCCATTTTCGAACCGTCCGCCGCGTTTTGCGCGCTGATGTAGTCGTGCATGAATTGTAGTTTTCCGTTTAACTGCTCGGGATCCAGCCGAATCATGTTAATTCTCCTGTAAGGTTTGGATGATTTATCAAGCAATGACGGTCAGGCCGTCTGAAACATCGCTGTCAGCGAATACAATAAATTCAATTTAAATCAGTGCAATACAGCACCGGGCTAAATTGAAGCCACTGGAAAAACTTTGGGCATAGGTTTGTCTTTGATGAACAAGCGGTTCAATACCTCGCCCGTGCGCAAATCGATAAACTTCTGATTGGTTGTCGGGCTGTCCAAGCCGCCCAGCTCCATCTGCCAGCGGCCGGTTTTCAGATACGTCAGATAAGGCAGGATGCCGTCTGAAACTGCCTCCAGCTCCTCACGCTCCAGACCGGTGTACAAGCAGGCTTTCAAACCTTCTTGGGCAACAATAGCCAGCATTTTCTGCAAGGCTTTCGGCTGCCATTCCCCGCCCATAAACAATACGCAAGTAATTAATCCGTGATAGCGTTTCAGACGGCCTTTTAAATAATCCTCGGTTAATTCTGTGCCAATACCCTCTTTCCATGTATCGGCACTGTGGCAACCTTTGCAACGCAGCGGACAGCCTGAAAACAGAAACGCCAGCGACACTTCGCCCGGCACTTCCTGCCAAACAATTTGCTCAACTGTAAATTTCAAGCTGCTCATTGCAACATCATAAAATACAAGATATGGTGCGAATTAAAACACAAAACTACTAGATATGGTATTTTTATTTAACAATGTATTTTATCCGTATAATAGATTTTTATTATTTACCTGATTGTCTATTATTATAGAATAGCAGTTTTAAGCCAATAAAAAGGCCGTCCGAACACGATTCAGACGGTCTGAAATTAAAATACGAGAAGCAAACTCCGTTATGGCAAAGTCTATCTAAATAAAACAAAAAAGGCCGTCTGAAATCATCTTTCAGACGGCCTCTATTTCAGGTTTTAGCCCCGATTCGAGCCTTTAACCATATCCATCAAAAACAATCGGCAATCCAAGTTGCCATTGAACAATGGAATTTTACGCTTCGGAGAAAGGCGCATAAATTTCGGCATATCGCGATCGCCTGTCAACATTCCGGCAAGCCAGCCTGCGTAATGCTGTTTCAACCATGTGCCCAGTTGAGGATAAAGCGCCTGTAAAGCCTGAATTTCGGCAAGGCGCACGCCATAAGGCGGATTGGAAATCATAATGCCGTGTTCGCCGTTTGGCCGCGCGGCTTGTGCATCTTGCACGTCAAAGCGGATGAAATTATCCACTTCGGCGGCTTGGGCATTGGCCAATGCGGCACGGATCATATAACGGTCGTTGTCGCTGCCGGAAATTGGCGCGGCGGCCGGTTTGATTTGTTTCTCAGCCTCACGGCGCAGGGCTTGCCATTTTTCTTTGTCGAAGTTTTGCAGTTTTTCAAAACCAAAACGGCGCATCAAGCCCGGTGCACGGTGTGTCGCAATCCATGCAGCCTCAATGGCAATCGTGCCGCTGCCGCAAAACGGGTCTTGGAAAGGCTGCGTACCGTCGTAGTCTGCCAAAAGCAGCAAACCTGCCGCCAAGTTTTCCCTCAATGGCGCTTCTCCTGTATCCTGACGATAGCCGCGTTTGAAGAGTGCTTCGCCGGAAGTATCGATAAAGATTTCCACATTGCGCTCATCGATAAAGGCATGAATGCGGATATCGGGGTTGATTTTGCCCACGCTCGGACGCGCATCATAAATATCCCGGAAGGCATCACAGACGGCATCTTTGATCTTTAAACCGACAAAATCCAGGCTTTTCACATTGGCGCGCTTGCCTTCAACTTTGACTTTAAAGGTCTGCTCCAGCTTAAACCAACCTGTCCAATGCAGATTTCGTGCCAGTTTGTAGATATCGTGTTCGTTGCGATAACCGCCTTTGGTCAAGCGCAGCAAAACACGGCTGGCAACGCGCGAATGCAGGTTGATGCGATACACCTGCTCCATCGTGCCTTTACATGCCACACCGCCGTCAACAGCGCGGATATCCTGACATGCCATGTTTTCAAGTTCCTGCGTCAAAGGTGCTTCCAAACCGCGAGGACAAGTGATAAAAAGTGAATAAACCGTCATATAAAACCTTTCCGGGTAGAGCTATCCGAACCACTCGGATAACAAATAAAAACAATATTATAGCCGAAAAACCAAAGGCCGTCTGAAACTTCAGACGGCCTTTGAACAAAGCTTGCTTAGTGATCCAAACTGTCGGTTTCAACCTTAACCGCTTTATCGGTTTTGTCTTCCGGCAACACCAAGTTCAACAATACCGCCATAATACCGCCGGCAGAAATTGAATTTTGGAACAATACCGGCAGGTTTTTGAACACTTCCGGTTCAAACGCCACGCCCAAACCCAAACCGACAGAAGTAGCCGCGATGACTGCTTCACGACGGCGAATACCGTGGCTGACCAAAATCCGCACGCCTGCAATCGCAATCAGGCCGAACATCAACACCATCGCGCCACCCAAAACCGGACTCGGAATCGTGGTAAACGCGCGGCCGATGACGGGGAACAAGCCCAGCAATACCAAAATCGCCGCAATATATTTGCCCACATGGCGCGAAGCCACGCCGGTCATTTGAATCACGCCGTTGTTTTGCGCAAAAGTAGTCAAAGGCAAAGAGCCCAACGCAGTCGCAATCACAGACACCAAACCATCTGCCAATACGCCGCCACGCAGACGTTTGGTGTATTCCTCACCCTCAATCGGCTGCTCGGAGACCATCGCAGTCGCCGTCAAATCGCCAACTGCCTCAAATACGCTCAACAAGAAAATCGCACCGGCAACGATAAACGCGTGCCAATCAAATGCAAAACCATATTTAAACGGAACAGGCAGGGTAATCAGCGGCAGGTTTTGCAGGGCGGAAAAATCTACTTTGCCCAAAAACAGCGCAACAATATAACCGACAATCAAACCTACCGCGATACCACTCATACGCAGCAATGGATTTTTCAAGCAATTGAAAACCAATACAATCAGCAACACCAGCGATGCCAGACCTAAGTTTTCCATCGAGCCGAACGTGCCGTCTGCTTTCGCACCGAAGCCGCCGCCGAAATCGGTAATGCCGACATGTACCAAGCTCAAGCCGATCAGCATCACAACCACGCCGCTTACCGTCGGCGTAATCACTTTTTTCAAATAAGGCAAAAGCCAAGCGGAGAAACACACCAAAAACGCGCCGACAAAGGACACGCCCAAAAGCGTTGAAATCATCGCATCTTCAGTCAAACCGCTCTCTTTCATACCGGTACCGAGTGCAATCATCACGGTAACAAAAGAGAAGTTGACCGACTGAATCGACAACATGCCCGAACCGACCGGCCCGAAACGGTTGACCTGCAAATAAGTGCCGACACCCGAAGCCACCATCGCCATCGACACCAAATAAGCCGTCATTTCAACCGGCAACTCCAATGCCCCGCCGACAATCAGTGCCGGAGTAATCATCGGAACAAAAATCGCCAGAAGGTGCGTAACCGCACTCAACAACGCATTCCCAAACGGCGGCTTATCTTCCAAACCATAAACCAAATCAAGCGGTTTCGCTTGTTTTTCAGTCATTCCGGCCATGTTGAACCTTCTCTCAAGAATCGTTAAAAAATATTAAGAAGCGTATTTTAACTAATTTGAAATGTATCAGCAAATTCAAAACCATCAGGCCGTCTGAAAGTTCCGCACAACCGTTTTCAGGCGACCTCAAACTGCCTTAACACATTTTAATTCTTGACATCATTTTTCCATCACAAAACAAACAAACCAATGATTTAAAAATGTATTATTCATTAAGATAATGACAAGTCACCATTAAACGGCAAAGCCGCTTAGCGGATATGTTTCACACAAACAACAAAGTAAGCTACAATCCACTGCATAATCCACCCACACCATAAAATTAAAGGTTTCCGTATGTTAAAAGGCAGTCTGGTTGCCCTGATTACTCCGATGAATCAAGACGGCAGCATCAACTACGAACAACTTCACGACTTAATCGACTGGCACATTGAAAACGGCACCGACGGCATCGTTGCAGTCGGCACCACCGGCGAGTCAGCCACCCTGCCTGTTGAAGAACATTTGGCCGTTATTGAAGCCACTGTCAAACACGTCAACAAGCGCGTTCCCGTTATCGCCGGCACAGGCGCCAACAATACTGTCGAAGCCATCGCCCTTTCCAAAGCCGCCGAGCAAGCCGGTGCGGACTACACCTTATCTGTTGTTCCCTACTACAACAAACCTTCGCAAGAAGGCATTTACCAACATTTCAAAGCCATCGCCGAAGCCACTTCGATTCCGATGGTTATCTATAATGTTCCCGGCCGTACCGTCGTCAGCATGAGCAACGACACTATTTTGCGTTTGGCCGAGATTCCGAATATCGTCGGCGTAAAAGAAGCCAGCGGTAATATCGGCAACAACATCGAATTGATCAACAGCGTTCCTGAAGGTTTTGCCGTTTTATCCGGCGATGATCCTACCGGCCTGCCTTTCATGCTGTGTGGCGGTCATGGCGTGGTAACCGTCGCAGCCAACGTTGCACCGAAACTCTTTGCCGACATGTGCCGAGCCGCCCTTGAGGGCGATATTGCGACCGCCCGTCGTCTAAACGAGCAACTTATCCCAATTTATAACACCATGTTCTGCGAGCCCAGCCCAGCCGCGCCCAAATGGGGCCTGAGCTTATTGGGCAAATGCGAACCCCATGTTCGTCTGCCTTTGGTAGCACTGACCGAAGCCGGTCAAGCCAAAGTCCGAGCCGCTCTGGAAAAATCAGGACAAATCTGATCCGGAAATAAGGCCGTCTGAATCCCAAACACCCTTTTCAGACGGCCTCCCTGTTAAGAACTTCATCCACAGGAAAACAAGATGACCTATATCAAACCCATCGTAGTAGCCCTCGCCCTGATTAGCATGACTGCCTGTTCCGGCAACAAAAAAGAACAACCCAAACTCGACTATCAAAGTCAATCACACCGCTTGGTCAAACTGGAAGTACCACCTGATTTGAACAACCCAGACCAAGGCAACCTCTATCAATTACCGGCAGGCAGCGGCGCCGTCCGTGCCAGCGATTTCAACAAACGCCGCACTCAAGCCGTACAACAGCCTGCCAATGCAGAAGTCTTGAAATCCGTTAAAGGCGTACGCCTTGAGCGTGACGGCAACCAACGCTGGTTGGTTGTCGAAGGCAAATCGCCTCGCGAAATTTGGCCTTTGCTGAAAGTGTTCTGGCAAGAAAACGGTTTCGACATCAAATCTGAAGAACCTGCCATCGGCCAAATGGAAACCGAGTGGGCTGAAAACCGAGCCAAAATCCCTCAAGACAGCCTGCGCCGCCTGTTGGATAAAGTTGGCTTGGGCGGCATCTACTCTACCAGCGAACGCGACAAGTTCATCATCCGCATCGAACAAGGCAAAAATGGTTCGACCGATATCTTCTTCGCCCACAAAGGCATGAAAGAAGTTTATGCCGACCGTAAAAAAGACACTACAATGTGGCAGCCGGGTGAAAACGACCCTAACCTCGAAGCCGCATTCCTCGCCCGCTTTATGCAATACTTGGGCGTTGACGGTCAGCAAGCCGAACAGGCTCTGACCCAAAGCGTTGCCGCTCGCAGCAATGCGTCTGAATTGGCGCGTGTGGACAACGGCACTTTGTTGCTGGCAGGCGATTACGGCCGCAACTGGCGCCGTACCGCCCTTGCGCTTGACCGCATCGGTCTGACAGTTATCGGTCAAAATGCCGAACGCCGCGCTTTCTTGGTTCAACAAGCGCCAACCGAAGGCGAAGCAGTTGCCAATAAAAAACCGGGTCTGTTCAAACGCGTATTTGGCAAAGGCAAAGCAGAAGCGCCAAAAACTTATCCTGAAATCATCGTTTATGTTGAGCCTATCAACAATGGCGCACGCCTCCATCTGTTGAACAAAGACGGCAGCCCATACAAAGGCAGCGATGCCTCCACATTGTTGAGCCGCCTGCACACAGAATTGCGTTAATCCGTTATTCGACTTAAGGCCGTCTGAAATATTCAGACGGCCTTT
>NZ_KV821620.1:105563-126018 GCF_001815685.1 Neisseria sp. HMSC056A03
CCGTCTGAAATATTCAGACGGCCTTTTTAACGAATACGGCATGGTTTCAAATTCCCAATCTGACGTTATAATCAGAACATTTTCCCCCTTACCCAAGCTGCCATGATCCGACAAAAAGCCTATCTGCTCCTGACCGCCCTGTTTACCCTGATGTTTATCGTACTGATTCTGTTGGGCGCTTATCTTCTGAGCATTCACAGCAAACAATTTGCCGTTGCCGCCTTTCTGTTTGCCTTTGCCGCCGTTTTTGCCCAAATCGGCAGCCTTGCCCTTTACATCCGCCACAAAGCACGCGCACAAATGGCTCGTATGCAGCAAACCGAAAACCATTAAGGAAAAACCATGTTTGAAAAAATCGTCCTTGCCAGTGGCAACGCAGGCAAACTCAAAGAATTTTCCCGCCTCTTTGCCGACTTAAACATCGAAGTCCTGCCGCAATCGCAGTTCAATACGCCCGAATGCCCCGAGCCGTACCATACCTTCGTTGAAAATGCCCTGGCCAAAGCACGTCATGCCGCTAAATACAGCAGTTTACCGGCACTTGCCGACGACTCCGGCATCTGCACCAACGCCTTAAACGGAGCACCCGGCATTTTCTCCGCACGTTATGCGGGCGAAAACCCCAAATCCGATGCCGCAAACAACGCCAAACTCTCTGCCGATCTTGCCGATAAAGACGATAAAAGCTGCTACTACGTCTGCGTCCTCGTCCTCGTCCGCCACGAAAACGACCCACAACCCATCATCGCAGAAGGCATCTGGCGTGGACAATGGCAGGCAGAAGCAGCCGGCACAAACGGCTTCGGCTACGATCCACATTTCTATCTGGCCGAACACGGTTGCACCGCCGCCGAGCTTGACCCTGAAATCAAAAATGCCGAAAGCCACCGCGCCCAAGCATTGCGTGAACTATTAAGAAAAATCGAAACCTTATAAATCGATAGCAGGCCGTCTGAAAACCTGAAACGTTTTTTAGATGTTCTAAATCCAACAAATAATGGAAGAAATCCATGTCCCCTAAGCAAATCTTGATTGTCGCCATCCGCTTGGTCGTTTTAATCGGTATCGTACAAACGCTTGGCAGCATTGCTACCATATTCGCACAGACAGAAAGCATGTATGACAGTAAACAAATCTCATCCGTACTGATGCTCTACGGCTTGTATTTAATTGCATGGCTGCTGCTATGGTGTTTCCCTGCCGCCATTGCCAACCGCCTGTTGCCCGAACATCTGCAAACCGTACAGGAAGCCCCAAAACACCCTGCACCATGGCTGACGACCGGTATTGTATTAATAGGCATATATACTGTTTTCCAAGCCATCCCCGACCTAATTTACCAGTTCTCTCTCTATCATTTTGTACAGTCTATTGCTATCGACACACATACATCCGTTTGGGCGGACCTCGGCGCACAAAACCAAGCCGGTATACTTGCCAACATCGCGCAGCTTTTTATCGGCATTTTCCTGCTATTCGGCGCACCAAAACTCTCGTCTTGGATACGCAAAAGACTTTAACAACAGGCCGTCTGAAACCTTCAGACGGCCTACCTCACATTCATTCCCATGCCCAAGCCCACACCTGAAGAATTGGCAGCCTTTGCAAAACACGTCGCTGCCTTCATCCCAACCACACCTGACGAACTTCTGCAACTCATTGACAGTCAAGAAACTGCTATCGCCTTTTTAGGCAAACCAAGCTGTTCATACTGTCGCCGTTTTGTTGCAAAACTGTCTACCGTTTCCTTAAACAAGCAGCTTACCATCCGCTTTACAGACAGCAGCAACAAAGCAGCTTTAAAAACTTTTCGTGAACAACACGGCATCAAAACTGTTCCCGCTCTACTCAAAATCTCACAAGGCAAAATAAAATCCGTCTGCAATTCCAAATTATCAGAAGAAGAAATTGAAGCTTTTTTGAGCGCTTAGACTTTGCAAATTTCCTACTGATTACTTTCCCAACCAACATTTCAGTTAAAATAACGGCCTAAAAATTTCAGACGGCCTTGAGCCCCAATACATACCATGACCCAAATCACTTTCCAACGCCCCGGCCATCTAACCGCTCTACCCCCTTTATCACTCTATATCCACATACCGTGGTGCATCAAAAAATGTCCATATTGCGACTTCAATTCCCACAGCCTCAAAAACGGCCTGCCGGAAGAAGCCTATATCGATGCCCTATTAACCGACTTGCAGCTTGAATTGCCCAATATTTGGGGCAGACCGGTAGAAACCATATTTTTCGGCGGCGGTACACCCAGCCTGTTTCAGGCGGAATCGATTGACCGCTTGTTAAGCGGCGTGCGTTCGCTGTTGCGCTTGCAACCCGAAGCGGAAATTACTTTGGAAGCCAATCCGGGCACATTTGAAATTGAGAAGTTTCAAGGATTTAAAGACGCAGGCATTACGCGCCTGTCTATCGGCGTACAAAGTTTTAACGACGATATGCTGACTAGATTGGGACGCGTTCACAATGGTAAAGAAGCTCTGACAGCCATTGATACTGCATTGAAATTATTTGACAAAGTCAATATCGATTTGATGTATGCCCTGCCAAACCAAACCGTTCAGACGGCCTTAAACGATGTCCAAACCGCTATCGCAACAGGCGTATCTCATATCAGCGCATATCATCTGACAATGGAACCGAACACGCCTTTCGGTCATACGCCGCCAAAAGGATTGCCGCAAGATGAAGCAGCGTTGGATATTGAAGATGCCGTACACGGCGAATTGGAAGGTGCAGGCTTTATCCACTACGAAACCTCGGCTTTTGCAAAAGCTAATATGCAGTGCCGCCATAATTTGAACTATTGGCAGTTCGGCGATTACTTAGGGATAGGCGCCGGTGCGCACGGCAAAATTTCCTATCCCGACCGTATCGAACGTACCGTCCGCCGCCGTCATCCCAACGACTATCTTGCCGCCATACAGAGCAATCCGCATGAAGCCGTTGAACGCAAAACCGTTGCTGCCGAAGACCTTCCATTCGAGTTCATGATGAATGCCCTGCGCCTAACTGACGGTGTACCTGCTTCAATGCTGCAGGAACGTACCGGCGTACCCACTGCAAAAATCATGGCACAAATCGAAACCGCCAGACAAAAAGGCCTGCTTGAATCAGACCCGACCGTATTCCGCCCGACCAAACAAGGCCGTTTGTTCTTAAACGACTTGTTACAGTGTTTTTTATAAGTGCTTTTTTACAACAGTTAAAACATTTTTAGATTTGCTTAATTTACGACAAGAAAATACAAAACGTTGCCTTGGATGCAGGCTATCGCTATAACCACTGGAGCAAGATCAATAACGTTAAGCTCCATTCCCACGAAGTATATGCCGGTGTACGCGTAACGTTCTAATATTTGAATGCCTGTCATGAAGCAATCATTGCTTCAAATATCAAGTAACAAAAGGCCGTCTGAAACCTGTTTCTCAGGATTTCAGACGGCCTTTAATTTTTTTAAATATGTCTAACTTTTTGCTGCTTTTACTTTTTCTGCAAACCACAGCGCCGCCGCAGCACCTGCCATATCGGCAATACCGTCCGCGATCGAACCTTGGCGCGTAGCAGTCAGAAATGCCTGTACCAACTCACTTCCTACTGCAAACAATAAAGCGGCAAGCAGAATGCCTTTATAGGGTATTTCCCTATTCTCTTGAATAAATATTTTTGCGCACAGCCATGCCTGACCGAAAAACAGTCCGAAATGGCCGACTTTATCAAAATGGGGAAATGGTGGAGCGCTATTGCCGCCCTCTTTGAAAAGTAAGGCATAAATGGCGGCGGCAAACCAAATCAAGGCAGCGGTAGTAAATTTGTTTAATGGTAAGGCTTTCATTTGTCTGCCTCTTCATCCAGCCATATTTGACAGATGTCTGCCAAGCGGACAAATTTTCCACCCCGCGCCTTCAAAATATCACGCCATTGTGCTACCTCTTCAGCATCCGGTGCATCTTCAATACTGCATTCGTAAAGGCAGAAGTCTAATGTTTCGCCAACAATGCCTGGGGCTTCGGTATGCATCAGGCTGGTCAGTTCGTTCATATTTACTGTTTCTTCGATTGGTTTATCGCTATTCAGACGCATTATCTGTTTTCAGGCCGTCTGAACATGATGTGCAAGGCTACCCGTTTGATTTGGGTACGCTTACTTACTGTGTAAAAAACGTGTTGCCTCTTCCCATTCGCCATTCAACACAGCCGGCAATCCTTGCAGGGATTTAGCGATGGAATCATCAATTTGCTGTCTGTGTTCCGCTGACGGTTTATTCAACACATAACCGACAACGAGATTACGGTCGCCCGGATGATCAATACCCAAGCGCAGGCGGTAGAAATTAGGCGTACCCAAACGAGCCTGAATGTCTTTGAGGCCGTTGTGTCCGCCGTTGCCGCCACCAAGTTTAAATTTGATACGACCGCATGGAATATCCAGCTCGTCATGAACCACCAAGATTTCCTCCGGCTTGATTTTGTAAAACTGAGCCAAAGCGGCAACGGCCTGACCGGAGCGGTTCATAAAGGTCATGGGTTTGAGCAGCCAAACATCGCCATCAGGCGTAGTGGCGCGCGCTACTTCACCGTAAAATTTCTTCTCATCTTTAAAATTGACTTTCCATTTCCACGCCAGTTCGTCCAACAGCCAAAAGCCGACATTGTGGCGCGTTTGTTCGTATTCTTGGCCTGGATTGCCCAAACCAACGATTAATTTAATTTTCAAGCTCATTACTGTTCTTTCAGTTTGACAGGCCGTCTGAAAAAGTTTCAGACGGCCTTTGATTTATTCTTGCCCGGCGCGTTTACGTCGCGCTTCTTTCGGATCAATCAACAATGGACGATAAACCTCAATCCGATCCCCATCACGCAACACCGTCTCATCTTTCACGGCCTTGCCGAAAATACCCAAAGGCGCTTGCTGTAAATCCAATTCCGGAAACTCCACCTCCAAACCGCTTTGCAGGGCAGCCTCGCGCACGGTTGTACCTTTGGCAACGGTCATGCTCTTCAATACTTGCCTATCGGCTAGTCCGTAAACAATTTCAATCTCAAGCATAGCGGCGGTCGGCCTCTTTAATAAAAGCATCCACCAGCGTGCCGGCAAGATGGCCGAACACCGGGGAAATCATGGCAGAGAGTACGGCATTGGAGAAATCGTATTCTAATCTGAATTCGACTTTACACATATCATCGCCCAAATCGATAAATTTCCAAGTGCCGCGCAGGGTTTTAAACGGCCCTTCGAGCAAATCCATGCGGATTTCCTGCCCCGGGATATTGTGGTTGTGCGTCGCAAATGACTGCTTGACGCGCATATAGTCCATAAACAGGCGCGCTTTTAGCTCATTGCCTTTACGTTCGATGACTTCGGTCTTGCTGTACCACGGCAAAAATTTTGGATAGTCCTCAACTTTGTCCACCAGCTCAAACATTTCCTTAGCGCTATGCAGCACCAATACGTTTTTCTCGACTTTTTTCATGTTGGTTGTAGACCTTATTTTTGAATATTCAGGGTTCAGACGGCATGATTTAGAAAAATATCTGCCCTACTTTGGGACAAAATTCCCAATTTAAACCGCCTCGCCATTTTGTTTCGCTTCCAGCCATTCCCAGCGTTCCAGCTTTTCCAAAAGCAGCATTTCAATTTCTTCAGCCCTACTTTGCAATGCACCTGCTTTTTCGTAATCTTTGAAAATTTCAGGATCGGAAAGCTGGGTATTGATTTCAGCCTGTTCGGTTTCCAAAGCTGCGATTTCATCAGGCAGGGCGTCGAGTTCGCGCTGTTCTTTATAGGAAAGTTTGACCGTGCGGTTGGCTTTGGGTTTGACTTTCTCAGGCTCGGCAACCGCTTTGGGCGCAGAGGCCGTCTGAATTTTCTCTTCCCGCGATTTTGCGTCGATATAGTCCTGATAGCCGCCGATGTATTCTTTCAGACGGCCTTGTCCTTCGAAAACAATGCTTTGGGTAATCACATTATCCAAGAACATACGGTCATGCGAGACAAGGAATACCGTGCCTTGGTAATCACGCAGCAAGTCTTCAAGCAGCTCTTGGGTGTCGATGTCTAAGTCGTTGGTCGGTTCGTCCAAGACCAAAATATTGGCAGGACGGGTAAAGAGTTTTGCCAGCAAAAGGCGGTTGCGTTCGCCGCCGGAGAGCGATGAAACAGGGCTTTGTGCTCGTGCCGGATGAAACAGGAAATCTTCCAAATAACTCATCACATGCTTTTTCTTACCGCCGACTTCAACGTAATCATTGCCCTGTCCGAGCGTGTAAAACACAGTATCATTTTCATTCAACGCGCTGCGGAACTGGTCGAAATAGGCAACCTCTTGCTTACTGCCGATGCGGATTCTGCCGTAGGTCGGCTGCAATTCGCCCAAAATCAGCTTGAGGAAGGTGGTTTTGCCAATACCGTTGGAACCGATTAAACCGATTTTGTCGCCGCGTTGCAAAATGGTGGAGAATTTGTCCATGATGACTTTGTCGCCATAGGCAAACGAAGCGTGTTCCAATTCGGCGATGATTTTGCCACTTTTCTCGCCGCTGTCGAGCTTGAAGTTGACCTGCCCTTGTACATTGCGGCGTTCGGCGCGCTGGCGGCGCAGCTCTTCCAAACGGCGCACGCGGCCTTCATTACGGGTACGGCGCGCTTCAATGCCTTTGCGTATCCACGCTTCTTCCTGCGCGTGGAATTTGTCAAACAGGCGGTTATGTTCCGCTTCAACCGCTAATTCCTGCGCTTTTTTCTCGCTATATTTAGAGAACGATCCGGGATAGGAGCGCAGAATGCCGCGGTCTAGTTCGACGATGCGCGTAGCGATATTATCCAAAAAACGGCGGTCGTGGGTAATCACAACCAAGCTGCCTTCAAATGCTTTAAGCAGATTTTCCAGCCAAATAATCGCGTCGATATCCAAATGGTTGGTCGGTTCGTCCAGCAGCAATACATCAGGCTTTTGCACCCAAGCCTGTGCCAAGGCGACACGCTTTTTCTGACCGCCAGAGAGGTTGCCGATTTTTTCGTTTTCCGGCAAACCGAGTTCGCCCAAAGTCTGCTTCACGGCCGCATCCAGCTTCCAGCCATCCTTCGCTTCGATTTCAAGTTGCAATTCGTTGAGCTCTTTCAACAAAGCCTCACTCGAACCATTTTCCAACTCATGGCTGACATGATGATAACGGCGCAATAAATCGCGAATTTCGCCCAAACCTTCAGCAACAGTATCAAATACGGTTGCGTCCTTATCAAAAAAGGACTCCTGCGGCACATAAACGATTTTGAGGTTGTTTTGAATGATAATCTGCCCGTCGTCGAGCTTCTGCACGCCGGCGAGGATTTTTAGAAACGAAGATTTACCCGCGCCGTTGCGGCCGATTAAGCCGATTTTTTCGCCGCTGTCGAGTTGGAAGGAAGTTTTGTCGAGCAGGGCGACATGGCCGATGGCAAAGGAAGCGTTTTCTACGGATAAGATATTCATGGGGAAACTTCAAAAAAGAAAAGGGGGACATTTTAACCGATTATCGGCAGATATTTGCCGACAATCATATGAAATTGAAAGTATCAGGCCGTCTGAAAGCAGTTTTCAGACGGCCTTCATTATTATTCTTGAACCTTCAAGCCGAAATGCAGATAGGCTCGTTCGGTTGCTACGCGTCCGCGCGGTGTACGTTGCAAAAAGCCCTGCTGAATCAGATAAGGCTCAATCACATCTTCGATGGTATCGGTCGATTCGCCAATCGCAGCAGCCACATTTTCCAAACCGACAGGACCGCCGCTGAACTTGTGCAAAATCGCCTCAAGGAATTTCCTGTCCATCACGTCCAAACCTTGCCCGTCCACATCCAGCATACTCAAAGCCGCATCGGCAATTTCCGCATCAATGACACCGTTGTTTTTCACATCGGCATAATCGCGTACACGTCGCAAAAGGCGGTTGGCAATACGCGGCGTACCGCGGCTGCGCTTGGCCACTTCCATCGCGCCCTCGTCGCCCATATCCAACTGCAACAACTGGGCAGAACGGGCAACAATAGTCGCCAAATCTTTATTCTGATAAAACTCTAATCGGGATACGATACCGAAACGGTCGCGCAAAGGATTGGTCAGCATACCGGCACGGGTCGTCGCGCCTACCAATGTAAACGGCGGCAAATCGATTTTGACCGAACGCGCGGCCGGTCCTTCGCCTATCATGATGTCCAACTGATAATCTTCAAGCGCAGGATAAAGGATTTCTTCAACCACAGGACTTAAACGGTGGATTTCATCGATAAACAGCACATCATGCGGCTCGAGATTGGTCAACAAGGCTGCAAGGTCGCCGGCACGTTCCAAAACCGGGCCGCTGGTTTGGCGCAAATTAACGCCTAACTCTTTGGCGATAATGTGCGCCAAAGTAGTTTTGCCCAAACCCGGAGGGCCAAACAACAAAGTGTGGTCAAGCGCTTCGCCACGTTTTTTCGCCGCCTGAATAAAAATGGCCAACTGCTCTTTTGCCTTATCCTGCCCGATATAGTCGTCTAAAGTTTTCGGACGTAAAGCGCGTTCAAGCAATTCTTCCTGAGCGGAAATATTTTGAGCAGTGATAATGCGCTGAGGTTGTGCAGAAGTAAGATTATCAGTTTGTAACATAATGTTTCTAAATTCTAAGACCGTTCCCGACCCGTTGTTTCAGACGGCCCGAACAATCAGACAAAGCGGTTAAATTATGATTTTGGCCATTATACCCGATAAGGCCGAGCCACTTTTCCCTCAAATCTAAATCACACAAAAATTTTCGCTTTCAGACGGCCAAAGCAACGTATAATAAACGGTTAATTCAAATACCTATCGCATTCAGGAGAACACATGAGCCTCAAGCAAAAAGTCATCGCCATCGACGGCCCCAGCGCATCCGGCAAAGGGACGGTTGCCTCACGCGTAGCCGAAGCCTTGGGTTTTCTTTACCTAGACTCCGGTGCGCTTTACCGCCTGACCGCACTTTACGCACAAAAACACAATGTTGCCTGGTCAGATGAAGACGCCGTCAGCACACTGGCAGAAACTTTGCCCGCACAATTTGAAGGCAGCGTCGTATTATTAAACGGCGAAGATGTGTCCGAGCAAATCCGTACCGAAGCGATCGGCATGGGCGCATCTGCCGTTGCGCAGTTGCCTAAAGTGCGTGCCGCCCTTTTACAACGCCAACGCGGCTTCCTAACCGAAAAAGGTTTGGTCGCCGACGGCCGCGATATCGGTTCGGTTATTTTCCCTGATGCCGCATTAAAAATTTTCCTGACCGCAAGTGCCAATGTCCGCGCCCAACGTCGTGCCAAACAACTCGGTATCCCATGCGAAGGCGTTGCATTCGAGCGTATTTTGTCGGACATTGAAGCGCGCGACGAAGCAGACCGCCGCCGCCCTGTTGCTCCGTTGAAACAGCTGCCCGACGCCCTGCTTTTAGATACTGATAACCTTTCTATCGAAGAAGCTGTAAAAAAAGTGCTTGATTGGTATCATAAAGTTTAAAATTTGGAGTATAATCGCGAAGTTTTCATTTCAGACGGCCTGTTAACCCTATAACAAGGCCGTCTGAAAACATTTCCCAACCTGCCGCGCCAAGGACGGCAGGTCATTTCAAACCTAACCCGCACCCCTTGGCGGTGTACCGAAAAGAGTATATATGACTATGGAAAATTTTGCCCAGCTGCTGGAAGAAAGCTTTACCCTGCAAGAGATGAACCCAGGTGAAGTGATTACTGCCGAAGTAGTCGGCATCGATCAAAACTTCGTTACCGTTAACGCAGGTCTGAAATCAGAATCTCTGATTGATGTTGCTGAATTCAAAAACGCTCAGGGCGAGATTGAAGTTAAAGTTGGCGATTTCGTTACCGTTACCATCGAATCTGTTGAAAACGGCTTCGGCGAAACCAAACTGTCCCGCGAAAAAGCCAAACGTGCTGCCGACTGGATCGCTTTGGAAGAAGCGATGGAAAACGGCGACATCCTGTCCGGCGTTATCAATGGCAAAGTCAAAGGCGGTCTGACCGTTATGATTAACAGCATCCGCGCATTCCTGCCGGGTTCTTTGGTTGACGTACGTCCTGTAAAAGACACTTCTCACTTCGAAGGCAAAGAAATTGAATTCAAAGTGATCAAACTGGACAAAAAACGCAACAACGTTGTTGTGTCCCGCCGCGCTGTTCTGGAAGCTACTTTGGGCGAAGAACGCAAAGCCTTGCTGGAAAACCTGCAAGAAGGTTCAGTTATCAAAGGTATCGTTAAAAACATCACCGATTACGGTGCATTCGTTGACTTGGGCGGCATCGACGGTCTGTTGCACATCACCGACTTGGCATGGCGCCGTGTGAAACACCCAGGCGAAGTTTTGGAAGTTGGTCAAGAAGTAGAAGCCAAAGTCCTGAAATTCGACCAAGACAAACAACGAGTTTCTTTGGGTATGAAACAACTGGGCGAAGATCCTTGGAGCGGCCTGACCCGTCGTTACCCACAAGGTACCCGCCTGTTCGGTAAAGTATCCAACCTGACTGACTACGGTGCGTTCGTTGAAATCGAACAAGGCATCGAAGGTTTGGTACACGTTTCCGAAATGGATTGGACCAACAAAAACGTACACCCAAGCAAAGTTGTTCAACTTGGTGACGAAGTTGAAGTAATGATCCTGGAAATCGACGAAGACCGTCGCCGTATCTCTTTGGGTATGAAACAATGCCAAGCTAACCCTTGGGAAGAATTTGCCGCCAACCACAACAAAGGCGACAAAATCTCCGGCGCAGTTAAATCTATCACTGACTTCGGCGTATTCGTAGGTCTGCCTGGCGGCATCGACGGTCTGGTTCACTTGTCCGACCTGTCTTGGACTGAAGCCGGCGAAGAAGCTGTACGCAAATACAAAAAAGGCGAAGAAGTTGAAGCCGTTGTATTGGCCATCGACGTTGAAAAAGAACGCATCTCTTTGGGTATCAAACAACTGGAAGGTGATCCGTTCGGCAACTTCATCAGCGTAAATGACAAAGGTTCTTTGGTTAAAGGTTCTGTGAAATCTGTTGACGCCAAAGGTGCCGTAGTTGCTCTGTCTGAAGAAGTTGAAGGCTACCTGCCTGCTTCCGAATTCGCTGCTGACCGCGTTGAAGACCTGACTACCAAACTGAAAGAAGGCGACGAAGTTGAAGCCGTTATCGTTACCGTTGACCGCAAAAACCGCAGCATCCGTCTGTCTGTTAAAGCGAAAGACGCTAAAGAAAACCGCGAAGCGCTGAATTCAGTTAACGCCGCTGCAACTGCCAATGCCGGTACTACCAGCCTGGGCGACTTGCTGAAAGCCAAACTGTCCGGCGACCAAGAATAAGGTTGCAGACATGACGAAGTCTGAATTGATGGTTCGCCTTGCAGAAGTGTTTGCCGAAAAAAATGGCAACCAACTGCTGGCTAAAGATGTCGAATACAGTGTAAAAGTCTTGGTTGATACCATGACCCGCTCACTGGCTCGTGGACAACGTATCGAAATCCGCGGCTTCGGCAGCTTCGACTTGAACCACCGCCCTGCCCGTATCGGGCGCAACCCGAAAACCGGCGAACGCGTGGAAGTGCCTGAAAAGCATGTTCCTCACTTTAAACCGGGTAAAGAGTTGCGTGAGCGTGTAGACTTGGCATTGCAAGAAAGTGCTCATTAATACTTAGTAGCAAAACGCCGCAGAAATGCGGCGTTTTTTTGTTTTCGCAAGAAATACAAAGCCAGCTCTTTTCACACATCCCTTAATCGCACACTATTTCAACTATATTTACTACAATGCTTTTGCAAAAAACGCAGGCCGTCTGAAATCATTTATAATAGACCGACTATTCTGTAATGAAAACATCATTCCAACTACTGTCCAAACTATTGCGAATGATGTTTCAACTATCGCCAGTAAAGCATAATAAAGGTTACACATGAGCAATAGAGACCAACTATTCACACCACCTCCATTTGAAAACCACAGCCCATTGACTTGGTATCAAGCTGCAGCCGAACAGCCCAACTTCATCCGCGATGAAGCCCAAGCGCGAGCCATTGAATATTTGGATCGTTTGTGGACCGAGCTGATGATGTTCAAACGCAAACGCAACCGTTTTCTCGGCCGTAGCTTGCGTTCTCCCCAAGTACCTAAAGGACTCTATTTTTATGGCGGCGTAGGACGCGGTAAAAGCTTTTTGATGGATGCTTTTTTCGGCTGTCTCCCTTATCGTCGTAAGCGTCGCGTACATTTCCATGCCTTCATGGCCGAAATCCATCAACGCCTTAAGGTCTTGAAAAGCGAAGCCAATCCCTTAAAAGCCGTTGCAACAGAAATTGCCAAAGAAACACGCGTCTTATGCTTTGACGAGTTTCACGTCAGCGATATTGCTGATGCCATGATTTTGGGCCGTTTGTTGGAAAACCTGTTGAGTGAAGGTGTAGTCTTAGTAGCCACTTCCAACTACGCCCCGTCCGAACTCTATCCTCAAGGCCAAAACCGCAGCAGTTTCCTGCCAACCATCGCCCTTATCGAGTCCAACCTGACCGTTTTAAATGTGGATGGCGGCGAAGATTACCGCTTGCGTACGCTGCGTCCTGCCGAAATTTTCTTTGTTCCCAATAATGAAGAAAACGAGCAAAAACTCGCTGCTTTATTTAAAGAAATGAGCGGAATCTCTGAATTAAACCCAGGCATAAGCATTATTCATGGACGGGAAATTCCCCATAAAGCCCAGTCAGAACGCGCTATCTGGTTTGATTTCCGCGCATTATGTTTCGGCCCGCGCTCACAAGCTGACTATTTGTATTTAGCCGAACATTACGAGATGGTTTTCCTTTCAGGATTAGAACGCCTAACCCCTCAAGAAAAAGCAGAAGCACGCCGTCTGACATGGTTAATTGACGTTTTATACGATTTCCGTGTGAAACTGTGCGCTACCAGCGCAGTTGGCGTAAACGATATTTACGTTGAAGGCGATTTTGCCGAAGAATTTACCCGTACAGCCAGCCGTATGATCGAAATGCAATCTGAAGTCTACTTGGAACAACCACACCTGACTTTAAGCAAATAATGCCTTTCCCAAAAAGGGGCGAAATTTGGTAGAATACACTTCCCTCGCCTCTTGGCTACGATAACTCACCTTTCAATAAAAACAAGGACATAACATGGCCATCGAACGTACGATTTCCATCATCAAACCCGATGCAGTAGAAAAAAACGTCATCGGCAAGATTTACAGCCGCTTTGAAGAAAACGGCTTGCGCATTATTGCGGCAAAAATGAAACATCTCTCTGAGCGTGAAGCAAAAGAGTTTTATGCCGTACACAAAGGCCGCCCTTTTTATGAAGACTTGGTTAAATTCATGACTCGCAATCCTGTCATGATTCAAGTATTGGAAGGAGAAAACGCCGTTGCCAAAAATCGCGAACTGATGGGCGCAACCAATCCAGCCGATGCGGCTCCTGGCACAATCCGTGCCGACTTTGCAGAATCTGTCAGTGTTAATGCCGTACATGGCTCTGACAGCGTTGAAAATGCTGCGATTGAAATTGCTTACTTCTTCAGCCAAAGCGAAATCTGCCCTCGCTAAGAGTAAAAGCCTGTAGCCGCTTTACGGCCGTCCGATTCTATATCGGACGGCAAAACTGCTTTGTATGCACTACAAATTAAAGGCCGTCTGAAAATCCAAAGGCTATTAAAGCAAAGCTGCCCAATAAGCCCCTTTGCTTTAAAAGCTTTACTGAGAAACATAAAAATACATGAAAACCAATCTACTGAATTATGATTTAAACGGACTGACGCAACACTTTGCCGAAATGGGCGAAAAGCCTTTTCGTGCCAAGCAGGTAATGCGTTGGATGCATCAAGCCGGTGCACAAAACTTTGAAGAAATGACTGACTTGGCCAAATCATTGCGTGCCAAGTTAAATGAACAAGCCACAATCGAAGTGCCTAAATTAATGATGGCACAAGAATCTACGGATGGCACGCGCAAATGGTTGCTGGATGTCGGCACGGGCAACGGTGTAGAAACCGTTTTCATTCCCGAGGCTGAACGCGGTACTTTGTGCATCTCTTCCCAAGTCGGTTGCGCATTGGAATGTACCTTCTGCTCTACCGGTCGACAAGGTTTCAACCGCAACCTGACTGCCGCTGAAATTATCGGTCAACTTTGGTGGGCCAATAAAGCCATGGGCGTTACCCCTAAAAACGAACGCGTTATCTCCAACGTGGTGATGATGGGTATGGGCGAACCCATGGCAAACTTTGACAATGTTGTTACCGCTTTGAGCATTATGCTGGATGATCACGGCTACGGCTTGAGCCGCCGTCGTGTGACCGTTTCCACTTCGGGTATGGTTCCACAAATGGACAGACTGCGTGACGCAATGCCTGTTGCTTTGGCTGTGTCTTTACACGCATCCAACGATGAAGTGCGCGATCAGATTGTTCCCCTCAACAAAAAATACCCGCTTAAAGAATTGATGGCGGCCTGTCAACGTTATTTGGTCAAAGCACCCCGTGACTTTATTACCTTTGAATACGTTATGCTCGACGGCATCAACGATAAAGCGCAACATGCGCGTGAATTGATTGAATTGGTTAAAGACGTACCCTGCAAATTCAATCTGATTCCGTTCAATCCTTTCCCAAATTCCGGCTACGAACGTTCTACTAATGAAAATATCCGTGTCTTCCGCGATATTCTGCAACAAGCCGGCTTTGTCGTTACTGTCCGCAAAACCCGCGGCGACGATATCGATGCTGCTTGCGGACAACTGGCCGGACAAGTACAAGATAAAACACGCCGCCAACAAAAATGGCAACAGATTTTGGTCGAACAATAAGGTTAATTATGAAAATCAAGTTCGGATTCGCGTTACTTACCGCACTGACTCTTTCAGCCTGTGCGTCCTCTTCCGGCCCAAGCCCTAAAGAACGTGCCATTCAAGTTTCTAATATCAAAACTCAACTGGCTGTGGAATATATGCGTGGCCAAAACTACCGCCAAGCTACTGAAAGTATCGAAGAGGCGCTTAAGTTCAATTCAAAAAATGACCTTGCTTGGTTGGTACGTGCCGAGATTTATCAGTATTTGAAAGTCAAAGACAAAGCTCAAGAAAGCTTTCTTAAAGCGTTGTCTTTAAAACCTGATAGTGCGGAAGTTAACAACAACTACGGTTGGTTCTTGTGCAATCAAATGAATGCACCAGCAGAATCTTTGGCTTATTTTGACAAAGCACTGGCCGACCCAACCTACCCAAGCCCCTTTATTGCCAACATGAATAAAGGCATTTGCAGCGCAAGGTTAGGCCAATACTCTTTAGCCCAAGCCTATTTGGAAAGGTCTTTAGCAGCGAATCCGCAATTCTTCCCTGCTTTCAAAGAACTTGCCCGAACCAAAATGATGGCAGGCAATCTGAACGATGCCGACTATTATTTCCGCCAATACCAAAGCAAAGTTGATGTCCTGCAGGCTGATGATTTGCTTTTAGGCTGGCGTTTGGCTACCGCCTTGGGCAATAAACACGCCGCATACGAATACGAAGCCCAACTTAGGGCAAACTTCCCCTATTCAGACGAACTACAAACTGTCACAACGGGCCACTAAATGGAAAATAATGAAAAAATCAACTACGACACACAAGCCGCCAAAACATTGGGGGATGAATTACGCAGACACAGAACTGATGCCAAAATCGATATTCAAGATGTTGCTTCACGTTTGAAACTGTCTGCCGAACAAATTGATGCTTTGGAAAAAGGGGAATATTCAGGCTTTCCCGGTTTAGTCTTTGTTTCTGGCTATCTGCGTTCATATGCACGATTTTTGAAAATCGACGAACAAACCATCGCCAAACATTTACTCTCCATTACTCCGCAACTTGAAGACCATGTATACGCGGTAACACGCAGCGCCAACGCCGGCTTAAGCTACACAGACACTGAAAAGCAAGGTTTCCCAAAATGGATATTGGGGATAGCCGCACTGGCTTTGGCTGTAGGCGGTGTTTACTTTTGGCAAAGCAAATCCAGTTTTGAAAACGAACAGGCAAATATTCAAAACAGCAAAGATGTTGCTGATACGATGAAAACGCCTGCCTTAAAAACGGATAATGTTGCCGTTAGCGAAATGACTGAAGACGGCAAAAAAGAAATAACCAATAAGCCTGAAGTGACTAATGATCAAGCTGCCTCAGCAGCTTCCGCCGTCGTACAAGAAGAGAAGCCTGCCGTCAAAGTTGAGAAAGACGAACTTTGGATTAAAGTCCAATACCGAAGCAATCTGATTATTACAGACAAAGATGGAAAAGTAGTATTCAGCCGTATCGTTCCAGCCGGAAGCGAACAACGTCTGAGAGGCGGCGCACCCTACAATGTTTGGATCGGTATTGCAGCCGGCTCGGAAGCCAATTACGGCGGCACACCTATCAAACCTTTGAAATACCGTGTTGCTGGTGAAAAATCCGCCTCTTTTGTTGCAGGAAAAAACTAAAATGACCACACCTAAACGCCGTCAGACACATCAAGTCAAAATTGACCACCTCATCATCGGCTCCGAGGCGCCCGTTCTTGTCCAATCCATGACCAATACGGATACGGCAGATGCCGCAGCAACTGCCCAACAAGTCAAAGAATTGAGCGATGCCGGCTCGGAAATGGTTCGTATCACAGTCAATACTCCTGAAGCGGCTTCCAAAGTAGCCGAAATCCGCAGCCGCTTAGACGATATGGGCTACACCACCCCCCTGATTGGTGATTTCCATTTTAATGGCGAACGCTTATTGGCTGAATTTCCTGAGTGCGGCAAGGCCTTGGCCAAATATCGGATTAACCCGGGCAATGTCGGTAAAGGTGCAAAAGGCGATGAAAAATTTGCCTTTATGATCCGTACTGCCGCAGAAAACAATAAAGCCGTACGCATCGGTGTGAACTGGGGTTCGCTTGATCAAGGCCTTGCCAAGCGCATGATGGATGCCAACTTAGCTTCTGCCACACCGAAGCCGCCTGAAGAAATCATGAAAGAGGCTTTGATTGTTTCTGCGCTGGAATCGGCAGAAAAAGCCGTGGCTTTAGGTTTACCCGAAGACAAAATCATTTTGTCGTGCAAGGTCAGCGCCGTACAAGACTTGATTCAGGTTTACCGCGAATTGGGCAGCCGTTGCCGTTACCCGCTCCATCTCGGTCTGACTGAGGCAGGCATGGGCAGCAAGGGCATTGTTGCTTCCACAGCAGCTTTGTCCGTATTGTTGCAAGAAGGTATCGGCGACACTATTCGAATTTCCCTTACGCCCGAACCCGGCTCCTCACGCACACAAGAAGTCATTGTCGGTCAGGAAATCCTGCAAACCATGGGCTTGCGCTCCTTTACGCCAATGGTTACAGCCTGCCCGGGTTGCGGCCGTACCACCAGTACCGTATTCCAAGAGTTGGCTCAAGACGTACAAAACTATTTACGCCAGAAAATGGCTGTTTGGCGCACTGAATATCCAGGTGTTGAATCATTGAACGTCGCCGTAATGGGGTGCGTGGTAAATGGTCCGGGCGAAAGCAAGCTTGCCGATATCGGTATCAGCCTGCCCGGTACAGGCGAAACACCGGTTGCGCCGGTTTATGTAGACGGCGAGCGGAAAGTCACCCTCAAAGGCGACAATATCGCTGCAGAGTTTTTACAAATCGTTGAAGATTATGTCAAAACCAACTACTGTGAGGGCGGCGCAAAACGTAAGCAAAACCGCGTTATTCCGATTCAATCTGCCTAAAACATTTTCAAGATAAAGAGGCCGTCTGAAAATATGTTGGGCAAACTGGATACTTGGCTGACTGAGCATCCCAAACGCAAGGATTTGCGTGGTTGGCGACGCTTTATTGTTGAATTTTGGTTTTTCGGTTTAAAAGAAGCGCGAGCCTGCTTATTTGCAGGCTTGTTTTTCATGGCCATGTTCCTCGTTCCGAAAACGGGCTGGTTGGGAATTTCACGCTACGACCTGCTGCTGATTTTTGCTATCTCCGTACAAGCAGCCATGCTGTATTTCAAGTTGGAAACTTGGGATGAAGTCAAATCGATTACGCTGTTCCACTTGGTGGGCTTTGCTTTAGAGTGGTTCAAGACATCAGGCGATATCCAATCTTGGAGCTATCCGGATGAGGCTTATACCAAAATCGGCGGCGTACCGCTGTTTGCGGGCTTTATGTATGCTGCGGTCGGCAGCTATATCATTCAAGCATGGCGGCTGTTTGACCTCAAAATCAAAAGCCATCCGCCGTATTGGCTGGGCACTTTGTGCGCACTGGCGATTTATATCAATTTCTTCACCCATCACTATATCGGCGACTATCGCTGGTATCTCGCTGCTTTTGCTCTCGGCCTATACGCCCGTACAACGGTCTTGTACACGCCCTATGACACCACTCGCAGAATGCCCCTCCTGCTCGCTTTCGTCCTGATCGGATTCTTTATTTGGCTGGCAGAAAATTTGGGAACCCTATTCGGCGTTTGGCGCTATCCCAACCAAATCGGCGCGTGGGCATCAGTACACATCAGCAAATGGAGTTCATGGGCATTACTGGTGATGATGACTTTTACCATCGTTGCGAATTTAAAACACATCAAACATACCATCAGCGTATCAAAAGATTAATTGTTTAACATTTGAAAAGGCCGTCTGAAACTTTCAGACGGCCTTTAATTTTCAACAATCAATTAAACAAACTTAATGCTTTAACAAACACCATAATGACGCCATAGCCCAAAGGAATGCAGACTAAAGCCCAGCGCCACCATACTCCGATACCGCCCGCTGATACTTTCTTACTGATCAGATAGGCATCGGATACAGCAGTTTCATCATCGGGGTTGCCGCTATGTGCCGCGACCTTAATGTCTTTTTCGTGATGCTTTTCGTGAACCGAACGGACACTCAAATTACACAACAAACCGACAATCAACAAACCTGCCATAATGTACATGG
The DNA here is from genome assembly GCF_001815685.1 of Neisseria sp. HMSC056A03. Lineage (NCBI taxonomy): Bacteria > Pseudomonadati > Pseudomonadota > Betaproteobacteria > Neisseriales > Neisseriaceae > Neisseria > Neisseria sp. HMSC056A03. The sequence goes on from NZ_KV821620.1 coordinate 124,544, forward strand.
TAATGCTATAAGCCTCGGCAGCCGGAACGCCGCTTTCAATTTGGCTTTGGCGGATATAGTTGACCAACACCGGGCCAATGACCGCAGCGGTTGACCATGCCAGCAAGATCCTACCGTGGATTGCACCGACTTGATAAGTGCCGAACAAATCCTTCAGATAAGCCGGAATCGCTGCAAAACCGCCGCCATACATGGAAATGATGACGCAAAACCCAATAACAAACAAAGCCTTGTTACCGCTCGCGCCAATCGACGGAATGGCGAAATACAACAGCGAACCGAGCACAAAGAAAATAGTATAAGTATTTTTACGCCCGATTTTGTCGGATACGCTAGACCACAAAAAGCGGCCGCCCATATTAAACAGGCTCAACAGACTCACAAAACCTGCCGCCGCACCCGCGCCAATGGCAGCCTGTTTACCGACAGAAGTTTCAGAAAATAGCTCCTGAATCATGACAGAAGCCTGACCCAAAACACCGATACCCGCCGTCACGTTCAGACATAACACCCAAAACAAGAGCCAAAATTGTGGCGTCTTCATGGCTTCGGAAACATTGACGTGATTGCTGCTGACCAATTTGCTTTTGATTTTCGGCGCAACATAACCTTTAGGTTTCCAGCCATCGGCAGGTATGCGGATGGTAAACGCACCGAACATCATCAACACCAGATAAAATAGTCCTAAAACGACAAAAGCCTGCGCTACGCCAACTGAAGTTTCACTGGAGAAAAAATTCATCAGCGACACGGATAAAGGCGAAGCCAACATCGCGCCGCCGCCAAAACCCATAATCGCCAAACCTGTCGCCATACCCGGTTTATCGGGAAACCATTTCATCAGCGTCGATACAGGCCCAATATAACCCAAGCCCAAACCGACCCCACCAATCACACCGTTGCCCAAATAAAGCAAAAACAGATTGTGCGTATGAACGCCGATCGCCGACACAAAAAAACCCAAGCTGAAGCAGCAGGCAGCAACGAACATCGCCTTACGCGGCCCAACGCGCTCCATCCAAGTACCAAACATGGCCGCAGATGCGCCCAACATCGCCAAGGCAATACTGAAAATCCAACCAACCGTGGTCAGCTTCCAATCTCCTGCAGCCGACTCAGTGATACCGATAAGCTTGGTCAGCGGCGCATTGAACACGGAATAAGCGTATATCTGCCCGATGGCAAGATGCACGGCCAAAGCGGCGGGCGGTACCAGCCAACGATTAAAGCCAGGTTTGGCAATGGTCGCCTCACGGTCTAGAAATTTCATAAAATCCTCTTGTGTATGTGTGTCAAACGCTAATTCCATATTATGCGGAATCAAAAATTGTTGACAATATTTTAGCATAATCTCCCCTTTATCCTTTTTTCTGCTCCATGATAATTTTGCGCATCAGACAGAAAAAACATTCATCTAAACCATTTCTTCACACCCATATCGACAAAAAGGCCGTCTGAAAATTTTTCAGACGGCC